>JBKQLZ010000281.1:0-27426 GCA_052146895.1 Acidimicrobiales bacterium
CCACTTTCACGCCGTGATACAGGTCTGGCGCGAGGGCGACGAAGCCCTCGGCCGCGAAGCGGTCACAGACGTCCTTGATGTGATCGACCAGACCCCACCACTCCTGGATCACGATCACCCCCGGGCCGGAGCCGCTCTCAGGTGTCGCGAGGTAACCACCGCCGGTAGTGCCGTTGCTCGGGAATTCGATCATTTCGCCCATGGCCTGAGACGCTACTGCCGCCTGGGCCGGCTCGGACTGCGACACCCCGATGTGAGAATGGGGCGATGGCAACGGCGCCAGCTCAACGCATCCCGCGGAATCTCCGAGTCCTCCTCGCGGCGAACTTCGTGTCGTGCGTCGGTTCCGGGTTGACACTGCCGTTTCTCCTCATCTACCTGCACGAAGTCCGTCACATCTCCCTCGGCATCACGGGGCTCCTGATCGGTTTCACCTCCGTCGTGGCGGTTCCGGTCGGTCCGGCCTCGGGAACTCTCGTCGACAGGTTCGGACCGCGGTTCGTCTGCGCAGGGGCGCTCGCGTTCGCGGCCGTCGGCACCGTCGCGCTCGTGCTCGTCCGTAGCCCTCTTTCGGCGTTGCCTGTGCTGTTCGTCTACGGCGTGGCGAACGGTGCCACATGGCCTACCTGGAACGCGCTCTTCGCCGTGATGGTCCACGACGAGAGCCTGAGGCCCCGCGTGTTCGCCCGGAGCTTCCAGCTCCTCAACCTCGGTCTCGGCGCCGGCGCGGTGATAGCCGGATTCGTCGTCCACGTCTCGCACCCATCGTCGTTCGACTTGATCTACGTCGTCGACGGCGTGACCTACCTGTCCGTGGTGGTGGCGCTGATGCTGCTCCCCGCGAGTGCCTTCCACCGAGCGCCGGTTCGCGCCGACGAGGAGCGAGCGCACCCGAGAGGGGGGTACCGGGAGGTGTTGGCCGATCGGCGTTTCTTGCGGTACCTCGTCGCGACGTCGCTGTTGTTCTTCGCAGGCTATGCAGCCGTCAACGCCGGGCTCGTCGGGTATGCCACAGTCGTCGTCCACGCCCAGCCGTACGTCATCGCCTGGGCGTTCGCCGTCAACACCGCACTCATCGTCATGATTCAACCGCTCGCCTTACGCGTCGTCGGCTTGATGCGGCGCTCGACGGCACTCTCGATCTGCGCACTCATCTTCGCGACGTCGTGGGTGATCCTTGCGGTGAGCGGGCTCTTCCCCCGCACGAGCACCGGGAACGCCCTTATCGTCGCGATGTTCTTCGTCTTCGCGCTGGGCGAGGTCATGCTCTCTCCGACCGGCGCCCCGCTCGTGTCGATGATGGCCCGTCCCGGTCTTCAGGGCCGCTACATGGCCCTCTCCTCGAGCATCTTCACAGTCGCGAACGTGCTCGGCCCCGCGATCGCAGGAGCGATGCTCGGCGCGGGCCTCGGCGACGAGTACCTCGGCATCCTTGTCGGCTTCGCGGCTGCCGCCATCGTGGCATTCCAATGGATGCGCAGGAGCTTGTCCCCGGAGATCGACAACGCGCGGTCGTACCGCTCGGGCTCGGGCTCGGGCGCTCAAGTCGCCGACAAGGAGCCGGAGACTCGACCGGCCTAGCGCCCCTGGGGCCAAGCCCGTTCGGGCCCGGGCTCGGGCTCGGGCCCGGGCTCGGGCGCTCAGTGTTCGAGACGGTGGACGAGGTCGGCCCCGGCCGGGCACGTCGACCGTGCGAGGGCCGTTCGCAGGTCTGTCGTGCCGGCGGCGTCGACGGCCTGCCGGATCATCTCGGGCGAGACGAGCTCGAGGTCGTCAGCGCAAAGGTGCGCGGCCGCCTCGGCGAGTTGGCTGGTCAGGACGCGACCAGTTCCGAGGAGCGCCCATACGGGCACCTTGGAGCGCACCGCCTGCTCGACCACCGAGGCGACACCTGGCTCGACGTAAAGACCCGGTCCGCCCGCGAAACACGGCTCGACCAGGAGGGCCGAGGCGCGATCCAACGCCTCGTGGGCCTCTTCGACCTCGAACCCCGTGGCATCCTCTACCGCCACGCCGAGGCCGCGCAGCTCGTGCCGGAGTGTCCGGTACGTACCGATCAACCGGACGACGTAGGTGCCGCGCCTCGAGAGAGCTTCACGGAACACGTCAGTCGGGCTCGTCGCACACAGCACGTCCGAGCTGGTGAAATCCACCCGTAGTGCGTCCGCTACCCGATCTGGGACGGTATCGGAGTAGAGCTCGCCAGAGATGCGGTGGGCGGTCTCGAGCGGGTCGTCGCTCCCCACGAGGTGAGCGCAGACCCACCACAGCGGCCCACATGCCGGATGACGCTGGACGAGGCGACGGCTGGCTGTGAGAACCGCCGCCGGCTCGGACGATCCCAGCTCACCGAGAGTCCACGCGGCCTCGCTCGCGACCGTGGCCGCTGGTTCCCCGTCGGCACGGGCGATCCACCTGAGACGCTCGATCGGGTGCATCCTGGCCTCAGCCGACTATCCCGCCCCGGGTCATGGCGAGCACGTCGAGAGCTTTGTCGACTTCCTCCTCGGACAGAAGGCCGCGCTCGAGAACGACGGTACGCAGATCCTTGTTCTCCGCCAGCGCCTGCTTGACCACCTTCGCTGCCTCGTCGTACCCGATGTAGGGGTTGAGCGAGGTCACTATCGAAGGCGAGGAGAGCGCATACTTGGCGCACCGCTCCTCGTCGGCTTCGATTCCCGCGATGCACCTTTCGGCGAGGGTCCGCCCCACCGAGGCCAGCAGCCGGATGGACTCGAGCAGGTTCCGTCCGATCACGGGCAACATCACGTTGAGCTCGAAGTTGCCGGCGGCACCGCCGAACGCGACGGCGGCGTCGTTCCCGACGACCTGGGCGACGACCTGGCACACGGCCTCGGGCACGACAGGATTGACCTTGCCCGGCATTATCGAGGACCCGGGCTGCAGGTCCGGGAGATGGATCTCGGAGAGCCCACAACGAGGTCCCGAGGACATCCACCGCAAGTCGTTCGAGATCTTGTACATCGAGACAGCGATGGTCCGCAGCACGCCGGACGCCTCGACGAGGGCGTCACGTGCGCCCTGGGCCTCGAAGTGGTCCCTCGCCTCGGTGAGCGGCAAGCCAGTCTCCGACGCCAGCATCTCGATCACCTTCGGCGCAAAGCCAGCAGGGGCATTCAAACCCGTCCCGACCGCGGTCCCGCCCAGCGGCAGCTCGGCAACCCGGCCGAGTGACCCCTCCAGCCTCTCGACTCCGTGCTCGACGGCTGCCGCGTAACCGCCGAACTCCTGGCCGAGAGTCACGGGCGTCGCGTCCATGAGGTGGGTTCTCCCGGACTTGACTACCTCTGCGAACTCGGACTGCTTCGCTCGCAACGCGCTCGCGAGCTGAGCGAGCGCAGGCACCAGGTCCGCCACGATCTCCCGTGCAGCCGCGAGGTGGATTGCAGATGGGAAGACGTCGTTCGACGACTGGGAGGTGTTCGGCTCGTCGTTCGGGCGGATCTCGCGGCCGAGCCGCTCGCTCGCAAGGTTGGCCAGGACCTCGTTCATGTTCATGTTCGTCGAGGTCCCCGAGCCCGTCTGGAACGTGTCGATGGGGAACTGATCTGCGTGACCACCGGCTGCGATCTCTGCCGCTGCAGTCTGGATCGCCTCGGCGACATCTCCTGCGACGAGGTCGAGCTCAGCATTCACCCTGGCCGCGGCACCTTTGATCAGAGCCATCGCTTGGATCAAGGCCGCCTCGACAGCGCGCCCCGAGATCGGGAAGTTCTCCACCGCGCGCTGGGTCTGTGCTCCCCACCTCGCGCTGGCCGGGACATTCACCTCCCCCATCGAGTCGTGCTCGACGCGCCATTCGCTCCCGGATCCACCGCCCGGTCCCGTACCAGTCACACCCGTACTCGTCATGGCGCCCAACGTAGCGGCGCGCTGGCTCCCCGAGTGCAAGGTGGGTCCCCGAATGTGCCGATGACCACCCGCTAAGCGTCCTAATGGCATCTCGACTGACACCCGAGTTACACGTTCAGTTCTTGTGAACCAGTGAAAAACCTTTTGGTCAAAAGCTGTTACGGGTCTATGACACTTCCTCGGACACACCCGATAATCTTGCGCACTCGGCCACATCCTGGCTAGGTTCCATCGCATTGTGAGACCTGCTGAGGGAAGCCTCGCGGCCGCACGGTCCCAAGGGCCGGCTCGGATCCTGGGCTCGACTGAGGGGCGCGCAAGGCGCGCCTTCCTTGTCGCCCTCTCCGCTGCCACGCTGCTCGCGGGTGTCGCCGTGCCTGCTGCACTATCCACGATTGGCGCTGGAGCCGCGTCCGTCGCGACCTTGCGGCAGCAGGCCACGCAGCTGGCACAGGAGATCCAGACCGACTACGCCAAGCTCCAAGTGCTGGACGAGGGCTACAACCAGGCCCACATGCGCGTCACACAGCTCGAGCATCAGGTGGCGCTTGCGACGAAGTCGATCGGGAGCGCCAAGGCAACCCTTGCGGCCGATCAGTCCCACCTCCGCACGGTCGCGATCGACGCCTATGTCGACGGCGACTCGAGTTCCGGGCTGACGGTGTTGCTGACCGGCGATTCGAAGCAGGTCCCGATGCAGCAGGCCTACCTGCAGGCCGCCTCGGGCGATCTCGGTCAAGCCGAGGCGACCGTCACCAACGCCCAACATTCGCTTTCGGTCCGTCGCGGGGCGCTGCTGAAAGACGAGCGCGGCGCCAAGGCGGCTCAGCAGAAGATCGCCCAGGAGCGGAGCCTCGCTCAGACCGTCACGGCGCAGCTCGAGAACGAGCTCGCGAGCGTAAAGGGCAGTCTCGCCCACGCGGTGGCCGCTGCTGAGAACGAGCAGGCTATCCAGGAGGCGGCTGCCAATGCCGCCAGGAACCTCTACCAGCAGCAGCAGGGGAACCCGCCGCCGCCGCCCCCGGGTCCGGTCACAGGCGGCGGATCGGGTGCGGTAGCAGTGCGCGCTGCCGAGTCACAGCTCGGCGTTCCATATGTGTGGGGTGGGGCGACGCCCGGGGTTGGCTTCGACTGCTCCGGACTCACGATGTGGGCCTGGGGCCAGGCAGGCGTGAGCCTCGCTCACGGCGCAACGGACCAGTACTACCAGATAGCTCACGTCTCGATGTCAAACCTCCAGCCGGGTGACCTCATCTTCTACGGTGACTCCGGGTACCTCTACCACGTCGTCATGTACGTCGGGTCCGGCCCGTACGGCAGCGACACGGTGATCCAGGCCGAGGAGACCGGCACGAACGTGATGTACTCGCCGATCCCACCAGGGGCCTACGGAGCCGGTCAGCCCTGACGCCCAGCCAATCCGTTAGGAGGCGTGAGCCCGGCGCTCTCGCCCCTCGGACCAGGCACCCCTGAGAAACGGTAAGGCACCGCCACACCGACCTGCACCACCCACGCGGTACCGGTGTCGTCACCCATTACGCGGTCGTACACGGCGTCGGCGATCGCCTCGGGGGTGATCATCGGGAAGTTCGCCGACTCGAGCATCTTGCGCCCCGCATCGCTGATGAGGGGCGTGTCGACGATCCCGGGACAGATGGCTTTGATTGTTATCCGACGTGGCTCGAGCTGCGGAGCGAGCGCGCGGACGAGGCCGACCACGGCGTGTTTCGTCAACGCGTAGACGGGATCCGGCGCGTACGGGATCAAGCCTGCAAGCGAGGCGGTCGCCACGATCGCTCCGCCTCCACGCTTCTCCATAGCAGGCACGACCGCCCTCGCGCCGAAGAACACGCCGTCGACGTTCGCCCGCATGATGCGGCGGTACTGCTCGTCGGTCACGTCCAGCAGATCGGAGGCTCCCGTCACCACGCCGGCGTTGAGATAGGCGATGTCGATGCCGCCGAGCTCGCTCGTGATAGCCGAGACAGCCGAGGCCCACTCGGTCGAGTCCCCGACGTCGAGCTGCAGGTACCGCGCGTCGAGCTCCTCTGCGGCGGCCCTTCCCTTGTCCTCGTCGATATCGACCACCACGATCTGAGCACCTTCGCTCCTCAGCCTCCTTGCGGTGGCCAAACCGATTCCAGAGGCGCCCCCGGTGATGAGGGCGATCTTGCCGTCGAGGCTCGTCATTTCTGCAGCGTAATCTCAGCCCCGTGCAAGCTGTCGTGATCGATTCGGGCACCGTTCGCGCTGACGAGCGACCCGACCCCGTCCCTTCGGAGAGTGAGCTGCTCGTGCGGGTCGAGGCCGCCGGGCTGAACAGCGCCGACCTCCTCCAGCGTGCTGGTATGTACCCGCCGCCTCCGGGATCGCCGGTCGACATCCCCGGGATGGAATGCGCAGGCACCGTGGTCGCGACCGGACCTGGGGCGAGCCGTCACGCAGTGGGCGCCCGGGTAATGAGCCTCGTCGGCGGAGGCGGGCAGGCCGGGCTCTGCCTCGTCGAAGACTCCGTCGCGATAGCCGTCCCCGATCACCTGAGCTGGCCTGAAGCCGGTGGATTCCCCGAGGTCTTCACGACCGCCCACGACGCCTTGTTCACCCAGTGCCATCTCGGAGCGGGCGAGCGCCTGCTCGTCACCGGTGCTGCCGGTGGCGTCGGTCTTGCGGCCGTGCAGCTCGGGCATGAGGCGGGAGCCTCGGTCGTCGCGAGCGTGAGGCGAGCCGCGTTGCGAGACGCCGTGCAGGCCTTCGGTCCCGATGCGGTCGTCGACCCGGTCGACGAGCCGTCGCACGGGCCTTACGACGTGATCATCGAGCTCGTAGGCGCAGCCAGTTTCGGCAGTCATGTGCAAGGCCTTGCGACCGGCGGTCGGATCGTTTTCATCGGAGTCGGAGGAAGCGGGTCGCGCACCGAGATCGACGCGTTGCAGATCATGGCCAAGCGAGCCGTCGTGCGCGGATCAACCTTGCGTTCGAGGTCGCTGGCCGAAAAGGCCGCGACGCGGGTTGCTCTCGAAGCCGACGCGCTCGGGTGGCTCGCGGCCGGATCGATCCGCGTGCCCGTCGAGGTCGTCTACCCGTTCAGCCGGGCGCAAGAGGCATACGAGCGCTTCGCGGCCGGCGGGAAGCTCGGCAAGATCGTCCTCGTCCCGGAGGGCACGTGACTCGAGGTCGGAAGGATGCCGTCCGCGAGGGCGACCTTCTCTTCGAGCCGGACGCGCGACGCGTCGAGCGCGCAAGGATCACGCAATTCACGAAATGGCTCGCGACCGAGCGCGGGCTACCGTTCGGCTCGTACCAGGCGCTGTGGGAGTGGTCGGTGCGCGACATCGGCGCCTTCTGGGCGGCGTTCGCTGACTGGGCAGAGGTCCCTTTCCGCTCCCGGGCGGCGGAAGCCTTCGTTCCTGCGGGGATGCGGGACCGGGACGGGCAGCCGTCGGCGGAGGGCGCGAGGTGGTTCGAGGGTGCGGAGCTCAACTACACCGACGCCGTGTCTCGACACGACGCCACGTCGCTTGCCGTGATCGCCCTCGACGAGCGGGGCAAGCGCGAGTCGCTCACCTACGGCGAGCTGCTTACCCTCGCGGCGCGCGCGGCGGCCGGCCTTGGCGCGTTGGGCGTTGGCGTAGGCGACCGGGTTGCTGCGGTGTTGCCGAATGGCGTGGCGGCGGTCGCTTCGTTTCTTGCGACCGCGAGCCTCGGTGCGATCTGGTCGAGTTGCGCTCCCGAGTTCGGGGCCGCCTCGATGGTCGACCGGCTCCAGCAGATCCAGCCGAAGGTGCTGATAGCAGCCGGCTCCTACTCCTACGGTGGCCGCGAGTTCGAACTCGGGGCGAAAGTCGGCTCGCTCGCCGAGGCGCTCGCCGGCACGACCGTCACGTCGTTCGACGAGCTGACGGCGTCTGGCGCCGTCGGGGCGGGGGCGGGCGGGGCGGGCAACGCCGTCGGCGGACCGGTGCTGCCCGCCGTCGCGGTCCCGTTCTCGCATCCGCTCTGGGTGCTCTACTCCTCGGGCACTACCGGGCTGCCGAAGGCAATCGTGCAAGGGCACGGCGGGATCGTGCTCGAGCACCTGAAGGCGCTGCTGTTGCAAAGTGACGTCGGGCCTGGTGAGCGCTTCTTCTGGTTCTCGACCACTGGCTGGATGATGTGGAACCTGCTGGTCGGGGGCCTGTTGACAGGCGCGACGATCGTCACGTACGACGGCAGCCCGGTCCACCCAGATCCGATGAGCCTTTGGCGGATGGCGGGTAGAGAGCAGGTCACGTACTTCGGGACGAGCGCGCCCTTCATCGAGACGTGCCGCAAGACTGGGCTCCGGCCACGCGAGGAGGTCGATCTGTCCTGCGTCCGATCCATCGGCTCGACCGGAGCTCCCCTCTCGCCCGAGGGCTTCGCCTGGGCGACACGGGAGATCGGCGACGACGTGCTCGTCGGCTCGGTGTCGGGAGGCACAGACGTCTGCACGGCGTTTCTCGCAGCCTGCCCGCTGCTCGACGTCTACGCCGGAGAGCTTCAGTGCGCAGCCCTCGGTGCGGACGTCGAGGCATTCACCGAGGAAGGGGACGCCGTGCGGGGCGAGGTCGGGGAGCTCGTCGTGACCACTGCCATGCCTTCCATGCCAACAGGGCTGTGGGGGGACGACGACGGCAGCCGGCTTCATGCCGCCTACTTCGCCGAGTATCCGGGAGTGTGGCGGCACGGCGACTGGGTGAAGCGCACCGAGCGCGGCACCTACGTCGTCTACGGCCGCTCGGACGCCACCCTCAACCGGGGCGGCGTGCGGATGGGGACGGCCGAGTTCTACCGCGTGGTGGAGGCGATCGAGGAGGTAGCGGACAGCCTCGTAATAGACACCTCCGAGCTCGGGCGGGAAGGGGAGCTCATCTTGTTCGTCGTGCCTGAGGCAGGCTCGTCGGTCGCCGACATCGAGCCGGTGATGCGCCAGAGGCTGCGCGAGCAGGTGTCCCCTCGCCATGTGCCGGACCGAGTGATCGGCGTCTCGGCACTCCCGCGGACCCTCAACGGCAAGAAGGTCGAGGTGCCGATCCGCCGGATCCTCCTCGGTACACCGATCGAGCGAGCCGTCTCGCACGATGCGCTCGCCGACCCCGGTGCGTTGAGCGAGGTCCTGCAGGCGCTCGCCGACGCCGGACTGCTGACGCGCTAGCAGGCGTGGCGCCGACCGCGGCCTGCCGGTGGGCCAGCCACGGCTGATGCATTTCCGGCGCCGCGGGAATACTTCTATACTCGAAACGTTCAGCAGTGATGATGTTTCACACGAGAAGGTTCAAGCAGTGACGATCCGCACCCGCAAGATCACCCGCGACGAGCTCATCCAGCGAGTCTTCGCGCTGCGCCCGATGATGCAGCGCCGGTTCAACGACGAGCTGCATCGTGGGCTGCAAGACGAGCTTCAGAGCGTGACGATTCACCAGCTCTCCGTACTCGAGCACCTATGCGACGGCGCTGTGTCCATGCGCGAGGTCGCGAAGAACCTCGGCGTAGGCGAGAGCGCCGCCACCGCGGCTGCCGACCGCCTCGTGAAGCAGGGCCTCGTGGAGCGCCTGAGCGACCCCGGTGACCGCAGGATCGTCCGCCTCGGCCTCACACCGAAGGGTGCCGAACTCATCGCCCGGGTGCAACATGCCACGTCCTGCAAGACCTCGAAGATGCTGAGCGCGCTCTCGGACACCCAGCTCGCTCAGCTCGTGGACATCTTCGAGACCCTCAAAGACGCTGCCCTCCAACCCGTCGACCCGCACCCAGACCCACTCGCCGACCCTGAGCTCGCCTCCCGAGCTGAGCAGCGCACCGGAGCCAGACGATGACCAAGACCGAACCGACCAACCAAGACACTGCGGCTGCCGGCAACTCTGCCTTGGCACCAGCGCACAACTACTCCTCTGTCGACGAGGCGCCGATGACCCATCGACAGATACTCGTCGTGTTCTCAGGCCTCATGCTCGGCATGTTCCTGGCGGCACTCGACCAGTCCGTCGTCTCGACCGCTCTCCCGACCATCGCCGGCGACTTCCATGGCCTGAACCGGCTGACATGGGTCGTGACCGCGTACTTGCTGACTTCGACAGCGTCGGCTCCGTTGTACGGGAAGATCTCCGACCTCTACGGGCGGAAGAAGATCTTCCAGTTCGCCATCGTCGTGTTCCTGGCGGCGTCCGCCCTTGCCGGCCTCAGTCAGAACATGAACCAGCTGATCTTGTTCCGAGGGCTGCAGGGCCTGGGTGCCGGAGGCCTCATGGTGCTCGCGATGTCGATCATCGGCGACATCGTCCCTCCCGCTCAGCGAGGCCGCTACCAGGGATACTTCGGTGCGGTCTTCGGAGTCTCGAGCATCGCGGGGCCGCTCATCGGTGGGTTCTTCGTCCAGTCGTTCCTCGGTTGGCGCTGGATCTTCTACATCAACCTCCCGATCGGTGCTGCCGCTCTCGTCGTGACGACCATCGTGCTGAAGGACCACGCCCAGCGCCGCAAGCACTCGATCGACTACCTCGGCGCCCTCCTTCTCGTCGCCGGAGTCTCAGCGCTATTGCTCGTGACCACGCTCGGGGGCTCGCCGGACGGATACGGCTACCCGTGGGCGTCGTGGCAGATCATCGCGATGATCGTCGCCGGGGTGACACTTGTCGGGCTCTTCATCCTCCGCGAGTTCAAGGCTGCCGAGCCGATAGTGCCCATGTACCTATTCCGCCTGAGGGTGTTCAAGGCGTCCAACGCGGCGTCGTTCATCGTCGGCCTCGCCATGTTCGGCGCCATCATCTACCTCCCGGTGTACCTCCAGGTCGTGAAAGGCGTCTCACCGACCATCTCGGGCCTTCAGCTCCTCCCACTCATGATCGGCCTTCTCGGCGCATCGATCGCGAGCGGCCAGGCGATCTCCCGCCGGGGTCGCTACAAGATCTTCCCAGTGATCGGCACTGCCATCACGACCGGTGGAATGGCTCTCCTCTCCACCCTGAGCCCGACTTCGAGCGATCTCGTCATCTCGCTTGACATCTTCGTGCTCGGCGTCGGCATCGGGCTCGTGATGCAGGTCCTGATACTCGCCGTCCAGAACGGCGTCGACTACAAGGACCTCGGCACGGCAACCTCGCTCTCGAACTTCTTCCGTTCGATGGGAGGCGCGTTCGGGACGGCGATACTCGGCGCCATCCTCACCGACCGCCTCGACGGCAACCTTCTGTCCGCACTGCCTGCGGCAGCCAAGCCCGACATCAAGAAGATCGCCCAAGCCATCGTCGGAAGCCCGAAGAGCCTGAAGCGGCTCCCGCCGGTCTGGCACACCGCCGCTGTGCAGGCTTATGTCCACTCGATCGACACGGTGTTCATCGTCGCCATCCCGATCACGTTCCTTGCGTTCCTGTGCGCGCTCGCCCTCCCGGAGATCAAACTGCGGTCCACCGTCGGGACGAGGTCAGGCGGAGGAGGCAACGCGCCGGGCCCGGACGAGGAGGGCACGACATCGACCTCCGCTGAAGCCATGATGATCTGAACACGAGTCTCTGACGTACCCTCTGAACGATGAAATTCTCCGCTCCACCCCGAGATTGGCGTGCCTGGCCGCAATGGCTGCGCGAGACACCGGGCTCCAACGTCCTCGTGCTCCGGGCCTTCCTCGGCGTGACCTTCGTGGTCGCGAGCCTGCAAAAGCTGGCGAACCCGGCATTCTTCCGCGCCTCAACTCCCACTGGGATCCAGGCGACGATGAAGTCTGCGCAGACGTTCTCCCCGATCGGCGGCCTGCTCGGCCCCGCGATCCACGTGGCCGCTCTCATCGGGGTGGTCATCGCATTCGGCGAGCTCGCAGTGGGCCTTGGCACGCTGCTCGGGTTCCGGGCTCGGCTCGCTGCGGGCGGGGGCATGTTGCTCTCCCTCATGTTCTTCCTGACGGTCAGCTGGAGCACGACGCCCTACTACTACGGCGCGGACATCGTCTTCTTCTTCGCCTGGACGGCGATCCTGCTCGGAGGACCGGGATCCTTCTCGACCGACGCGTGGTTGGCGAGTCGGCGGGCCGAAGCGACAGCGGCGGCTCCGCCGGGCGAGGGCCAGGCTGTCGACAGGCGAGAAGCCGTGCGCAAGATGGGTGTCACGGCCGGGCTCACGGCATTCGCAGCGGTGTTCGGCGGGTTGGCATCTGCAGTCGGTCGGCTTGTGTCCAACTCGAGCGGTGGGGGTTCAGCGAGCGGGGCGACACTCGCCGGTCCCTCCGGGACAACAGGCTCGAGCGGCACGACAGGTACCACCGTTCCCGGGGGCAAGGGATCCAAGGGGACGCCGAAGGGCAGGAGAATCGGTCCCGCATCCGACGTGCCGGTTGGAAGTGCGGCTCCGTTCACGTACCAGAACGTGACTCCCGCCTACGTAGTAAGGCCGGCGGACGCCGAGTTCCTCGGCTTCAGCCGTATCTGCACACACGAGGGCTGCACCGTCAACTACGTCCACGCCACTCAGCAGTTCCTGTGCCCGTGCCACGGCTCGATCTACTCCGCCGTCACCGGCTCCGTCATCTCCGGGCCGGCCCCGCTACCGCTCCCGAAGATCCCGATCGCCGAGGCCTCCGACGGTCAGCTGTACGCTGACTGACTGACCAGTCAGTCCCTGTTCACTCGTGCGAGGGGTCGCGCAACATCTGTCAGGTGACTGGCGTTACCGGAACTGCGGCTCCGCCGCCACGGTATGCTGTCTCCCGGCTGGCGTACCTCCAGCCCTGACTAAGGGGTGATCCCAACGCCTGCAAACGCCGGAATTCCTTCCGAGGAGGAGGAAGACCACACTGACGGCCGCCGCCTGCGCGCCGCCCGCAACCGGGACGCGGTGGTCTCGGCCGTCCTTGAAATCATCTACGAGCAAGACGGCGGCCCGATTCCGGGTGCTGCCGAGGTTGCCGAGCGCGCCGGGGTGTCGGAGCGCACGGTCTTCCGGCACTTCGCTGATCTCGACTCTCTCTTCCTAGCTGCCGCCACGAGGCAACGGCCGAGGCTCGTCACCTACCTCGCTCCGCGCCCCGACATGAAGGAGCTCGACAAGAGGATCGCGGCAATCGTGCGGCTTCGCTCCAAGATGTACGACGAGATAGGCGCGGTCCGCCGCGTGGCGATGCGTCTCGTCGCGAGGCACGAGTCCGTCAACCGGGTCATCGGTGAAGCGAACCGGGCAGCGCGTCAACAGCTGGCAGACGTGTTCGAACCGGAGCTGAAAAAGGCCGGTCGTGACAAGTCCCTCGTGCTCGACGAGCTCGACGTCATCACGAGCTGGTCCACTTGGGAGACGTTGCGGGCGCATCAGGGTTGCTCGCCTGACAGGGCCCGCAAGGTCATCACCGACCTGTTGACGCTCATCCTGGTTCAGTACCAGGGCCGGAGGAGCGGGCGCTAGGCCAGGCGCCCGTCCTCGTATCCAGACAGCGCCATCGCGAGCGCTTCGCTGAACCACGGCGCGTAGCCAGACTCCTCGCCGGCACCCGCTACCGACGCCACCTCGACGAAACGCCAGTCCTGCACCTCATCAGGATCGGGTGCCAGCTCCGTCGCGGTGGTCTGACCGACGAGCACATGGTCGAACTCGTGCTCGACCAGCCCGCTCACCGGGTCGACGGCGCGATAGGTGAACGAGCCGACTTCGGTCAGCTCGCACTCGATGCCGAGCTCCTCCCGCACCCTCCTCTGAGCGGACGTCACGAGGTCCTCTCCAGGCTCGGGGTGGCTGCAGCATGCGTTCGCCCAGATCCCGCCGAAGTGGTACTTCGACTGCGCGCGTTGCTGGACGAGCATCGTGTCGTCTGGGCGGAACAAGAACACCGAGAACGCTCGGTGGAGTTGACCGGGCGCCTCGTGAGCCGCACGTTTGTCGCGGGCCTCGACGGACCTCCCGGTCTCGTCCACCAGCACAACTTGCGTCCGGTTGGCCACCTGTCCTCCTCGTCCAATCTCATCGGCGCCACGTACTCGCGGCGACCCGCCCGTAGCCTGAAAGCCGCGTCCCTGCGCGGAGACCGAATCTAGACGGCTACCTTCGAGCAGTGATCCATCGGCAGCCGGTGAATCCCACTCAGATCTCGCCCGCGCGAGCTGTCCTACGGAAGGGACCAGAACGTGAAGATGCAATACCGACGACTCGGCCGCTCAGGGCTCCAGGTGAGCCTTCTCTCGTTTGGCTCCTGGGTCACCTTCGGACCCCAGCTCGACGACGACCTCGCGGTGTCTTGCATGTCGGCCGCCAGAGACGCCGGCGTCAACTTCTTCGACAACGCCGAGTCCTACTCCGGTGGGCAGTCCGAGGTGATCATGGGACGGGCGCTGCGCCAGCTCGGCTGGGAGCGCAACTCCTACGTGATCTCGACGAAGCTCTTCTGGGGCCTCTCGCGCACGAGGAACATGTCGAACACGCTGAACCGCAAGTACCTCCTGCAGGGGATCGACGGCTCGCTCGAGCGCCTCGGTCTCGACTTCGTCGACCTGTTGTTCTGCCACCGCCCTGACCCGAACACGCCAGTCGACGAGACCGTCTGGGCCATGCACGACATCGTCTCGTCGGGGAAGGCTCTCTATTGGGGCACCTCCGAGTGGTCGGCCGAGGAGCTCATCGAGGCCTTCGCAGTGGCGGAGCGCTACCGGCTCCGCAAGCCTGTCATGGAGCAGCCGCAATACAACCTCCTCGCCCGCATCCGGGTCGAGCAGGAGTACAGACCCCTCGTCGAGCACTACGGGCTCGGGCTCACCACGTGGAGCCCACTCGCATCCGGACAGCTGACGGGCAAGTACCTGGATGGCATCCCCGCCGGCAGCCGCGCGGCTCTCGAGGGGTACGAGTGGCTGCAGCCTGCGCTAAAGGACGAGCATCGCAACGCGAGGGTGCGCGCCCTGAAGGAAGTGGCTGACTCGCTCGGCTGCTCGCTCGGCCAGCTCGCCATCGCCTGGTGCGCCCACAACCCGCAGGTCTCGACGGTGATCACCGGCGCCAGCCGGGCGGAGCAGGTCACCGAGAACATGGCAGCTCTCGATGTGATCGAGCGCCTCGACGACGAGGTCCTCGCGCGCATCGACGAGATCACGTGGTGACGTCGTGATGCGCGCCGCAAGACCGGGCTGAGCGCCGTGGGCCATATCGACGTGAACGGGGTCGCCTACTCGCTGCTCGACGGGCGGTCCGTGCTCGGCGACGTCTCGTTCCGTGTCGACGAAGGATCGGTGACGGCGCTCGTCGGCCCGAACGGCTCGGGCAAGACGACGCTGTTCCGCATGATCGCGGCAGCCACCACGACCGGAAGCCCAGCTACCACCGGTACCGAGACCGACGCGCCCCTCCCGGAGACCGGATCTATCTCGGTGTCAGGCGAGCTCGGTGTGATGGGGCAGTTCATCGGCTCCATCCGTGACAGCTCCACCGTCCGCGACCTCCTCTTGTCGATCGCTCCACAACCGCTCCGCCGTGCCGCAGCCACGCTCGCCGCGGCCGAGCGCGAGGTCACGACGAACCCGGACGAGCGCCATCAGCTCGCCTACGCCCACGCCATCGCCGATTGGGGGGACCTCGGTGGCTACGACGCCGAGGTCTTGTGGGACACGGCGACGACCGAGGCGATAGGCCTGCCCATGTCGATCGCCAGCGACCGCCTCGTCGCCTCTCTCTCGGGAGGCGAGCAGAAACGTCTCGTCCTTCACGCCCTCCTCTCGGCGCCCGCGGACGTGCTGCTGCTCGACGAGCCTGACAACTACCTCGACGTCCCCGGGAAGGAGTGGCTCGAGGAGGCCCTCGCAAACTCGAGGAAGACGGTGTTATTCATCTCCCACGATCGGGAGCTGCTCAGGCGCACCGCTACGCGGGTGGTGACGCTCGAGCCGACAGCGGCGGGCGCGACCGCCTGGGTGCACGGCTCGTCTTACGCCACCTATCACGAAGCGCGTGCAGAGCGCTTCTCTCGACTGGAGGAGCTCCACAAGCACTGGAACGAGGAGCACGGCCGCCTGAAAGCGCTCGTGGTCGAGATGAGGAGGAAGGCTGCTTACAACTCCGACTTCGCCTCGAAGCTGAACAACGCACTCCATCGGCTGAAGCGATTCGAGGACGCCGGTCCGCCCGAGGCGATACCCCGGCCCCAGAAGATCACTATGCGCCTCACCGGCGGCCGCACCGGCAAGCGCGTCATCACCTGCACGGGCGTCGCGCTCGAAGGGCTCACCGAGACGTTCGATCTCGAGGTGATCCACTCCGAGCGGGTCGCGTGCCTCGGCCCGAATGGGACTGGAAAGTCGCATTTCTTCCGCCTGCTCGCGGGCGGCGATGTGGCGCACACCGGCACATTGCAGCTCGGCGCGAGGGTCACCCCCGGGCACTTCGCGCAGACGCACGATCACCCCGAGCTCGTCGGCCGGAGCCTGGCCGAGATCCTGTGGAAGGACTTCGACCTCCCGCTCGACAAGGCTGTCGCTGCGCTCGGGCGCTACGAGCTGTCACGCGCCCGCGACCAGGTGTACGAGACCTTGTCGGGAGGCCAACAAGCCCGGCTCCAGATCCTCATGCTCGAGCTCTCGGGCGCGACGTTGCTCCTGCTGGACGAGCCAACCGACAACCTCGACGTCGAGTCTGCCGAGGCACTCGAGGCAGGCCTCGCCGGCTACGAGGGGACCGTGCTGGCGATCACCCATGACCGGTACTTCACGCGGGGTTTCGACCGGTTCGTCCTGTTCTGCGCAGACGGCCGAGTCGTCGAGACCCCTGAGCCGGTCTTCGACGAGGGACGCCTGCAGCGTGCCGCCGCTACGAGGCGGCGCAAGCCGTGAGCGGTGGCGGCCACCGCGATGGCTACGGACCGACGACCTTGCTGCGTATCGTCCCGATTCCCTCGATCGTGCTCTCGAGGACGTCCCCCGGCTGGAGGAACCTGTTCCTCACCCACCCGACGCCGGCCGGGGTACCGGTGAAGATCACGTCTCCCGGGAGCAGCTGCACCACGCTCGCCAGCTCCTCGATAACGCGCGGGACACCGAAGACCATCTCGCTCGTGCGGCTCGACTGCATCACCTCTCCGCTGACGATGCAGCTGAGAGCGAGGTCGTCGGGCTCCGTCAGCTCGTCCGGAGTCACGAGGTAGGGCCCCATCGGGCCGAAGCCGGGGAAGGACTTTCCCATCGAGAACTGGTTGCCGGCCGCCCGTTGCAAGACCCGCTCGGACAAGTCGTTGCCGACGCAGACGCCCGCGACGTGGCTCCACGCCTCCCAGTCGGCGATCTTGTGAGCGCGCTTGCCGATGACCACGACGAGCTCCACCTCCCAGTCGACTGATCCCCCCTCGGGCAGGACCACCTCCTCGTAGCCTCCCGTGAGACATGTGGGGAACTTGGTGAACACCGCCATGCGCTCGGGTAGCTCCATCGCCGTCTCTGCGGCATGGTCCCGGTAGTTCAGCCCGATCGCGAACACCTGCGCGGGAAACGGAGCGGGCGAGAGGAGGTCCGCCTCTGCGATCTCGAAGGGCTCGCCTCCCCCGGCGTCCGGCGCGACATCGGCCGCCCAGTGCATGAACTCGTCCCAGCGCTCGTACAGCGCCTGCGGATCAGTTGCGAAACGTCCCTCGGATGCAGTCTCGATGTCGATGCCACCCTCGTCTGTAACGAGCGCAGCCCTGCCGCGCACGTTTGCAAGTCGCGTCACGAGCTTTTTCCTTTCGTCGGTTCGGGCAGGTCGCGTCGCTCCTGCACCACGCCGACGGTAGCCGGATGGAAACACCGCCGTGATTCGGCGAAGATCGCACTGTGACAAGTCGAGCCGTCCTGACCGGACCGGGGTCGTAATGCCTGGAATGGGTTCCGGGCTGTCCGACAACAACGCGACGATCGTCTCTGCCTTCCGCACGGCCCTCTTGCACCAGGGCCTCATCGCCCTGGCGATCCTCGCGATCTTGGTTCTCGTCTGGAACGTCATCAGGGCGAACCAGATCCGGGCGCTCTCGAAGGCCGCCTCGAGCGAGGGCCAGCAGCCATCGCCGGCGACCGAGGACGGGCCTTCTCTCGGCCCGGAGCCGGCCGCGAGGAAGTTGCTCCGCGTCGCGTTCGGGCTGATATGGGTGCTCGACGGCGTCCTGCAGGCGCAGTCCGCCATGCCTCTCGGGATGATCCCCCAGGTCGTGCAGCCGACCGCACAGGCGTCGCCCACCTGGGTCCAGCATCTCGTGAACGCCGGGGGCACGATCTGGAACAACCACCCGATCCAAGCCGCCTCCGCCGCAGTGTGGATCCAGATCGGGATCGGGCTATGGCTGCTCGTCGCACCGCGAGGGCTCTGGTCGCGGCTCGGGGGCGGCGCCAGTGTGCTCTGGGGCCTCCTCGTCTGGGTCTTCGGCGAGAGCTTCGGTGGCATCTTCGCCCCGGGTGCGTCGTGGCTGTTCGGGACGCCTGGCGCGGTCCTCTTCTACTGCGCGGCCGGCGTAATCATCGCCTTGCCTGACCGCCACTTCTCCTCGCCACGGCTGGGCCGGGTCGTGCTGTCGGTGATGGGCACGTTCTTCGTCGGCATGGCCCTCCTCGAGGCGTGGCCCGGGCGCGGGTTCTGGCAAGGAGCGCCCGCCCACAGCTCGACGGTCGGCGCGATCACTGCGATGACACGCAGCATGGTGGGGACTCCCCAGCCGAGCGCGATCGCCTCTTCGGTGAGCGCGTTCGCGTCGTTCGACGCGAACCACGGCTTCGCGGTCAACCTCTTCGTCGTCGTCGCGCTGGCGGTGATCGGCCTTGCTCTCTTGAGCGGGCGGCCGGTGCTCGCGCGGTTCGGCGTCGGTGCGGCAGCCCTCGTCTGCGTGGCCGATTGGGTCCTTGTGCAGGACTTCGGTTTCTTCGGGGGTGTTGGCACCGACCCGAACAGCATGATCCCGATGCTGCTCGTGATCATCGGTGGCTACGTGGCAATGGTCCGGCCGCTGCGGGTGATGGCGGAGGCCGGCGCACTGGCGGTGGAGGCAGCGCCTACTGCCACCATGGAGATGCTGCGGCGCCGAGCGGCACAGCCGGCCTTCTTGCTCCGCGCGTTCGGTGCCGTCGGCGCAGTGGCGATCGTGATGCTCGGAGCGGTCCCGATGGCCTTCGCGTCGATCAATCCCAACGCCGACCCGATCCTCGCCCAAGCGACTGATGGCACGCCGAACGCGGTGGACTCTCCGGCGCCCGGCTTCCAGCTCGTGGACCAGTTCGGCAAGCCGGTGAGCCTCGCGAGCCTGGGGGGCAAAGTCATCGCGCTCACGTTCTTGGACCCGGTGTGCACGAGCGACTGCCCGCTCATCGCACAGGAATTCCGCGCGTCCGACCAGTCGCTCGGGCCGGCCGCCCGGGAGGTCGACTTCGTCGCCGTCGTGACCAACCCGCTTTACCGCGCGGTCTCGGCCACGCAGGCCTTCGACCGAGCCGAGGGGATGGCCGGTCTCAAGAACTGGCTCTACCTCACCGGCTCGGTCGCGGCGCCCGAGAAGACGTGGAGCGAGTACGGCATCCAGGTCGCCGTCATCGGGGCTGGTTCGATGGTGGCGCATTCGGATCTCGCCTATGTCATCGATGCCCGGGGGCACACGCGGTACGTCCTCGATGCCGATCCCGGCTCGGGCACCGAAGCCACCAAGTCCTCGTTCGCCAACGTGCTGACGAGCTCTATCGACCACGTGCTGCCTTCCTCGTGACGCCGCCGCGCAGCGCCGCGCCTCGCCCGATCGCGCCACGACGGAGAAGATGGGGCACGCTCGGGCTCGTCGGGCTCGTCCTCTCCGTCGTCGCTCTCGGGTGCTCGCGTCCGGTGGCGGCGCCGCCGGCCCTGCCGTTCTCGGTCCCGCTGCCGACGTCGTTCTCGTCAGAGGGTGCCCACTGGGCGATAGTCCCGATGGGCCACCTCGACTCGGAGGTGAACACGTTCTGGCAACTGGTGGTCGAGCGACCCGGCTCGACCACGTGGGTGCTCGCAACACCGCCAGGCGTGGCGGACAACGGAGGGTTGGTCGCCTCAGGCGGCGAGCCACGACCGCTCGCGATCGGGTTCTTGACCAGTGTGCTGCTCGGTTTCTCCCCCCTTGCAGCGACGAGCGACACCGGCCACAACTGGTCTGGAACGGTGCTGCCGAGCGCTCTCACGCCCGTCCCAGACGCGCTCGCCGGATCGCCCGGCGGCGAGTCTCTCGCTCTGCTCGGGCGCGGGGGCGAGACGGTCGACGCCGACCGCAGCGGGCTCGGTAGTTGGCGCAGCATCCTCACGAGAAAGTCTCTCTCGGCCTCGCCAGCCTCGTCGTCTTGCAACATCTCCGCATTGACCGCCGTCGCCATCGCAAGAACCGGCTCCGGTGCGCCGGTCGTCGGCTCGACGTGCAGCCGGCGTGGCCAGGTCGGCCTCTTCGAGTCGTCGGGCGGCGCGTGGCGCGACGTCGGGCCCCGGTTGACCGGAGCACTCTCCACGTCATCCACCGAGGTCGTGGGCATCACGGCCGACAGGTCTCGCCTGCAAGCGCTCGTAGCGGCGCGGACGGGGTCGCTCTGGACGCTCATCGAGATCAGCCAGAGCTCGTCCAACGCGGCCTGGGCTGCCTCCGCGGGACTAGCCGTGCCCGCAGGCAGGAGGATCCAGTCAATCGGCAGCGCTCCGAGCCATGGGCTGTTCGTGCTGCTCGCGGCTGGCACCTCAGCCTCCCCGAGTGACGAGAAGCTGGAGGTCCTCGTTCCGCCCGCTCGCCACTGGCAGTCACTGGGTGCGCCGCCTGACGGTACTCAGTCCGTTGCTCTCGCCTACACGGGCGGCGTGTCAGGAATAGACGACGTCGAGGCTTTCGTCGCAGACCAGTCGACGCTCCTGATCTACCGTCTCGAGAGCACCAGCGGCTGGGTGAAGACTGAGGTCATGCACGTTCAGATCCCGTACGGGTCATCTTCGTGACGGCCCGCGGCGGCGGGATGCCTAAGGCACTCGCAATAGCCGCCTCGGCCGTCACGGTCGTCAGCGCCTACGTCGTGATCGGAGCGGCGTCCTCGTCTGCGGTAGCGCTGTCGCCGGCCCGGGTCGGGACGGCACCTGAGCTCGCTGCCGGTGCAAGCTGGCTAGGCCCGCTCACTGCCTCGACGCCCTTAAAGGTCGACGTGGTGCTGAGACCCCGGGCCCCGGCCGCGCTTGCTCGCTTCGCCACCGAGGTGTCGACCCCGGGAACAGCCCTCTACCGCCACTACCTTGCCCGCGGTCAGTTCGCCGGCATCTTCGGACCGACCCGCACGGCCATCGCGGCGGTCGAGTCCGACCTGACAGCTCACGGCCTCTTCTACGGCCGCATCGCCGGCGACCATCTGAGCATTCCCGTGCACGCGAGCGCGAGCGCTCTCGAGCGGGCGTTCTCGCTGCGAGTCGACCGTGTCCGGCTCCCGTCAGGCCGGACCGCCTACGCGAACCGCACAGCACCGCTCTTCTCGGGCGCTGCGAGCCGTGCGGTCGAGACCGTGATCGGGCTGGACAACCTGACCCTTCCGCATCACGAGTCGCTCGTCCGGACGAGGGCGAACGGGCCTGCGAAGGCCTCTCCCCACGTGCTCACGGGAGGCCCCCAGCCTTGTGAGATGGCGATGAGGGCCGGTCTCTACGACGAAGCGTTCACGGCCGACCAGTTGGCGTCGGCCTACCGTTTCTCCAGCCTGTACGGCGCGGGCGACGAAGGAACGGGCGTGTCCGTAGCCCTCTACGAGCTCGAGCCCAACCTGACGAGCGACATAGCCACCTATCAGGCTTGCTACGGCACGAGCACCTCCGTCACCTATACCGAAGTGGACTCGGGGGCGGGTACCGGTGCCGGTGAGGGCGAGGCGGCTCTCGACATCGAGGATGTCATTGGTCTTGCGCCGAAAGCTTCGATCGACGTCTACCAGGGACCGAACACGAACGCCGGGGCGTACGACACCTACAACACGATCATCTCGGGCGACACCTCGCAGGTGATCTCGACCTCTTGGGGGCAGTGCGAGTCGGAGGAGGGCTCGCGGGCGGCCCAGGCGGAGAACACCCTCTTCGAGGAGGCGGCGGCGGACGGTCAGTCGATCTTCGCGGCCTCCGGAGACGACGGATCCGAGGACTGCGGCGGAAAGCATCTCGCAGTCGACGACCCCGCGAGCCAGCCGTATGTAACCGGCGTCGGGGGCACGACGATCACGGCTCTCGGTCCTCCCCCCACGGAGGTCGTATGGAATGACGCCTCGAAGGGCACGGGTGCGGGAGGCGGTGGCATCTCGACGCTGTGGAAGATGCCGTCGTACCAGACGGGTGCGCTGAGCGATCTCAACGTGATCAATTCGGAGTTGTCGGGCACTCCCTGCGGCGCAGCCGTCGGCAGCTACTGCCGCGAGGTGCCAGACGTGACTGCTGACGCCGATCCGTACTCGGGCTACGTCTACTACCACGACGGAAACTGGCTTGGTATCGGCGGCACGAGCGCTGCAGCGCCGCTCTGGGCCGCGTTCGCTGCGCTCACGGACTCCTCGAGCTCGTGCAACGGGACGGCGATCGGGTTCGCGAACCCGGTCCTCTACGAAGCAGCCGCCTCCTCGTACTCGAGTGACTTTCAGGACGTCACCTCGGGGGAGAACGACTACACAGGCTCGAACGGCGGGCTGTACAAGGCCGGTGCCGGTTACGACATGGCGTCCGGGCTCGGCTCTCCCGACGGTGCGAACCTCCCCGCTGCCCTGTGCAGCGACCGCTCGTCGGCAAACACGGTCACCGTGACGAATCCCGGGACTCAGACCACAACCGTTGGCGCGTCTGTCTCACTCCAGGTCGTGGCGGCGGACTCGTCGCCGAGCGCGACGCTCACGTACACAGCGACGGGCCTTCCCACCGGCTTGTCGATCTCGGCCGCGTCCGGCGTCATCTCCGGTTCACCGTCGAGAGCCGCCAGCTCGACGGTCACTGTCACAGCGACTGACGACACAAGCTCCTTCGGATTGGCGACCTTCACGTGGACAGTCACGTCCAGCTGCCCGGCGAAGCAATCGCTGGGCAACCCAGGCTTCGAGACGGGCGTGCCCTCACCGTGGACCTCGAGTGCCGGCGTGGTCGTGTCGACTGCCGAGACCGGAGGTGTGGAGGTCGCACGCTCGGGCTCGTGGTTCGCGTGGCTCGACGGCTACGGAGTCCCCCACACCGACTGGCTGATGCAGAAGGTGTCGATCCCCTCTGACTGCACTAGCTATGTCTTCTCGTACTACCAGCACATCGACACCTTTGAGGACACGGCGACGAAGGTGGCCGACACCCTCGAGGTGCAAGTGCTGAGCAGTACGAGAAAGGTCTTGAAGAACCTCGCCACCTACTCGAACCTGAACGCCGCAAAGGGCTATCACCTCGTCACTTTCGACCTGGCTGCGTACGCTGGGAGGGCCGTCTACATCAAGTTCATCGGCGTCGAAAGAGACACTTACGACGGCACCACTGACTTCACGATCGACGACACAGCGCTCCGAGTGAGCTGATCGCTACCGCCACGGCGGCGGAAACCGCTAGCGGAGCTCAACGAGAAGGCTCAGTTTCCCGCGATCACCCGCGTGCCTCGCCGCCACCAGACGTAGCGCCAGGCCCAGTTCAGCAACACGGCGAACCTGTTCCGGAAACCGAGCAGGAACACGATGTGCAATCCGAGCCACGCGAGCCACGCGAGTGTCCCTCGGAGCTTCAGGCCGTTCGGAAGCTCGGTCACGGCCGCCCGCCGCCCGATGGTAGCCATGATCCCCTTGTCCTTGTAGGAGAAGGCCTCGGTCGGCCTGCCCTGCTCGACGTTCAGGATCTGTGCCGCCGCATGGCGCCCCTCTTGGATGGCCGGCTGCGCGAGTTGTGGAAAAAGCGCGTCGCCCGCGGCGTCGCTCGCCACGCCGGCCACATCGCCGATCACGAACACCTCCGGATGCTCGGCGAGACGCAGATGCGGCCCGACCGCGATCCTGCCACCTTTCGTCTGCGATGCCTTCAAGCGGTCGGCGAAATCGCCCGCCCGCACGCCGGCCGACCACACGACGATGCCGCAATTGATCACCTCGCCGCTTTCGAGCTCGACATGATCCGCGAACACCTCGCGCACGGCCGTGCCGAGCCGCACCTCGACGTGACGCGACTCGAGTGCGTGAAGGGCGTAGGTGGCGAGACGCTCGTCGAAGCCGCCGAGTAATCGATCGAGCCTCTCCACGAGGACGATCCGGGCCTGCGACGGATCGATTCCCCGGTAGGTCGTCCCGAGCTCGACGTTGCGGAGCTCGGCGAGTGTCCCGGCCATCTCGACGCCAGTCGGCCCGCCACCCACCAGCATCATCGTGAGCTCGCCATGTGGTGCGCCGAACGTCGCGGCGTGCTCGAGCGCGGCGGAGACACGATCGCGGAACGACACCGCGTCCTCCATCGTGTAGATCGCGAGGCTGTGCTCTGCGGCACCCGGTACGCCGAAGAAGTTGGTCGTCGCGCCAGTTGCGATCACGAGGTAGTCGTAGGTGAGGGGCGGCTCCTCAGAGTCGAAGAGCACCTGGCGGGACTCGAAATCGACGTCGTGCACCGTCCCTTGGCGGAACGTGACGTTCGGGTGCTTGCGCAGGTACGAGCGGACCGGGTAGGCGATGTCTCCCGGGTTCAGCCCGGCCGTCGCCACCTGGTAGAGCAGCGGCTGGAAGGTGTTGTAGGTGTGCCGGTCGACAACCGTGATGTCGAGGGCCTGTGTCTCGCCTTGCCGGGCGAGCACGTCGCAAGCAGCCAAGCCAGCAAAGCCTGCCCCGACGATCACCACCCTTTCCTCCCCCGCTCCCGTCGCGGTGGTGCGCCCCGACTCCGACATGATCTCGACTCTACGGAGCGCTCGGGCTCAGGTCGGGCGGGCTCGTGTCGCGGACGACGAGCGCAAGGAGCCGGTGTGCGAGGTACATCACGACGGCAGCTCCGAACAGGCAAGGCGCGAGCACACCGGTACCGAAGTGGGCCGCGAGGATGCCGAAGACAGCCACCGCCGCGGGACCACCGGCGGCCGCGCCGGCGATGGAGTAGCCAACGGCGCGGCCCGTCACCTCCTCGCCGAGCCGGTCCGGGGTGAGAGCCATGTAGAGCGGGAAGATCGTTGCAGAGCCGAGACCCGCGACCGGGAGGCCGATGACCGCGAGCGAGCCTGGGAGCAGCCAGAACAGCGCCATGCCCGCCATGAACAGCAGACAGCTCACCTCCAGGATCCTTGACGGGTGCCAGGGGTGCGGCACCGCCAGCCCTAGCCGGCCGAGGGTTAGGGCCGCCCAGAATGCCGCCATGGACACCGCCGCAGCCGTCGTCCCGAGATGACGGTCGCTGATGAGATAGGTCGCCCCCCAGGACACGGGGCCGGCTTCGGCGGCCGTGTAGGCCATGAAAGCGAGCGTCGTCGCCACGAGCCCGGCCCACTGAGGGCGATGCGTGTTCGGGCGGCGGGCCGGCGAGCCGCCTTCTGAGACCGGCTGAGGCAGGGAGTCTCCCGTCCGGACCGCCGAACGGGGCGCCATCGCGGCGAACGGCACGAGCACGGCCGCCGCGCCCGCTACGACGCCAACCGCTGCGCGCCAGTCACCGCCTGCCACGAGTGTGGCCACGAGGACTGGGCCAAGGGTCCCGCCGATTGCCCAGCTCGCATGCAAGAAACCCAGCCTGCGCACCCCACCGTCCACGGCCGCGACCGCGTTGAGCACGGCATCGAGCACGCCTTTCACGAGCCCGAGCACGCAGAAAGAGACAAGGATGATCCACCAGCTCGGCGCGAGCGCCCAGCCGAGGAGCGATCCGAGGCCGACGATCGTGCACCAGAGCAGAGTCGCCCGGAGCCCGATCGCGCGCTGGATGCGATCTCCGACCAGGCCGCCGACGAGATACAGCGCCGTCCCCACCAGGACGAGCTCGCCCAAGTCGGCGAGCGGGCGGTGCAAGCTGCGACGCATGGTGGGCCACAGCACACCGACAAGGCCGTCCGGAATGCCGAGGATCACGACGAACGACCCGAACTGGACGATCGCCCCGGCGAGGCGGCGATCGACGCGCCCGCGCGTGGAGGTGGCCATTGCCGGGCTAGTACAGCGCCCTAGGAGGCTCGATTTCAAGTCCGACCTGGGAGGATGGGGGCCAATTGTGGGGGATCTGAGGAGTTTCTAAGGGTTGGGTGCCATACTCACGGCGTGACTATGTCCAGCTCAACCAACAGCTCGTCCTCGCCAGAAGATCCGCCGACGCCGCGACCGAGGCGCAGGGTCCTGCGAGGCATCGTCGCGACCGCGCTCGTAGGTGGTCTGGCGGCCGGGGTCTTCACGATCGCCGACGTGGCAGCATCGGGGTCCGCCGCCAAGGGGTCGAACCATCAATCCAAGTCTCTCGAGGCCGCGACGAGCAAGGCGTCGTCGAAGACGCCTGTGGCCGTGCCAGGGCCGGGAGCATTCTGGGGGAAGGGATTCGGATTTCACGGCGGGGCCGTCAGTGCCGGTGGGATCGGGGTCGGGGCTCCCGGGATCGGCGGGCTCGTGACCGGGAAGGTCACGGCAATCGGTTCGAATTCGATCACGATCGCGAGCACCGGGAACGGCTCTCAGGTCGTCCGCACGAACGCTTCGACGCAGTACTACACGATGCTGACAAAAGGAACCTCGAAGATCGTGTCGGTCGGCGAGAAGGTTGCCGTCGTGTTCGCTCCTTCGGTGACGGCCGTGCCGCCGCCAGCCAGGCCAGCCGGCGCTCCGACGGCTCCGCCCGGGGCTCCGACAGCTCCGTCCGCCGCTCCGGCGGTCGCAGCCACCAGCACCCCCAACACGCCGGTCGCCTCGGCCATCGTCGTGATCGAGCCCTGGGCCGTCGGGACGGTGGTCTCCGCCTCATCGAGCAAGATCGTCGTGAAGGACCTCGGTGGCCTCGAGCAGGACATCCTCGTAAGCGGGTCGACCAGCTACTCCGAGGCGGGCACCTCTGTGCTTGCCTCCTCGGTCACCGCCGGTGAGCAGGTCTTCGCCTACGGCGCCGTCGCCTCGGACCCGACGAAGCTGCAAGCTTCGAACGTCTTCGTGGTCGGCCCGACCGTAGGGGGATTCGTGACCGGAGTGTCCGGAACGACGATCACGATCGGGACAGGGCGTGGCAACGAGACGGTCACGACCGATGCCTCGACGATCTTCCGGAACGGCAAGACCTCGTCGTCGCTCAGTCACGTCAAGAAGGGTGATCTCCTGAGCGCCATCGGGACGTTTACTTCCAAGGACACGTTCGCTGCGTCTGCGGTCACCTTCGTCGCCCCACCGTCGGTGAGCCCAGGCGGCAGCACAGGCGGCAGCACAGGCACCGGCTGGGCCCGCCCCGCACTTGGTCTCCGCGCGAGGGCGCTCGTAGGAGCGTCCGCCTCCGGAGCTCAGTTCGGCGCGTTCTCGAGCTTCCAGGGCGGCGCTGCCTCAGTGATCGAGTCCCTCATCGGCTCCGCCCTCAGCTCCTGATCGCCTAGGAGGGCTCTGGGCGAGGGCGACCCCTCTCGGCGAGGGCGGGCGCTCAGGGCGAGGG
>JBKQLZ010000282.1:0-13966 GCA_052146895.1 Acidimicrobiales bacterium
GGTAGGCGAGCGAGGCGGGCGCGGCGGCTTGGCGCGCCAGTGCGGCGGCCACCCTGCAGCTGGCTACGAGTACGTCGGCGTACCCGGCCGGGGTCGGCCAGCCCACGACCTCGGAGCCGGCGATACAGCTCGGCCCCGAGTGCGTGTGAGTGGAGGCGGTGAGCACCGCCGAGAGCGGCATTCCGAGATCGAGAGCCACGCTCTGACGGATCGGCAGCGCGAACGACGCGGACATCCCGAGGAGGTCGCAAACGACGAGACAGACCGCTGCGGTCCCGTCGTTTTCAGCGAGGTACAAGGCGCGCACCTCGAGGTCGTCATGCACCTCCGTGGCCGGCTCGTGGCGGTCGCCAAAGCCGGCGAGCATCACGGGAGTCTCGGGGGTGATGACTGCCCGTCCGAAGCCGGCGAGCATCAGCCGGTGCCTTTGCCGCTGGGCGTCTCGACCTGCTCCACCCGTCGCGATGCTGCCGACCGATAAGCCGCGGTGACGAGGGCAACGGCGGCGCGGCCGTCGGCGCCGGTCACCGCAGGCTTTGCTCCGGTCTCGACAGCTTCGACGAACGCGTCGAAGACGGAGGGGGGATGGGCGGCGAGGTCGAGTCGGACGGCCTCGCCGTGACTCGGCAGCAGGGTGGGCGCCGTCCGGTTGTCGAGATGAAGGGTCCCGAGGGTCCCCTGGATCGTGAGCTGGTTGTCGTTACCGGCGGCCACCGCCCAGCTCGCCTGCAGGGTGCCGATTGCACCACCGGCGAAGCGCACGACGAGCTGCGCGATCTCCTCGACTTCTCCTTGTGGTGGCCCAATCTTCGGCAGCAGCGCGCTCACCTCTACCGGATCGTCGGCGAGGACTGCTCGGAGGACGTCGGCCGCATGGACGCCGAGATCGATGAGGGCGCCACCCCCGGCGACCGCCGGGTCGCGGAACCAGCCCGCGTCCGGTGCCCACCCCTGCGGTCCGGCGTGGCCCCACGCGCACCTGAACGCCTGAACTTGGCCGATGTCACCCCGGGCAACGGCTTCGCGCATGGCGACAAACGGGCCGAGATACCTCGCGTTGTGCGCCGGCATCAAGACGACCCCGCTGAGGTCGGCGGCGGCGATCATGCGGTCGGCTTCTTCGGTGGTGCGGGCGAGGGGTTTCTCTACGAGCACGTGCTTGCCGGCGGCTGCCGCAGCAGTGGCGATCTCGACGTGGCTGGCGTTGGGCGTGCAGATGTCGAAGGCGTCGACGTCGGGGCGCTCGAGCAGGTCGTGCCAGTCACCCACTACTTCTCCGCTGCCCCACTCGGCGGCAGCCGCCTCGGCGGACTGCGGGCTCCGGCTGGCGAAGGCGACGACATCGGCGCCAGTCGCTCGCAATCCCGGCAGGTGGACACGACGGGCGACTGTCCCACACCCGACCACCGCCACACGAACTGTCATGAGCGCGCTCGTGAAGTGGTTGGTCCGGTGTGAGCTCGCACCCGGAACGCCGGGATCTCACCCGAGAAGATGGCTCGCCACCTTCAGCACGGCATCGGCAACCTGGGTGCAGTCGCTCGGAGACCAGCGCGGTCCGATGGGAACGATGAGGGAGCGCGACGCCAAGTCCTCGGTCTGCGGGCAGAGGCCGGCGTGGTACTCGACGTCCGTCGGATGCTCGGCGCAGTGCCACGGGCCGCCCTTCATGGTGGCCGTCTGCTTAGCGAGGATCGCGGGGTTGGTATAGACGGGCTTGCCCCGGTACATCTGGGCGCACGGTATTCCCTCCGCCAGCAGCGTTTTCGCGAACCGGCGGGCAACAGCGTTGTCAGGGAGGAACCACGACAGGCTGGAGCCTCCCTGGCCTTTTGGATCGGGGATCCTTCGGGGTTGCATCCCGTCGACCTTGCCGATGGCATCGGCCACCCGACGGCAGTTGGCACGTAGGCAGTCCAGCAAGCCGGGGAGCTTGCCCAGCTGCACGCCGACGATGGCCCCTGCGATCTCGGTCATGCGGAGGTTCTCACCTACGAAGGGCTCGTCCAGCTCCCCTCCGCGCTCTCCCATGTGGGCGGTGACGAACTGGCCGCCCTGGTCCTGGTAGCGGGCGGCGCGGAGATACAGGCGATCGTCGTTGGTGGTAATGGCTCCACCCTCGCCCGCGGTCACGTTCTTCTCGAGCTGGAACGAGAAGGCACCGAGTGCGCCGAAGCTGCCAACTTTCCGGCCCATGTACGACACGCCGATGGCCTGGGCCGCATCCTCGATCAAGGGCACGCCGGCCGGAGCGAGCGCGGCGAGGAGCGGGTCGAGATCACAGGCGACGTTCTCGAGGTGGACGGCGATGACGGCGGCTGTGCGCGGGCTGAGTCTCGCTGCGACGTCTCCTGGATCGAGGCCGAGCGTGTCGTCGACCTCAGCGAACACGGGGACGGCGCCCGAGACCACGACCGCGTTGACCGTTGCAATGAAGGTGAAGGCGGGCACGATGACCTCGTCGCCACAGCCGACTCCAAGCGCAGCCAGGGCACATCGCAGCGCCGCGGTGCCGCTCGAGGTAGCCACAGCGTGAGCCGTTTCCGTGAACTCGGCCAGGGCGGTCTCGAACTCGGAGACCCGCCCGAGCAGGTCAGGGCCGTAGTAGCGGAACAGCGATCGGCTCTCCAGGACCTCGAGGACTGCTTTGCGCTCCTCCTCGCCGAGCAGCCCCGCACCTTTCGAAAAGTCGAGGGGACGTTGCCGCACTGGCGTGCCGCCGTCGATGGCGAGGCGGTCGGTCGCTTGCATGTAGGCGAGCGTAGTTGCGACCTGCTCTTCGTTCCCGGTGGCTGGGCGGTACGTGCGCAATCGTGGACCTTCGCCTCTAGCGCTCCGTGCAGAGAATCGGCACCCTTGCAATGGAGGTGTGTGATCGACAGCGACCAGGACATGACTGTGCAGGTCGGATCTGTCGAGCTAGCGGGGCACCTCACGCTCCCGCAGCCGCTGAGAGGCGTCGTGCTGTTCGCACATGGCAGCGGTAGCAGCAGCCGCAGCCCGCGCAACCGCTACGTCGCTCGCGCACTGAACGAGCTCGGGCTCGGCACGCTGCTGTTCGATCTGCTGACCCCGGGTGAAGAGCTCGACAGGGCGAACGTCTTTGACATCGAGCTGTTGTCGGAGCGACTGCTCGGTGCCACGCGCTGGATCAGAGAGAGCTCGGAGGCAAATCTCGCCCCGCTCGGCTATTTCGGCGCGAGCACCGGCGCCGCCGCTGCTCTCGTGGCGGCGGCGGATCCCGTGGCGGAGGTAGCTGCAGTCGTGTCACGAGGTGGTCGCGCTGACATGGCGGGAGACCGGCTGCCGGCCGTGCGCGCTCCGACCCTGCTCATCGTCGGCGGAGACGATCAAGTCGTGCTGGAGCTGAACCGCCAGGCCCAGGCAGCGCTCACTTGCGAGAACCGGCTCGAGATCGTGCCAGGCGCCACTCACTTGTTCGACGAGGCCGGGGCTCTCGAGACCGTTGCCGCGTTGGCGGGTGAGTGGTTCAGCGATCATCTCGCCCCGGGAACTACGCGACCGTAAGTGGGGCAAAGCGCGCCAGGAAGAATCGGAGCTCGTCGGGCTCGTACGTGAACTGCAGCCCGGTGATCTGCTCGCGCTGCTTGTACACCTCGACGACCGACTCTGCGACGACGTCCATGTGCGCCTGCGTGTACACGCGGCGGGGGATGGCCAAGCGCACGAGCTCCAGCTCGGGAAGATGGTTCTCGCCGGTCTTGGCATCGCGTCCGGCGGAGACGATCCCTCGCTCCATGGTGCGCACGCCAGAGTCGACGTAGATCGCTGCTGCCAGTGCCTGCGCGGGAAAGTGCTCCTGGGGAACGTGGGAGAGGATGGATCGCGCATCGAGGAACACGCCGTGCCCTCCGATCGGCACCACCACCGGGACTCCGGCTTCGATGAGCTTGTTGCCAAGGTACTGGACCTGGCCGATCCGGGCTCGGACGTGATCGTCTGTCTCCACCATCTCGTGGATGCCCTGCGCGAGCGCCTCCATGTCACGTCCGGACATCCCGCCGTAGGTGTGCAGCCCTTCGAAGGCGACGAGGAGGGCCCGCGCCGTGCGCGCCAGCTCAGGGTCCCGCAATGCGAGGAATCCGCCGATGTTGACGAGGTTGTCCTTCTTCGACGAGACGGTCGCACCATCCGAATTGGCACAGATCTCGAGAAGGATCTCCTTGACGGTGTGACCGTGGTACCCGGGCTCTCTCTGCTGGATGAACCAGGCGTTCTCCAACGCCCTCGTGGCATCGAGCATCAAGAGGATGTCGTACTGCTTGCAGAGCGAGTAGGTCGCACGAAGGTTCTCGAGGGACACGGGCTGGCCGCCGGCGAGATTGACGTTGGTCTCGACCGAGACGTATGGGATCCGCTCAGGGCCGTGTTCGTCGATGAGGTACTGGAGCTTCTCGAGGTCGACATTGCCCTTGAACGGGTGCAGGCTCGCGGGGTCGTGTGCCTCGTCGATGATCACGTCGACGAAGGTCCCGCCCGCCCGCTCTTGGTGGAACCGCGTCGTGGTGAAGTACATGTTGCCGGGGATGACGTCGCCCGGATTGATGAGGATCTGGCTGAGGATGTGCTCGGCGCCGCGACCCTGGTGCGTGGGCACCAGCTCGGGATACCCGTACACCTCTCGCATCGCGTTCTCGAGGCGGTAAAAGGAGCGGCTCCCCGCGTACGCCTCGTCCCCCATCATGAGGGCGGCCCATTGCAGGTCGGACATTGCCGATGTGCCCGAATCGGTGAGCAGATCGATGTAGACGTCCTCGGCACGGAGCAGGAACGTGTTCCAACCTGCCTCGGCAATCGCCGCATCGCGACGTTCTCGCGTGGTCATGGTGATTGCTTCCACCACCTTGATGCGGAACGGCTCCGCCCAGCTGCGCGGACGGGCGTTATCCGATTTTTCCACTGACATCTCGCTCCTTTGGCTCATCCAGCCTTCCTCGCGCGCGGTCGGCCGGGACGCTGCTGGCCGAGGTGCGCGAGAGCGCGGTCCTTGAGATCGTCGATGCCCGTTGCGATGGCCTTCGCGAGCACCCCGACGTCCGGCATGGTCGCAAAATCGCCCGTCACGCCGAACGCGATGTTCCCGTTGTAGGACAGGATCGCCGTGCCGACTCGCACCCCGTGACTGATCGGTACGAACGGGCGGTACTCGAGCAACTCGTGACCGAGGCAGTAGAGCGGGAGCTGCGGCCCGGGCACGTTCGTCGTGACGGTGTTGAGTGAGTGCTGCCCGAACACGTGCGTGGAACGGAGGGCCAATCGGCTCACGGGGCCGACGATCATCGGCGGGGCGAGCTTGCCGATCGTGGTGATCGCCTCGCCGGCCTCCGACATGTGGGATGCCTTGAGCTTGGTCATCTGGTCGTGCACGAGCTTGAGTCGTTCGACCGGGTCGTCGATATGAACAGGAAGCTCGTAGAGCAGGGCAGTGACCCGGTTGTCCGGCACTCCTTTGCCGTCGTCGTGGCGCGTCGATACCGGCACGAGCGATCGCACGACAGCGTGGTCGGCGTCGTCGCGGTGCTCGATCAAGAGCGCCCGGTAGGCGCCCGAGACCGCCGCGAGCACCACGTCGTTGACGGTGCCACCGAAGGCCGAACGGATCGTCTTCACGTCAGCCAGGCTGGCGGAAGAGTGCGCCCAGGCCCGGTGCGGTCCTATCGACCCTTCGATCGACAAGGTCCGCGTAGGCGCGAGCCGGCGGAAGAAGCGGACCGCTCCCTCCACCGTGGTGAAGGCGGATTGGAGCGCGGCAGAAGGATGGGCGACTGAGCTCTGGACGTCCTTTGCGATCGCGACTGTGTCCGACACGAGCCCGCCCCAGGCGTCGAGCACCTTGAGCGCACCGCGAGGCTCGCGACGTGGTGTCCATGGCTCCGGCTTGCCGAGAACCGTGTCGGGCTCGGTGTCCAGCAGTGCGGCGAGCAGTTCGACGCCGGCGACACCGTCGACCATGCAGTGGTGGATCTTGAACACGAGCGCCCAGCGGTCGCCATCGAGACCCTCGACGAGCCAGGTCTCCCAGAGCGGGCGCTCGCGGTCGAGTGGCTGCGACATGATGCGTCCGACGAGGCGGCAGAACGCAGCGTCGTCACCGGGCGCGGGCAGGGCCGTGTGCCGGAGGTGGTAGCCGAGGTCGAAATGTGGGTCGTCGACCCACACCGGCCGCCCCAGCTCGAAAGGTACCGAGCGGACGCGCTGGCGGTACCGCGGGATCACGTGCAGCTTCGACGTGACCAGCGTCTCTAGGTCGCGAAAGGGAGGTGCCGGGTTGCCGAACACGGCGATGCCAGCGATGTGCATGTGGACGATCCCGTCCTCGAGGTGGAGAAACTCCGCATCGAGCGCATTCAATCGCTCCACCGGGCACCTCCCTTCGCAGCGACCTTGTCACCGCACCTTATGGCCGAGGCGGCCGCTCGCAACAGGGTCCTTTGGCACCAATCCCGGTCCTTGCTCGGTCCAGGGAACCTCGTCCCGAAAGGTGACCTTCGGCCCTAGGACCCTGGTGGGAGCGGCGTAGCTTTGACCTTGGAAGATAGTTCGAGGAGGCCACGATGGCCAAACAGACCGACATGTTCATGAGAGATACCGATGCGTTCTCGTGGTACCTCGAGAAGGATCCCGGGCTTCGATCGACGATCGTCGCCATCGCCTGGCTAGACGAACGACCCGACTTCGACGTTCTCGCGTCCCGCTTGGACCGGGCGACCCGGCTCGCGCCCCGTTTCCGGCAGCGCCCGGTCCAGGCACCAGGTCGGCTCGCAACGCCTCGCTGGGTGGACACGGACTTCGATTTGTCAATGCACCTGCGCCGGATCGAGTCCCCGAAGCCCCACACGCCGGCGACCGTGATCGACTTCGCCCGGATCGAGGCCATGAGCGGCTTCGACAGGTCGCGGCCGCTGTGGCAGTTCACGCTCGTCGAGCACCTCGTCGGCGGGCGCGCCGCGCTGGTGATGAAGGTGCACCACTCGCTGACGGACGGTATCGGTGGGATGCAGCTGGCGTTTCTGCTGTTCGAGACGACGGATGCGGCCGATCCCGGCGACGAGGTGCCGGTGCCTCGGTCGGACGAAAAGGCGCTCAGCCCTGTTGAGCTCGTCCGGGAGTCGCTGGCTCACAACCGGCAGCAGTTCTTCGAGACCGTCCGCCACGGGCTGTCCGGCGCTCTGCCGGCCGCCGTGCACCTCGCCCGGAACCCGTTGCACTCGACGTCTGAGATGGTCGCAACGGTGCGCTCGATCGGTCGGTTCGTGGCGCCCGTCCCCGACACCCTCTCCCAGGTGATGACCGCACGGAGCCTGGACCGGCACCTGGACATGATCGCCGTTGACCTCGACGACCTGAAGCATGCTGCGCGTTCTGCAGGCGGCACGCTCAACGACGGCTTCGTGGCCGCCGTCACGGGCGGGCTGCGTCGCTATCACGAGCACCACGGTTCCAAGGTCGGGGATCTCAGGATCACGTTGCCGATCTCGATCCGCAAGGAGGGCGACCCGGCTGAGAGCAACCGGATAACGCTCGAGCGCTTCAAGCTGCCAGCTGGCGTAGCTGACCCCGCCGAGCGCATCCGGCTCTCCGGGGAGCGGTGCCGGGAGGCTCGCAACGACCGCGCCCTGCCGATGACGAACGCCATCGCCGGTGCTTTGAACCTTCTTCCTTCGGCCGTAGTCGGGAGCATGCTGAAGCACATCGACTTCCTCGCGAGCAACGTGCCGGGAGTAAACGTCCCGATCTTCCTCGGCGGGGCACCGGTGTCGGGGTACTACGCCTTCGGGCCGACCACCGGTTCGGCGGTGAACGTCACGCTGCTCACCTACAACGGCACCTGTTGCGTGGGGTTCACGGTCGACACGGCTGCCGTGCCGGATCACGACGTGCTGATGGAGTGTTTCCGCGAGGGTTTCGAAGAGGTTCTCGAGCTAGGCGGGGAGCACCACCCGGTCGCCCGTCCCTTGCAGCATGGCCATGCGAGGCAGCATGGCCATGTGAGTGCTTCGCCTTCTCGCTCTCGGCACGCCGTAGCTGTCTAGGAAGCGCGGGCCCTGCTGGCGCGGATTGCGCCGGCGCCGTGGGCTGTCACCAGCGCTCGGCGAGTCTCGAGACGACCCGCCTTCATGAATGAGCCCCACTCGCTCGTGTTGAGGAACTGCCGGTAGAACCCGACGCCCCGTACCTTGTCGTACGGCACTGGCTCGATCATCAACACCTCGCTCTCGGCTTCGAGGCGGGCAAGGTTGGCTCTCGCCAGTTCGACCTGCTGGCAGGTGCGAACCTGGCTCGCGATGTAGAGGATGCTCCCCCGCCGGTCCTGCCAGCCGGAGGCGTCCTCGCCGACGAAGCGAGGCGGGTAGAAGCCGTTGACCGCGATTGCCAGGTCGCACGGCTCCTCGATGTCGAGCACCGGGTGGACAGGGAAGATGTCGACGATGCCGCCGTCGCACCAGTAGCCGCCGTCGAGAGGGACCGGCTCGATGAACAACGGGAGGGCGACAGCCATGTGTACCGCCCGTGCGACCGGCATGTCAGGGTGCGTGCGAGGGCCGATGAACTCGACCCTGTTCTCCTCGATGTTCCAGATCGGCGCGTAGGCTGGGATGGGCATCTCGCCGAGAGTCATGTCTCCCAGCAGTCCCCGGTACGCCTCCTCGATCCGCTCGCCCTTGACGATCCCGCCGAAGCCCAGCGCCCGCGTGGGTATCAAGGCCGCCAACATCCGCCAGTCGACGTCTACGTACTCCTCAGGCTTGAGCCCCAAAGTGAAAGCGGCCACCTTCTCGGCGGAGATCCCGGCGGCGATCGGGAAGCCGAACAGCGATGATCCCGAGCACAGCGAGATCACCGCAGGTCGGAGGCTTGCCTCCTCCAGAGCACGGGCGACGCCGACAACCGATGCGAGAGCCCCGCTGCCGCCGGTCGCGACGATGGCCACTCGGCGCCCTTTGAGGCCGGTCAGCTTCTGGGGCGAGAACTGGGGGAACGGGCGCGGGTCTGCTGACTGGCGCCGTTCGAAGGGCAACGTCACGAGCGCCCGTCTCGCGTCTCGGAGAAGCCCGGCGTCGTCTCGGACGCCCTCGACCACCTCGCGAGTGCGGGTGATGACGTTGAAGTATTGGCGGAGCCTGAACACGTCGAGCGTTGTATTCAACATAGGACCAGCGTCATCCTGGACGAGGTCCCGGCGCTAGGGGCGATCGGCCCAATTTTGGAACAGTCAGCCCGTGGCGACCGGCCAGGTCTTCGAGATCACGCTCGAGTCGCTCTTGTCCAGGTGGAACGGTCCGAAGTTGATGGCGATGCCAACGCCGGCCTCGAAGCCGCCATCGAGCGTCCACGCCGGCGGGCTCGAAAGCTTGACGTTCAGCGCAAGTAGGCCGTCGGCGCTGACGTACGGCCCGACCACGCCGAAGAGGACGAGCGAGAGCTTCGGTCCCACCGTGACGCGTATCGATCCCTTGAAGCGGGCGGTCTCCGTTACGGAGTGGTGCGAGCTGGTGACGGACCCGAAGGTCGTGAGTCTCGACCCGGTCCAGTCGAGGCCAGCGTCACCGGAGATCGACTGGTCCGCCTTCTCCGACAGCTTTCCCGAGGCGGAAATCGACGCGCTGAAGTCGAAGTCGAGCTCCGGCGTGATCGTGACGGGAACAGGCCCGATGGTGACCACGAATGTCGGGAAGGTGATAGGCGGGGAGGGGAGGGACTGGCTGAAGCTGCACTTCGCCGCACCTACAACGGTCCCTGTCATCGAGCTCGCTTCGCTCCCCGAGGCACCGACGCGCACCGCGAGTCGTGTCGGGTGGAAGACTCCTCCCCAGCTGACGTCGAAGATCGGGCTGATGGTGACCGACATCGACCCGGTTGCGTTGGAGCGCACATGGCCCGAGCAGCCGGGAGTTCCGTCGAAGGACTTGCTCGCCTTGTAGCTGGCTGATGGACCGGTTGCTACCGAGAGCGAGCCTTGCGGGCCAAGAGCGACGAGGGGGAGGGGCGTGGCTTCGACGTCGTCCTCGGTTCCTTGCTCGGAGACGCTCTTGACGCTCACGAACAGGCCTTCGGGGGTCACAGCTGTCTGCGGCGAGACGAGCTCCGAGCCAACCACCAACGCGTGCTCCGGATCGAGAACGGTGAGACGCATCGCGCCCGCGCTGCCCGGATGCACAGACTGGACAGCACTGTCGAGAGCGACATGGACCTCATCTGCGAACTCGTAGGAGTAGTCGACGTTTGCCGCTATCGACCCGGGTGGCCCGCTGAACGAGATCCTCGCGAACCAGGTGTCGTCGCCGGACGCCACAGGACGAGCGGTGATCAGCCGAGCGGGCTCCTTTGCTTGACCGCCGAGCTGGCTGAGCTTCGTGCTCCCGGCCCTGAGGCTGGCCTCGTTGAAGGTCACATCTGGGGTCAGCCCTGTCGGCAGGCCTCTGACCGTCACGACGGCGTTGTCGATATCGGCTCCTGCAGGCAAGGAAGCGGTCGCCGTGGAGCCGGGGCATTCGGCGACCTGGCAGATGTGGACGATCGGCAAGACAGCGCCAGGAGTCCTGACGTTGCCACGGGTGCTCGACGTACACCCCGAGGCGACGAGAAGGAGTAGTCCTAGCCAGAGTGCGATCCACCGACGTCGCCACGTCTCACCAGTCACGGCACCCGCCTGACGCCACTTCCGGATGGTAACTCAGCGGCCTCCGGCTTGCGAGCGTCCCGATGAGGCCGCAGGCTCGCTCGAGGTGGCGGGACAGATCTCGAACTCCGGCCGCGAGGCATTGACCGTAAGGTTGCCAAGATGCAGACCGACGCCGACTTCCTCGGGATTACCGCCGCCGACGCCGGCCGCTCCCGCTTCACGGTGATTGAACGCCTCTCGCGGCTCGACGGCCGCCTCTACGGTGGCGCCGCAATCGCTGTCTCGATCGCCGAGGCCGAGCGGGTGACTCAGCGCCCCGCAGTGTGGGTCACGACACAGTTCGTGTCGACGGTCGAGGGCGGGGAAGAGGTCGATGTCCTCACCGAGGTACTCGCCGTCGGTCGCCGCACGTGCCAGGTCCGGGTCACCGCAAGCAGCCAGTCAGGTGAGGTGATCTTCGCTTCGTTGGGTGCCACCGGCAGCCAACGAAGCGACGGTCTTACCGGTGTCTTCGAAAAGTGCCCGACGGTGTCGCCTCCGTCAGACGCGGAGCCGTGGCGGAATCCCTTCAGCGGCCTGGCGAAGGCGGCGGGCCTTGACCATCTCGAGCTTCCGCTCCGGAAGGCCGGCTTCAGCCTCGCAGTCGAGATGCGCGAAGCCACCGTGCTGCAGCACCCCGAGCCTGGGCCGGGACGAATGTGCCTGTGGGTTCGCCGTTCCGATCGCGTCAACATCACGCCGGCCGTTGCTGGCTATCTCGCAGACATGGTCCCCATGAGCGTCGGGCATGCGTTGGGGGTGGTCGCGGGCGGCACGAGTCTCGACAACACGATCCGCATCGGCAGCTTCGTGGACACCGAGTGGATCCTGCTCGACCTCCGGCCTCACCTCGCCGCTGGCGGCTACGCCCATGGTGTCGTGCACGTGTGGAGCGAGGACGGCCACCTGCTCGCGACCGCAAGCCAGACGGCCTCCATGATCGAGTTCGACCCATCGCACATCCCGGGTCTCGCCGGGACGTCCGAAGGCCCGCCGACCTGAAGCTTGGCCACCTCGGCCTTTTCACGCCCTCGGTGCGGAGGGTGAGTGGCACTGTCCGGTACCGTTCCCGTCGTGGCCCGGACCAAGCTGCCCGATCTGTCACTGACCGAGTGGGCGGTGCTTGCCGTCGTCGCCGAGCAGCCCACTCACGGGTTTGCGATCGCGAAGGAGCTCGGCGCTGAGGGCGACCTCGGGCAGATCTGGACTGTGCGTCGGCCGATCGTCTATCGGACGCTCTCGCTCCTCGAGGAGCAGAAGCTGATTCAGCCGCTCGCGGCGGAGCCCGGCAACCGCGGCCCGACCCGGACCCGCATGAGAGCCACGAGAGCGGGCAAGGCTGCGGTCGCCACTTGGCTGCAGACCCCGGCTTCGCACGTGCGGGACCTTCGGACGCAGCTCCTCTTGCAGTTCAAGTATCTCGACCGTCTCGGGCTGGACCTGCAGCCCTTGGCAAGAGCGCAGCTCGACCTGCTTACGCCGATCGCAGGTGGGTTGAGGGGTCGGGCCGAGACGACGGTGGGCAACGATGGCCTACTCGCGAGATGGCGCTACGAGTCAGTCGAGGCCGCCATGAGAGTCCTGCAAGGGATCGTCGCCGATGCGACGAAGCCGGCTTGACGGTTCAGTCCTTGCCGATCATGACCTCGGTGGCCTTGATCACCGCTTTCACGGCGTCGCCCTCGTGTAGGCCCAACGACTCGGCTGAGTCCTTCGTGATCGCCGAGACGATCTGCTGACCTCCGGGCAATTCGACGACCACGGTCGACATGACGGCACCGTGATTGACCTCAACTACGACGCCGTCTAGTTGGTTCCGTGCAGAGAGTCTCATGACGGGGACGCTAACGGCGTCGGGCGAGCGGAGAGGCTTGGCGGGCCGAACGACCTGGTCAGCCACTCTTCCCACGTTAGGTCGAGCTGAGTAGTCTAGAAGTGACTACCAGTGGTCGCCGACGTATCGAGTTGCGCCGGCGTAGATAACCGAAGAGGAAGGGAATCCAGCCGAGGTGGAAGAGGCGTCGCCCGAAGCGGGCTCACGCAGGAGTTCCGCGAGCTCCGCGGTCAGGCCTGGGTCTGCTCGCCAAGTGTCGTTTCTCGTCATGAACGAGTGCCACGACATCGACCGCGGTCGCTTCGGTACGGGCACGAGATCGGCCACGGGTCGCCCGCTCACGGTGACTCTCAGGCGCTCGCCAGAAAGGACGCGCCGAAGCACGGCGTCAAAGTCGCCACCAAGGTCGTCGGCGTCAACATCGGGCACGGCCCCATAGTAGGAACCCTCGACGGGCAGGTGCCTCGATCTCGCCAAGCGGCACTGACGGTTGCGATCTCAGCACTTGACGCCGACATAGCTATCGTGGCCTTGATCAAGCTCTGAGCGCGGCGAAGGGATCTGCTCAGGCATCTCCCCGGGAATGCAGCAGCATTTCCCAGCAATGTCCCAGGGGCGACCGCCACGCTGATGACATGACAACCTTTGCTCACCTCACGATCTCCGCCGATGTCTCCGACTAAGGCACGGCGGCGCTGGCTGCGCTGGCTGTTGGCGGGCGTCGCCCTCCTGGTCGTCATCGGCGTCGGCGGTCCCTTCGTCTACATCCATTTCATCGAGGGGCCGGCACCGGCGGCCTTCACGTTGCCGTCGCTCAAGACGACGACTACGACGGCAGGCTCCGGGACAACGAGCGCGAAGAAAGACAGCTCGTCGACCACCGCCACAGTGAGTGGCACATGGGTCGTCGCGAGTGGCTCACAGGCTGGTTATCGGGTCCAAGAGGTGCTCGCCGGGCAGGACAACACTGCTGTTGGGAGAACGAGCGACGTCACGGGCACGATCTCGGTCAGCGGGTCGACGGTGTCGAGCGCTTCGTTTCTCGTCGACTTGCGGACGGTGCACAGCGACCAGAGCGAGCGCGACGTGCAGTTCAACGGTCGCATCATGGACACAGCGAAGTACCCGGACGCGACGTTCAAGCTCACCAAGCCGATCGACCTCGGCTCGATCCCCGCGATCGACAAGACCATGACCGAGAGCGTGGTCGGAACGCTCACCATGCACGGCACGACGAGAACCGTCGCGTTCACGGTCGAGGCTCGCTACACGGGCACGGAGATCCAGATGACCGGGTCGATCCCGATCGTGTTCGCGGATTGGAACATCTCCAATCCGAGCTTCGCCGGGTTCGTGACGACGCAGAACCACGGCCTGCTCGAGTTCCTCCTCATCGCGAAGCGTTCCTGAGCAGCCGCGAGGTCCATCCTTCTAGGGAGACTGTTGGT
>JBKQLZ010000283.1:0-2936 GCA_052146895.1 Acidimicrobiales bacterium
GTCGCCTGCGGCACGCCGATCCCGAGCACTCCGCGGGTCGTGCAGGCGTTGCCGGGACCGACCCCCACGAGAACGCCGGCCGCGCCCGTGCGCATGAGGTGCAGGGCCGCAGGGTAAGAGGCGCAGCCTCCAACCACGACAGGGATGTCGAGCTCGCGGATGAACCGTTTCAAATTGAGCGGCTCGTTGTTCTTCGAGACGTGCTCAGCAGATACGACAGTGCCCTGGATCACGAGCAGGTCGAGCTCGGCCTCGAGAACAGCGCCTGCGAGCTCGGCCGTACGCTGAGGCGTCAGCGAGCCACAGGCGGTGACACCGGCGTCTTTGATTTCCCGGATCCGGAGGCTCACCAGCTCGGGCTTGAGCGGCTCGGTGTATATCTGCTGCATGCGCGCGGTCGCCTTCTCTGGCGGCAGCTCTGCAATCTCGGCCAGCAACGGTTCGGGATCCTCGTAGCGCGTCCAGAGCCCTTCGAGGTTGAGGACTGCGACGCCGCCGAGGCCGCCGATCTCGATGGCCGTCGCCGGGCTCACGACCCCGTCCATAGCCGATGCCATGAGCGGCAGCTCGAAACGGAAAGCGTCTATCTCCCAGGAAATGTCGACATCCTCGGGGTCTCGCGTGCGTCTCGACGGAACGATCGCGATGTCGTCGAAGCCGTAAGCCCTGCGCCCGGACTTCCCGATTCCTATCTCGACCTCAGCCACCGCACGGCCTCCCGTCCCGTTCCTGTACGCGTCTCACCACCCTAGTGCGCACCCCCTTCGCGTCTGCGGTGGCCGATGCCGCTCACAAGAGCGGGGAGGTCTCCCTGCCACGGAGCACGCGGAGGAAGAAGGAGTAGAGCATTCGAGCCGTGGCTCCCCAGATCACGTCATCGCCAAGGTCGAAAAAGTGCATCGTCCAGGTCGGGCCCGCCTCCTCGTCCCACCGCTCCTGCCAATAGCGGCCGGGAGCGACGAGTTCCTCGAGAGGCACGACGAGGACGACCTCGACCTCCTCGGGATCGGCTATGAGCGCCTGAGGTACGCGGGTGGCAGCGACGAACGGGACTATGAGATCGGACCGCCTGGAGCGGCCGAGGGTGGTCAGCTGCCCGAGCACGTCCAAGTGCTCCGCCCGCAGAGAAGTCTCCTCCTCCGCCTCCCGCAGGGCGGCGGCGAGCGGCTCCTCGCCTGGCTCGATGCGGCCGCCCGGAAACGCCATCTCGCCCGGGCTCCGTCGAAGGTGGGTCGCCCGACGAATGAGCACCACCGCGGCGGGCGAGGCGTCCCCCGACTCGTCGCACGGAACGAGGGTGATGAGCACGGCGGCGCCGGCACCGCTCTCGCTGAGCAGCACCGGCGCCGGACCGGGAAATGCACGCCGCACGGCGCCCATGCTGAGCTCCAGTGCGGGATCTGCCACCTCGAGCCCGTCAACCGAGGGCTCGAGACGACGCGCCCCAGGAGGCCTTGGCACTACCTGGCGCACGCCCACGTCGTGTTGGTTACATCATCCCCATGCCGCCGCCGCCTGCCATTGCTGCAGCAGCCGCAGCGGCGCCGTCGTTCTTCTCAGGCTTGTCGGCGATGAGCGCTTCGGTCGTGAGCAGCAGAGCTGCGATGGACGCCGCGTTCTGCAGCGCAGAGCGGGTCACCTTGGTCGGGTCGATGACGCCCGCCTTCACCAGGTCCTCGAGCTTGCCCGTGAGGGCGTTGAGGCCGATATTGCCCTTGGCGTGCTCGACCTCTTGAACCATCACGGCACCTTCCAGGCCTGCGTTGATGGCGATCCACCTGAGCGGCTCGGCGAGGGCGCGCCCGACGATCGACGCACCGGTTGCCTCGTCGCCGGTCAGGCTGTTGGCGACCTTGGTCACCGCTGCACGGCTGCGAACGAGAGCGGTGCCGCCGCCGGCGACGATGCCCTCCTCGATGGCTGCGCGGGTGGCCGATAGCGCATCTTCGATCCTGTGCTTCTTCTCCTAGAGCTCGATCTCGGTCGCCGCGCCGACCTTCACCACGGCAACGCCGCCGGCGAGCTTGGCGAGACGCTCCTGGAGCTTCTCACGGTCCCAGTCCGAGTCGGTCTCCTCGATCTCCCGCTTGATCTGGGAGATCCGGCCCTTGACCTCGTTCTCGGAGCCAGCACCGTCCACGATCGTCGTGTCGTCCTTCGTGACGACAACGCGCCGCGCACGGCCCAGCAGGTCGAGAGAGGTGTTCTCGAGCTTCAGGCCCACCTCTTCGGAGATGAGCTGCGCGCCCGTCAGGACAGCGAGGTCACCGAGCATGGCCTTGCGCCGCTCGCCGAAGCCCGGCGCCTTCACCGCAACAGACTGGAACAGCCCGCGAATCTTGTTGACCACCAGCGTGGCCAGCGCCTCGCCCTCCACGTCCTCGGAGACGATGAGCAACGGCTTGCCCGTCTGCATGACCTTCTCGAGCACTGGGACCAGGTCGTGGACAGAGGAGATCTTGCCGTTGGCGATGAGCAGGTAGGGGTCCTCCAGCACCGCCTCCTGGCGCTCGGGGTCGGTAACGAAGTACGGCGAAAGGAAGCCCTTGTCGAACTGCATGCCCTCGGTGAACTCGAGCTCGAGCCCGAAGGTGTTTGACTCCTCGACCGTGACGGTCCCGTCCTTGCCCACCTTGTCGATCGCATCGGCGAGCACTTCGCCGATAGAGGTGTCCGCAGCCGAGATCGCCGCAACCTGAGCTATCTCGCGACGACCCTCGATCTCCTTTGCCTGGCTGTGGATCGACGTAACCGCGGCGGCAACAGCCTTCTCGATTCCGCGCTTGAGCGACATCGGGTTCGCCCCGGCCGCCACGTTGCGAAGTCCCTCGCGTACCAGCGCCTGGGCGAGCACCGTCGCGGTAGTGGTCCCGTCGCCGGCCACGTCGTTGGTCTTGGTCGCGACTTCTTTCACGAGCTGAGCGCCCATGTTCTCG
>JBKQLZ010000284.1:0-6400 GCA_052146895.1 Acidimicrobiales bacterium
CTCGTACGTGCCTCGATTCGAGGGGAGATGAGGCCTGCCGAGGTGCTGGGAGTCGTAGATGCGTTGGAGAGGGCCGGTGTCCGATGCTTTCTCACCGGTGGCTGGGGGATCGACGCGGTCCTTCGCCGCCAGACGCGCCGTCATGATGATCTTGATCTCGTACTCGGCGACTTCGCCGGTCAGCTACGCGCGGCGTGCGAGGCCTTGGCGCCTCTCGGATTGAGGGTCGTCTCAGTCGAACGGTCGGAAGTCCTGATGCCGGACCGATGCTTTCTCGAAGACGGCGCGGGCAATCGCGTCGACCTCGTCTCGGTCAAGTGGGAGGTCTTGCGCGAGCTCGCCGGGTTGCCGGCATCCTCACCGGCCGTGGGCGGTGTCATCGAAGAAGCCGTCGCTGAGGGCTCCGTCGCTGGCCGCGAGGTGCAGTGCCTCTCGCCCGCGGTGCAGGCAATCCTCCGGAGGGACTTCGAGAGGCCGCTGCGTCATGTCGACCGCCGTGATCTCCAGCTGCTCGACGCGCAGTACTCATCCAGTCTGCGGCCCCATTCGCGCGCCATCAGATCGACCGCCAGGCCGCCAAGCGCTGCCGTATCTGACGGGCGTCCCAGTCCCGCACCATCTGACGGGGCAGCCGAAGGCGGTCGTTCAACAGGCTGACCCGGCCAGGCATCCCCGTGCACGCTGTGCGAAAGCCGCACGTCCTCGCAGTGTTGACAGACGTTCTGTCAAACGCCGCACCGTCGCCGAAGGGATAGGCAAAGTGTTCGACCGGTAGGCCGAGGATCGCCTCGAGGGATCGCTTCGACTCCCCGATCATCTCCACCTGATGCGCGACCGGCCGCCCGGCGAGCATCTCATGGGAAACGGTATGAGCGCCGATGGTGACGAGAGGGCTCGCGGCCATGGCCCGCAGCTCGTCGGCGGTCAGTACGCGGGCGCGGGCAGGCTCAGGCATCGGCGTCGCCAGTTGCTGGGAGAGCTCGACGAGGCAGGACTCGATCGAGGACTTCGGGAGGCCCCGGAGCCGGCTGTGCAGGGCGACGAGACTCCTTGCCGCGCAGCCTTCACCCTGCAGGAGAATCCGCAGGCGCCGGTCGTCGATTTGCAGGTCGATGTCGATCTCCTCCCGCCCGTGCAGCAAGAGCGCGAGCCGGTCCCACCAGAAGCCAGCCTTGCCATCGAGCATTCCGCTCGTGACGAAGACAGTCATCGGGAACCCGACCCTCTCGGCGATCGGGAGCGCCTCGGTGAGGTTGTCGGCGTACCCGTCGTCGAAGGTGATGACAACCTGTGGCCTCGACGTCCGGTCTCGCAGGTGATCTAGGCCGACGATGTCGGCCGACTCGAGGATTGCCTTGACCTGCGCCTCGAAGCGGCCAGGTGACACGCACAGCGAGTAGGGATCGAGCGGGTCGTCCGCGATCCGGTGATACATGAGGATCGTTCTGCGGTTTGCCATCAGTCGTTGTCCTCGGAACGGTCTGCGCGTGCGAATTCCCACCCGTCTGGCTCAAAGCGGGCGCCGGGTGACCCGATGCCCAGCGGCGTCTCTGCGCCGCCACCGAGCGTCAGCCGACCTGAGGGCAGGCACCGAGTGAGCAATTCTCCGAGGTCGACGACAGCGCCGTCGTGCGCCCGCAGGGCGCGCGGCGGGACGCCGAGGAGCAGGCTTCCACCTGGGCGCAGCGCCTGGCAAAGGTTGGTCAGTGCTCGCTCGGCATCGCCTTGTCGCCAAGGCGCTCCTATGACGATCTCGCAGTCGTAAAGCGCCGTGCCGAGCGAGGAAGCGGCCGAGAGGTCCACCATCAGCGAGGCGCCGAGGTTGTGCGGTTCGATGTCCCAGACCACGCTGTCGTCGACGACCGCTCCTTCTGACCGCGCGAGCGAGGTGAACGTCGACCGCTCGGTCTCGAGCACGCGGCCGCGAATCGCGTCAAGGTTCCCGATCACGAACTGGCCGATGTCCGCCTCGGGAAACGCCGTGCATCTGGCCCGCCCTCCATAGGCTGCGCGCGCGAAGGCTCCCAGCTGTCCGAGCAATCTCAGTCGTTCCCTTGCCAGAGCGCGTGCCTCCGGTGGCACGATGAGACTCAGGCCGCGGAGCAGCTGCCAGCGCGGCGGGGCTCCCTCGGCGAACGGGGCCGCGCCGGGGGCTCCCTCGCCGGGCGCAGCCTCGCCGGCCACATCCGCAGATGTTCTCCTAGCGCCGATCAGTCCGGCTCGTCCTCGTTTTCGACGGTCGGCCCGTTCCCTGTGGCGGGCGGCGAGTTCCCGGTAGATCGCTTCGTAGGCGGCGACGCACCGTTCCTCGCCGAAGAGCTCTCGCGCGCGAGACAGCCCAGCGACGCCCATCTCCTTACAACGCCGAGGATCATCGAGCAGTGCGCTGATCGCGGTGCCCAGGGCGACCGGATCCTCAGGCGGGACGAGGACTCCGGTCACAGCGTCCTGCACGACTTCCGGCACGCCGCCGACGAAGGTGGCGACGACGGGAAGGCCGGCATGCATGGCTTCCAGGATCACGAGGGACATCGCTTCGAAACGGGAAGGCACCACCACGAGCTGCGGCCGCAGCTGACCGGCCCACGGCTCGCTCACCCACCCGAGGAACTCGACTCTGTCCTTCACCCCGATCCGCTCTGCGAGGTGCTCCAGCGCGGGTCTGTCAGGCCCGTCGCCTGCAAGTACGAGCCGGCATTCGGGAACGTTGTCGAGAGCTCTTATCAGAACGTCGAAACCCTTTTCGGGCGCCAACCGCCCGATCCCGAGGATCGTGCGGGGAGACGCAGCCGCGTGCACAGCGGAGTCGTCGCTCGCGAGGATCCCGTTGTAGATCGTCTCGACCCGACTCGCCGGAAGGTGAAGCTCTTCGAGAATGGTCGCTGTGACGGAGGCCGAGACCCCGACGAAGCGGGGAACGAGGCGCGCGACGCACATTGTCAGATACCTCTGGCTGATGCTTGACGGAGGCAACGTCCCATGCACCACGCACACCTGCGGCAGTCCGGCGAGGGTGCTTGCCAGCACGCCGTACTGGCCTGCCCAGAGATGTTGGTTGATATGGACGACGTCGGCGCGAAGCTCACGAAGCACCCGAGCGTGCTCTCGGATCGAGCCGATGTCTGCGCGGCCGCGTACCGGTGGGAGCACTCGCGCGGCAATGGTTGGCCGGCGGCTCGCGATGTGTGCGACGACTTCTGGGGAGACTCCCGCGACCGCAGGAGTGAACTCCGGACCGAGCGTGGCGACGAGGTCGCGGGCGCAGTTCTCGGCCCCTCCTATGACCTGCGAGTCCGTATATGCGACGACCCGGATCTGTCCCGACCACCCGCCCTGTTCTTCGCTCATGAGAGGCGGGATGACACGGGAGGGCTGGCTGCCGTGTTGCGGCCCTCGCGGAGCTTCTCCGTGAGCCGCTTCCCGGAGTGCCGCGCGAGCAGTGGTTTGACGCGCCGTGCGAGCTCGGCGTCCCGACCGGCCATCGCCAGGCTGGCTCCCGTCCGCAGCTCGATGCGCCTCGCAAGGCGATAGCTGGCGCGCTCTGCGCGGATCCAGTGGACCCTGGCACACAGCTCGCCGATCGTGGCGGCGACGGAGGCGGCGGCGTCTCCGAAGTGCGATCGCCCGAAGAGCGCTACGACGGCGCGAGGCACGGCTGGGAGGGCCTCGAGGGTCGAGGAGGCGTCGTAAGGCCCGAGCACGTCCGCGTGGTCCCGGTGGATCTGCCAACTGCTCGCTCCCTGCATCTTCGAGTACCAGAGGAAGGCTGCCGCATCGCGCGAGTGCCGGTGCTCGGCGTACAACGTCCGGTCGAAGACTCCTACGAGTCCCGCCTTTAGGCATTTGATGCCGAAGTGCTGGTCCTCGTGGCCGAAATAGGGGAACTCGAGGCCGATGCGACGGCAGTCGTCGCGCCGGAGCGAGATGTTGCCGCCCCAAAGTCGGGTCAGGACCAGCTCCGGGTGCGTCTCCAGCCAACGGCAGTGCGACTCGTACTCCGCGTCATAGAGGTCGCTCAGTACCTTCACAGCGTCCTCGTCTTGATCGGGCACCGTCGGCATATAGCCGATGACGACCCGATGCGCGTCGGATATGTGGTGACGCGCATGACCTGTCACCAGGTTGGATCCGGCCATGACGTCCTGGTCGAGAAGGAGCACCACCTCACCCCTGGCTCGGGCCAGGGCGGCGCCCTGGGCCGCTGACTTGCCGCCGTGTTCGACGAACATGGCCACGAGCCGTTGGTCTTCAGCTGCGATTGCTTCGAGCAGCTCGAGGGAGCCGTCGCGGCAGCCGTCGACCACGACGATGGCTTCTGTGGTCGCGGGATCGTCGAGGATCGCTCTCACGCTCGCCTCTATCCGAGAGGCATAGCGGTACGTGGGCACGATGACTGAGACACTCGGAAGACCGCTCGCGCCCGACCGCTCACGATCGTCGGTCGCCATCAGCGAGAATCGTACAGAACGGACGTCGGTCAGCGGACATCCGACGGCATTTCGACCACGAGTAGATAGTGAGCGGCGTTGCCCGACGAGTTGAGCGGAGGACGACAGGTGGCCCTCCCGGCACGGAGCGAGATCGTCGTGATCGGTGGCGGGGTCGTCGGCTGCGCCATCGCCTACCACCTGGCAACGCGCGGTCGCGAAGTGACTCTGGTCGAACGCAAGAGGCTCACCGACGGAAGCACGTGGCACGCCGCCGGGCTCATCGGCCAGCTCCGCTCGTCGAGCAACCTCACCCAGCTGATGCGCAACAGCGTGCAGCAGTACGGCTCCCTCGAACAGCACACCGGCCAGGCGACAGGGTGGCGTCCCGTCGGGAGCATCCGCGTGGCAGCGAGCAAGGACAGGTGGGAGGAGCTGCGTCGCATCACCACGATGGGCAAGGGGTTCGGCTTCGACGTCCACCTGCTGTCTCCAACCGAGGCTCTCGAGTTGTTCCCATTGCTGAACACCGACGGCCTGTACGGAGCGACCTACGTGCCCTCGGACGGCTACGCCGATCCGAGCCAGCTGACTCACTCGTTCGCGGCCGGCGCTCGGCAGGCGGGCGCGACGCTCGTTCAGGACTGCAGGGTCGAGTCGATCGAGCGCCGAGGGCGGCGAGTGGTCGCGGTGGCCACCGAGCAGGGCAGCGTCGAGTGCGACACCCTCGTGAACGCCACCGGCATGTGGGGCACCGAGACGGCTGCTCTCGCAGGCGTGGACGTGGCCGTCGGTTACGTCGAGCACCAGTACGTCGTGACCGAGAAGTCAGCTGATCTACCACGAGACATGCCCACGTTCCGCGATCCCGATGGGCGCTTCTACCTGAAGCCCGAGGCTGGAGCTCTACTCGTCGGGGGCTGGGAGGACGGCTCCCGCGCACCGTGGAAAGCCATACCACGTGACTTCGGGCCGGAGCTGTTCGCTCCGGACCACGATCGCTTTGGCCCGCTCGCCGAGGCGGCCTCACGTCGCGTCCCCTATTTCGGGGAGGCAGGGATACAGACAATCGTCAACGGTCCGATCCCGTTCTCGCCTGACGCCGAGCCCGTCATGGGCGTTACCGAGGATCTCGACAACATGTTCCACTGTTGCGGTTTCTCGGCCGGGATCGCCGCTGCAGGCGGCGCCGCGTGGGCCGTCGCGAATTGGATCATCGACGGGGACCCCGGGATGGACCTCTGGCCCTTCGACGTCCGCCGGTTCGGAGCGCCGCACACCGTCGCGGCGTATCTCGAGGCACGCTCGATCGAGGCCTACAGCCACTACTACCAGGTCTCCTACCCGAACCGAGAGCTCGCGTCGCCGCGAGGTCAGCGGCGCAGCCCTCTCTACGACGTGCTGGCCGCGAAAGGCGCGGTGTACGGGACGAAGTTCGGCTGGGAACGGCCCAACTGGTTCGACCCCGGTGCCACCGACGGAGCCGCGACGGTCGAGGAGCTGACCTTCGGCCGTTCCAACGCCTGGGATCAGATCGGGGTTGAGCACGCGGCCGTCCGCGAGCGCGTAGCTCTCGCCGACTTCACCTCTTTTTCGAAGTTCGAGGTAGCAGGCCCCGGGGCGCTACCACTTCTTCAGGCCCTTGCAGGTGCCAACATGGAAGTGCCGGTGGGCAAGATCGTCTATACCCAGCTGCTCTCGCGCGGTGGCGGCATCGAGGCGGACGTGACCATCACGAGGCTTGCCGATGATCGCTTCTACTTCGTCACCGGGAGCGCGTTCGGGCGCCACGACGTGACCTATCTCAAGCTGAACGCGCCCGACGACGGATCGGTGACGATCACGGACGTGACGTCGGGAATTGCGGTCCTCAACCTCTGCGGGCCTCGCGCACGAGAGCTCGCCCGACAGATCAGCGACGACGACTTCGCCAATGAGTCCTTCCCTTATATGACAGCTCGGCACGTGGACAT
>JBKQLZ010000285.1:0-2535 GCA_052146895.1 Acidimicrobiales bacterium
CCCGGTCGCACCCCCGGAGCATCGAAGAGGACTGTCACCTGGGTTGGTGCTGTGACCTGGCCGGGCATTACGAGGGCGAATTCGTCCAGCAGGCTCTGCGGGTTTTGGACGATGCCGACCACCTGACGCGCGGTGCCGCCTTGGTGCCAGACGTGGCCGACTTTCAAGTTGAAGTCCGATGCCACGCCACTGGTCACCGCAACCTGGTCAGGTGAGGTGGGGAAGTGACCGGAGACGAGCGACAGCATCGGCTGTCCGTACGGACCGTTTGGATCCTGGGCACGCAGGTCGTAGCTGTTGATCGAGCCGGGGATCGTGAACGTCTCGTTCTCGATGACGTCGACGCTGCCAAAGCGATGCTCCAATGCCGCTATTTGCGCGGCGAGGTGCGGGTCGGATCCCGAGAAGGTGGCAGCATCCTTGGCGGTGCCAAAGCCTGCGTTGGCGGCCGACGGCGTGTTGGTCGACACCGCGGCGCCGACAATCGTGGCGAGCACTGCGACGACGATGAGCGCCAGCACCAACAGTTGCTGTCGCCACTCGCGACGGAAGAGACGCCAGGCCCAGCGCACCATGGCACGACGCGCCGGAGCCCCGCCGTTGGCGGGTCGAGGCTCGACGGGTCGCTCGAGGAGAGCGGTGCTCATCGGTTCTGGGTGGGCTCGAGCAGATCCTCGGGGCTCGGCGGTGACATGGTCTGGTCGACCACACGTCCGTCCCGGAGGAACACGACACGGTCCGCCCACGATGCAAGCTGGGCGTCGTGGGTGACAACTACCGCTGCCACGCCGCGGTGACATGCCGCGAGGATGAGGCGCATCACCGCCTCGCCGTTCGTAGAGTCGAGGGCACCGGACGGCTCGTCGGCCAGCAAGAGGTGACGCTCGCCGACGACTGCCCGGGCTATGGCGACTCGTTGTGACTCGCCACCGGACAGCTCGTCTGGGAAGTGCGAAGCCCGATCGGAGAGCCCGAGCTCTTCTAGGGCCGACATTGCCTGGCTCTGGGCTTTCTTGGCCGAGACGCCGTCTAGCTCCAACGGCAGCGACACGTTCTCCAAAGCGGTCAGCCCGGCGAGCAGGTTGAAGTCCTGGAAGACGTAACCGATCGAGCGGCGCCTAAGGCGTGCTTTGTCGTTTCGGGACATCTTCGACAAGGCTGCGCCGCCTACGAGCACCTCTCCGCTGGTCGGCTCCTCCAGGCTCCCGGCGATGGTCAACAAGGTGCTCTTCCCAGATCCGCTCGCACCCATCACCGCCACGAGCGCCCCGGCGTCGACCGAGAGATCGACATCGGACAGCGCACGGACCTCGGTGTGCCCCTGGCCGTATGTCTTCGAAACGCCTTTCAGCTCCAGCATGGTCATCTCCTCACCTAGGTGCCATGGTCTGGGAAAACTCTCTCTACCGCAATCGGGTATGACCCTGATCGGACCCCGAGAAATTGGAGTGCGTGAGACGAAACACCTGAACTCTCATTGCATGACACTTGACAGCTCCTACCCGAGCTTGATTACCCTTTTAGGGCTTGCCTTCTCCGAATCGCATTCCAACTGCGGGTGGGTGCGCGCCCGAAGGGGGTGCCAGGTTTAGACTTGGCATCTTGCGTCGTGGCCTGCGGACTCGGCGGCTCGCTGGCGTGGTTGTCGTGATGCTGAGCGCGTCGAGCACCCTCCTAGCAGTGGTGTCCGCCTCGCCGGGCACCGCGGCGGCAGGCATCGGCTCGGACCGAGCAAAGGTCAGCCAACTCGAGCAGCGAATCGCTAACCAAGGAGCGCGGGTTCAGTCCCTCGTCTCGCGTTATAACGGCGTCGAGGAGCGTATGGTCGTCATTCAGGCCAAGATCTCCGACGATCACGCGCGTCTCGTGCGTGACATCCATGCGGAGCACGCGGCGACGATACGGCTTCGTCACGTGGCGGTGGCGGCGTATATCAGCGCCATTTCGGGGATATCGGCCACGGTCATCACTTCTGCCAATGCCACGACCCTGCCAGAACAGCAAGTCTATGTAGGAGTAGCGAGCGGGAACCTCAATGACGCGATAACCACCTTGCGCGTCGACCAGTACCGCACCGCGTCGACCCAGAGTGCCTTGCGCTTGGAACGTGCCCGCACGGTCGCGACGCTCCGACAGCTTGTCGCTGCTCGAGGGCATGCCAACGATGCGATCGCGATCGACGAGGCGATCCTGAGTCATGTGAACGCCCACCTCCTATCGCTGGTGACCGCGGCGAACGAGCGACGCGCGGCAGCCGAGGAGCAGGCAGCCGAGCAAGAAGCGGCAGCGGCGGCAGCGGCGGCACAACAGCTGGCAACCCGGCAGGCGACGACGACCACAGCGCCCCGCAAGGTGACGACGACAACGGCGCCCCGACGGGTCACCACAACGACGGCACCACCGTCGGTGACGACCACAACAGTGCCCCAGCCGGTCACCACTACGACGGTGCCAGCGCCGACACCTCCGAGTTCGCCTCAACCCGGCACGGGCGGTTACACGAACCCACTGCGAGCGATCAGCGGCCTCTCACCC
>JBKQLZ010000286.1:0-12039 GCA_052146895.1 Acidimicrobiales bacterium
CTTGCCGTCCGATGCCAGGACGAAGGCGCCCTTCCGTGTTCCGACCAGAACTCGCACGCCGCTCATCTGGGTCCTCTCCTTGTCTTCATGCGGGCTCTCGCCGTCGCAGCGGACCCTCACGTCGAGACGCCCGTGCCCAGCTCACACCCTGACTCACACCCTGACTCACACCCTGACTCACACCATTAGACGACTGGAGTCTCTCAAACTCATCGCTCGAAAGTGCTGGAGCCGTTCGCAATGACCCCGGCTCGGATGCATTGCTGAACGAGCGCGGTGCCCACGGCATCGGCCCCCTCCACCCCACGCGCCAGTCACGTCGTAGGTATGGCGCCCTGCAATCACTGCTCCGACCTGATCGGCGAACTCGTCGAAGAACGCCGCGCTGACGGCTGACATCCGAAACGCGGGATAGAGGCGACTCGGCGTGTCACCGTCGTTGAACCACCCGAACAGCCTGTTGCCGCCGACGCCGAGCGGTAGTTCCGGGCTGTCATCCGAGCCGGCGATGAAGCCGTCGAGAGAGGTTGAAAGTGCTGTAGCGATCATCCGCGTTCTTCCTTTTCACCGGCGTGGCAGTCACTGGACGTCTTGTCAGATCATTGTGCCTCGCAGGCACCGATGAGTTCGGCCCGGTCGATCCGTCAAACCATCGATGACAGATGCCGCGCTCGGGGAGCCGTTGGTAACATTCGATGCCGTGGCGCTGCGCGAAGCCCCTACGGTCGAACTCGACCTTGAGCCGTTCAGGCGGGAGCTCACCGGCTACTGCTATCGAATGCTCGGCTCTGGCTTCGAAGCCGAGGACGCAGTCCAGGAGACGATGCTTCGAGCCTGGCGTCATGCAGAGGGGTTCGAGGGGCGCTCAACGGTGCGGTCGTGGCTCTACCGCATCGCGACGAACGTCTGCATCGACATGCACCGACACGTGCAGCGCCGCGCGCGTCCTTTCGACTTCGGCCCGTCCTCGCCACCTGACGAATCTCGGCTCGGGCCCATGCTGCCCGAGGCCACGTGGGTGACCCCAATACCCGACCTAAGCGTCGTGCCCGACGGCGCCGATCCTGCTGATATCGCCCAGTACCGGGAGTCGATCCGGCTCGCTTTCGTTACCGCCCTTCAACACCTTCCCCCGCGCCAGCGTGCCGCCCTGATCCTCTGCGAGGTGCTTCGCTGGCAGGTGGCCGAGGTGGCCGACCTCCTCAACACCAGCGTGGCCGCGGTCAACAGCGCGCTGCAACGGGCCCGAGCGACGCTCGCTGACCTGCCGACCGAGGCACGACCGGCTGCTCTCGACGGCCCCGACGCCGAGCTGCTCGAACGTTACGTCGACGCCTTTGAGCGCTACGACATCGAGCGACTGGTGACGCTGCTGCACGAGGACGCAGTGCAGTCGATGCCCCCGTTCGCGATGTGGCTCCAGGGTGCAGCAGACATCGGTCGCTGGATGGTAGAGCCAGGGCCGAGCGGATGCCGTGGTTCGCGCCTGCTTCCCACGTCTGCCAACGGTTGCCCGGCATTCGGGCAGTACCGACCGGACTCAGCCGGCGGTCATGCTCCGTGGGCGATTCAGGTGCTCGAGATCTCACGCGGGAAGATCATCGGGATGACCTTCTTCTTGGACTTCCTCGACCCCGAGCGACTCTTCCCTGAGTTTGGACTGCCGCTCCACCTCGACGCGTAAGCCGGCCAGTTCGAGGAGACCATCGAGCTCTGGGGACACCTCGGCGAGGACGATGTGACTCCCGAGATGCCCCGCCAGGAGAGCGAGGCGGGCCACCGCGTCCACTGCGTCGAGATCGGGATGGCCCGGGCCCCGCAGCACGCAGCTCGCCTGCTCGATGCCGTCTGACGCGACGACAGCTACCCGGCACCAGATTTGGACGTGATCCATCACCTGGTTGACGGCTGGCGGCGGCAGATCTCATCGCGTTGCTCAGTGTGCTGGGGAGTTATGTTGCTACCCAGACCGATGACTTTGACAGCTCGGGCAAGTCGAAACAGTTGACAGACTCACCTTCGAAAAAGGAGCAGTAGCGATGCCCACCCGCGACAGTGCCCCGTTCGGATCGCCGTGCTGGGCCGATCTTTGGACCTCGGACGTCGAAGGCAGCCGCAAGTTCTACAGCGAGGTATTCGACTGGGAGGCCCAGGAGCCAAGCGCTGAGTTCGGCGGCTACTTCATGTTCACTCGCAACGGGGTCCCGATCGCTGGAGCCATGGGCGACATGGGTGACATGAAGGCGCAGAACAGCTGGAAGATCTACCTCGCCACCGACGACATCGTGAAGACGGTCGAAGCGGCCGAGCTCGAGAGCGCCCAGATCATCGCGCCGGCGCATCCGGTTGCCGACCTTGGCATCCAGGCAGTGTTCGTCGACCCGACGGGGGCGAACCTCGGCATGTGGCAGCCCGGTACCTTTCAGGGGTTCAGCGTGCTCAGCGAGAACGGCACACCGAGCTGGTTCGAGCTGCACACCAGGGACTACGCGACTGCCGTCGCCTTCTACCGATCAGTGTTCCATTGGGAGACGAACACGGTCGGTGACAGCGACGAGTTCCGTTACACATCGATGCGCGACCCGCAGGGCGAGGGCGAGCTGGCGGGGATCATGGATGCTTCGGCGTTCCTTCCCGAGGGAGTACCTGCCTACTGGTCGGTCTACTGGCACGCCGACGACGTCGACGCCACCATCGCCAAGGTCAAGACGCTGGGCGGCTCCGTCGTGACGGATCCCACGGACACCCCGTACGGCCGCCTAGCATCGGTTGCCGACCCTGCAGGCGCCGAGTTCAAGCTGCGCATGCCAAACGGGTAGGCGACGCTGCCGGGGCAACTAGCCCGTTAAGGAGTGCGGATGCCATTTCGCTCGATCGGCCTCCTGCATCCCGGCGAGATGGGTGCCGCTATCGGTGCGGCACTTGTAAGGGCCGGTAGCGAGGTGAAGTGGGCCTCTGAAGGCCGCAGCTCCGCGTCTGTCCGTCGCGCGACCGCTGCGGGACTTGTGGACGCGACCACGGTCGCTGCGATCGTCGAGAGCTGTGACTTCATCGTCTCGGTCTGCCCGCCGAGCGGTGCCCTTGGCGTGGCCAGGCGAGTATCCGGCTTCCGTGGTCTCTACCTGGACGCGAACGCGATCGCTCCTCGGACCGCACGAGCGGTCGCCGCTGTGATCGAGGGCGGCGGCGGCCGCTACGTCGACGGCGTGATCATCGGAGCGCCGCCCAGCCGCACGAACTCGACTCGCCTGTATCTCTCGGGTGCGTCTGCAGATGAGGCGAGAGACGCATTCGCCGGTACGCCAGTAGATGCCCGCTTGATCTCGGACGATCAGGCGGCCGCCTCCGCTCTGAAGATGTGCTTCGCGGCGTGGACGAAGGGTACGGCTGCCCTGCTGCTCGACATTCGCGCCCTCGCGATCGCCGAGGGTGTGGAAGAGCCCCTGCTCGCGGAGTGGGAGAGCTCCATGCCCGAGCTCTCTTCGCGCAGTCTGCAGGCCGCGCGGCAGGCTGCAACGAAAGGATGGCGTTGGGTGGGGGAGATGGACGAGATCGCCGACACGTTCCAATCGGCCGGGCTCCCCGACGGCTTTCACCGCGCAGCGTCGGACATATACGCACGGCCGGGCCGCGACGAGCAGGCGGAGGCCGACAGCGCCACGCTCAGCTCGGTCCTCGAGGCGCTCAGTACCCCGCCGGGCGGATCCGACTGACCCCGCGCGCGGCTGGGCTGCGCGAGCCGCAGAGCGGTAGGGCCGGGACATGGGTCGTCTTTGGCAGTTTGCTGCCCGATTCCTCGCCAGCCTCCCCTCGCGCGACCCGGCGTACCCGACAGTTGCCTACGAAGGCGGCCGGGCGGCCGAAGGGACGCTCCCCGCCGGCGCGCACACGTCCGCGCCCCCAGGCCGCGTGCTCTCCGACCGAGCAGACCTCGAACACGGCACCGTCGTCGCGAAGGTGTCCATGGCGCGGACGGCGGTCGTGCTGCTCTCGGCCTCCTATGACCCGGGCTGGCAGGCGACCGTCGATGGGCGCCCCGTGGCGACAGAGATGGTGGCGCCCGCACTCGTCGGCGTGCGCGTGGGACCGGGCGTCCACACCGTGCGCTTTGCCTACCGCGACTTCCCCGACTATCCGCAGCTGTTCGTGCTCGGTGCCGCGGCCTTGGTCCTGCTCCTCGTCGCGGGCCGTCGGCGACGCGTCACGAGCTCAGGCGGCACCGTCGACGACGTGGAACTCCAGCCGGTAGAGCACCGTGTCGTCGGCGATGGGACCGGCGTGAGCGGCACGCGCGCGGAGTGACGCTCTATCAGCCTCACCGGCGCGGCGAACGTCGGCCGGAGTGATGGAGGCAAACGGCAGCATCTCGATCGAATCGATCTCGATGTAGATGGGGCCTACGGGATATCTCCCGCCTACCTTCACCTTCGGCCGCCGCCACAGCCGGAACGAGACCGTGATCTCGCTCGATATCACGCTCTCCACGAGCTCACGGCTGAACTGCACGAGACGAGGCTATGCGTAGCCACCCGGTCGCGCCCGCCTGCCGGAACTCGTCCGGGGCTACGCTCGGCGCCGACATGCAACATGCGAGTTCTGCTGCTCTCGACCGGCTGGAGCCTCTACTCGAGGAGCTACGTAGCCTTCCCCAGCTCGTCGAGCGTAAGCGCGGGGTGTTCTACAGGCGGTCGAGGGCGTTCCTCCACTTCCACGAGGATCCGTCCGGCATGCATGCTGACGTCAGGCTCGGCGACGCGTTCGAGCGAGTCCGAGTCGAATCCGAGAGCGAGCAGAAAGCTTTGCTGGAGCGCATTCGCCTGACGGTGTCCGAGGTCTCCGCTGGTTGACTATGGCTGAAGCCGGCACTCGCCGTCCGAGCTCAGCAGATCTCGAGGCGGCGGCGGGAGGCACGGTCCCCGACGTGATCGCGCCGCGGTTGACGGTCCTCTTCTGCGGCATCAACCCGGGACTGTGGTCGGCGGCCGTGGGACACCACTTCGCTCGGCCGGGCAACAGGTTCTGGAAAGTGCTCCACGCGGCCGGCTTCACCACGACCGTCCTCGACCCCGCCGACGAGGCGTCCATCCTCCGCGCCGGGCTCGGGATCACGAATCTCGTCCCTCGCGCGACGGCGACTGCGTCCGAGCTCACCAGCTCGGAATTGCGAGACGGGGTCGACCACCTCGAGCAGCTGGTCCGGGAGATCGAGCCCGGCTATCTGGCGTGCCTCGGGATGGTCGCGTACAGGACAGCGTTCAGGCGCCCGCGGGCAGAGATCGGTGAGCAGCCCGAGCTCCTGGGCAACTCGCGCGTCTGGCTCCTTCCCAACCCGAGTGGCCTCCAGGCCCGCTACCAGATGCCCGAGCTCGTCGACCTCTTCTCCGAGCTACGGATCGCAGCGGCCGGCAGCGCGCGGGCGGACAAGGCCGGCGCTGATCTACTCGTTGACGAGCACGGCAGCGCCGTTGACCCGATCGTGCGATAGGTCCGACAGAGCAGCATTCGCCTCCTCCATAGGGTAGGAGGTCGTCTCGACACGGATACCGATGCGCGCGGCAATCTCGAGAAACGCGACGCCGTCTTCCCTCGTGTTCGCCGTCACACTCGTGAGGGTGCGCTCCTCGAAGAGATGCCGCTCGTAATTGAGAGACGGGATGTCGGTCAGGTGGATACCGGCGATGGCGAGCGTGCCACCCCGGTCGAGGGCAGCCAGTGCGGGCAGTACGAGTTCTCCGACTGGAGCGAACAAGATCGCCGCGTCGAGAGGCTCGGGCGGGGGATCACTCGCACCCGCCGCGCTCGATGCGCCGAGCTCGAGTGCCAGCTGCTGGGCTTGCTCGGAGCGCGTGAGCACGTGCACCCGCGCACCCTCCGCGAGCGCTACCTGTGCCGCCAGGTGAGCCGAAGCCCCGAAGCCATAGATCCCGAGACGTCCGCCTCTTGGGAGGTCGGCCCGGAGCAGAGCGCGGTAACCGATGATCCCAGCGCACAGGAGCGGCGCTGCCTCGGCGTCGGTGAAGGCCGCCGGGATCGGGTAGGCGAACGCCTCCGCACAGAGCACGTAGTCGGCGTAGCCCCCGTCCAGGTCCCAGCCCGTGAATCGGGGAGTGAGGCAGAGGTTCTCGCGACCCGCGGCGCAGTAGCGGCAGCTGCCGCAGGTCTCGGCGAGCCATGGAATCCCGATCCGGTCGCCAGGGCCGAATCGCGTGGAGCCGGGGCCCACTTCCTCCACGTTCCCCACGATTTCGTGCCCTGGCACGACGAGCGCGTGGCGTGGCGGGAGATCCCCCTCGGCCAGATGGAGATCGGTGCGGCACACACCGCAAGCGCTCACTCTGACGAGCACCTGGCCTGGTGTCGCTGCCGGCAGGTCGCGGGTCACCCGGACCAGTCGGTGATCGTCGACCGGTCCCGGATCCGAGACAGCCCATGCCGTGATCGTCTTGGACATGGTCCCAGTATTCAGGACTTCTGGCCCTTTCTCGTGTCGGTTTAGGGGCAGACACTCAAATTGGGAACCGGTGGAGGGTCCACCGGAGGACAAGGAGGAGTGCACATGACACTTACGAGACATGACCGGTTCGGGCTCGACTGGCGGCCGGAGCGGATCCGTAGATTGCTCGACTTCGACTTCGACATCGGTGAACTGATCAAGGTCGAAGAGCTCCGCGAAGGAGACGAGCACGTCATCCGCGCTGAGCTGCCAGGCATCGATCCGGAGAAGGACGTCGAGCTGACCGTGTCCGGCGGCTTCTTGCACGTGCTTGCCCGCCGTACCGAGCAGAGCGAGCACAAGGACAAGAAGGGCTTCCGCTCGGAGTTCCGCTACGGCGAGTTCGGACGCGACATCGAGCTCCCGGCAGGCGCCAAGGAAGCCGACATCAAGGCCAAGTACCGCGACGGCATCCTAGAGATCCGCGTCCCGGTCGGCCCGGAGATGAAGGAGCCCGTGACCCACGTCCTAGTGGAGCACGACAAGTTCTGATTCTCCGTCGGCGTCGATAGACAAGGCCGGTTCCCTGGCTCATCAGGGGACCGGTCGGTCGCGACAGCTCTCGTCGAGACCGAACCGGCGGGGTCACGTATCTCCGGGCTGGAGGCGAAGCGGGAGTGAGCGCAATCGTCGACCTGTCGCGTCGAATAAGGCGTTCGCGATGGCGGGAGCGATCCCGATCATCGGTGTCTCCCCGGCTCCGGAAGACGGCAAGTCCGCGCGGTCCATCAGGATGACCTCGATGGCCGGGACATCGGCGATGCGCGGAACCCTGTAGGTCGTGAAGGAGCCATTGGTGATGACGCCTTTGGTGAACTCGATCTCCTCGAACAAGGCGCCGCCGAGCGCCATCACGGCGGCACCCTCGACCTGGTTACGGACCGTCTCGGGATTCACGATGGCGCCACATTCGTACGCGGTGAGCAGTCGGACAACTTCGAGACCGCCGCCCGAAGCCCGGACCTCCGCAGCGGTGGCCACCCTCGCGTCTTTCTCGAGCCCGCAAGCGATTCCCCGCCCGGAGCCTGAGCGGCGTGCGTCCGCCTCGTCCCAGGCGGCCCAGCCGAAGTGCTCCGCAGCAGCACTCAGCACCGCTGCCAGACGCGCGTCTTCGAGGTTGGCAAGGCGGAACTCGACGGTGTCCCTCCCCAGCCGACGCGCCATCTCATCGATCTGGGACTCGCGGGCGAAGTTGTTGGCCGTCGCCGCAAGGGCGCGGTAGGACCCCTGGTTGAGCGGACTGGCTGCCGGCTGGTACTCGACGCGCTCGTTGGCAGCGCGGTACGGAGATGCGATGGCTGCCGCACCCGAGTTGACGTTGGTGAACGACCAAGCCACGAGATCGCCGTCGCTAGAGCAACCGGCTTCGATGTCGATGACGGCGGCAGGTCTGAGAGTGCCCGCCGTGAACTCCTCGTGCCGGCTCCACGCGACCCGCACCGGTGCGCCGACCGCCCGGGCGAGGACGGCCGCCTCTGTCGCCACGCCACCGGCGTGCTTGCCCCCGAACCCGCCGCCTGTCGGCGGCACGATCACACGAACCTGATCCTCACCCAGCTCGAGCGCGGAGGCGACCTGAGATCGAACGAGGAACGGAGTTTGCGTGCCGGTCCAGATGGTGAGGCGCCCGTCGTCGTCGTAGACAGCGATGGCAGCCCTCGTCTCGAGCGAGGCGGCCGCGATGTATGCCGTGCTGTACGTCGCCTTGCAGCGTAGGGCCGCCTTCTCGAGGGCGGCGTCGACATCTCCTGCCTCGTGGCGGTACGGACCTCCCCAACCTTCGGTCTTCAGGTTCGGGTGCGAGCGCAGGAAGCCTTCGAGCTCGTCGCCCGAAGGCAGCTCCGCCTCCCCCCACTTCACCTTCAGCTCGGAGAGTGCCAGCCGTGCGGTCATCACATCGCCTGCCACCGCACCGGTGAGCGCGGGGGTCCGGACCAATGTGACATCGCTGCGGCCCTCGAGCGCCGATGCGTCGAGACCGCGAAGGGTCGCCCCGGGGAACGGTGGGCGCAGTACCGCGCCATGGCGCAATCCCGGGCAGGAGAGGTCCGACACGAAACGAAGTGCGCCCGTCACCGCGTCCACCATCCTCGGAGGCGCGTGCGGTGTACCGGCGAGTCCCCACGTGGTAGGCGGCGCAAGCGCGGGCTCACCTTCGACTATCTCGACATGGCGAGTCCCGGCCCCCACAGGCAACAGATCACGCGCGAACGCTGCGACCCGGCGGAGAGCAACACCGGCGTCGGGAATCGAGCGGCTTCCGAACGTCCCCATGTCGTACGGGCAGAGATCGGTGTCGCCCATGGAGAGACGCACCTCCGTAAGAGGGACGTGCAGCTCTTCTGCCACGAGGATGCGAAGCGCCGTGCGGTTGTCCTGGCCCACGTCGACCTTGCCGGTAAACGCAGTCACGGCTCCGCTGCTCGCGATGTGGAGCCACGCGCCGCCGTCGGCGGACCAAGTGCCGGGTGCCGGCTTGCGAGGCAAGAGCACGACGACGAGGCCATCGCCGAGCAGTTCGAACCACTCGCGCTCCGCCGGGGGAGTCATGTCCCACGGGCGGCTCGGCCGGAAGTGAGACGCTCCGGGCTCGGGAGGACCGGAGCGGTCGGGCTCCGCCGTCGCGTGCAACGCGCCCGGATCGTCGGATGCCCTCAGCTCAACTGCTCGAACGATGGCCAGCCGGATCCTCGAATACGTGCCGCAGCGGCAGACGTTTCCCGCGAGCGCCTCGTTCACTGCGGTGTCGTCCGGGTCCGGGTTACCGGCGAGCAGAGACGTCACCGCCAGCACCATTGCGGGGGTGCAGTAACCGCACTGACCTGCGCCCACCTCGACGAAGGCCTGCTGGACCGGATCGAGCTTGCCTTCGGTCGCCAGCCCTTCGACGGTAGTGACAGCCCGCATGGCTACCTCGCCCGCTCTCAGCTGACAGGCCCGGACCGGGGACCCGTCGACGAGCACCGTGCATGCCCCGCAGGATCCCTCGCCACAGCCGGGCTTCGCTCCGGTGAGCCCGAGCTCGCTGCGAAGTGCCGCCAGGAGCGAGAGCTCCGCCGTCAGCGACTGCTCCATCCCGTTCACGCTCAGGGTCACCGACGAGGTCATAGGTGTAATGGTGACGCCCGGTTCAGGTGTTGGCTAATTGCCGAAGTCCCAGCCCTCGCCCTTCGCGTACTGGCCCAGGACGTTCTTCGCGATCAGGATCCGGTGCACCTCGTCGGGTCCGTCGGCGATCCGCAGCGTGCGCGCCCCGAGGAACATCGCCGACAGGGGCAGGTCGTTCGAGATACCGGCTGCTCCCCATACCTGGATCGCCCGGTCGACAACCCGCATGTAGGCACTTGGCACGAAGACCTTGATGGCCGAGATATCGGTCCGCGCCGCTTGCAGGCCCTGGTCGATCTTCTCCGCCGCGTGCAAGGTCATCAGCCGGGCAGCTTGGATGTCGATGTAGCTGTCGGCGATGAAGCCCTGAATGAATTGCTTGTCCTGCAGCAGCCCGCCGTGGACCTCGCGCGAGCGGGCCCGCTCGACCATGAGGTCGAAGGCGCGCCACATCTGCCCGACGGAGTTCATGCAGTGATAGATGCGCCCGGCCCCGAGGCGGTCCTGGGCTGCCTGATGCCCTTCGCCCACCTGGCCTAGCGCGTTCTCGATCGGCACTCGGACATCTTCGTACCTCACCTCGCAGTGATCGGACTCCTTCCGGCCCCAGATCCCGATGCCGCGCACGATGTTCACGCCGGACGCGGTCGTCGGAACGATGATCTGGACCATCGGGTCGCTCTTCGTCGGCTCCTTGCCGGCGCGGACGGCGCGGCACATGACGATGAAGAAGTCGGCCTCGATGCCGTTCGACGTGAACCACTTGTGGCCGTTGATCACCCAGTGGTCGCCATCCTCGACGGCAGTCGTGGTGAGGGAGCGCGGGTCCGAGCCGGGGTTCTCCGGCTCAGTCATCGAGAAACCGGACTCCATCGTGCCGTCGATCAGCGGCAACAGCCACTGCTCTTTCTGCTCTTTGGTCCCGTACTTCGCCAGGATCGACTGATTACCCGAGTTCGGAGCGACCACGCCGAACAGTGACGCTGCGCCGATCGCGTACGCCAGCACCTCGTTCATGTAAGCGTGAGCGAGGAATTCGAGGCCCATCCCGCCGTACTCGGTCGGGAGGTGCGGCGCCCAGAGACCTGCCTTCTTCACCTTCTGCTTGATGTCGGCTCGCAGCTCGAGCACCTCGCGGCGATGCTCCATCGACTCGCCCTCGTGACGCGTTGCCCAGAGACGGTCCTCGTTGGGGAGGATGTCCTCGTTCACGATCTCGGCCGTGCGCTGCCGGATGTCATTGATGCGATCGTCCAGCGTCGGGATCGGCTTGCAGTTCATCGTCATGGTCCGGTGCTCCCTTTACTTGGCGGAACTCTCCAAGACTGTTGGGTGACCGACCACTTCCGCAAATGCTCGACTCATACCGTCCGCAAGGATGGAGACGTCCGGGCAGGCATCCGGGTCGGCGAAGATGCCGATCGTGAGCTGTCCCTCGTAGGACAGGGCGGCTATCCCCACACTCAGGTTCCCTGCGAGCGGGACGATCGGGATGGCCTCGAGCAGGAGCGAGCCCATCGCGTACAGAGGCAGGCCAGGGCCCGGGACGTTCGTCACGACGAGGTTCACGAACGGTTGCCGGTGGACGAGGCGGGTAGTGGCGGCAAGTGCCGGCTGTGGCCACGGCTCGAGAAGGTCGAGCAGGAGCTCACCCACGAGAGCCTGGTGATGGCGCTTGCAACGTGCTTCTGTGCGGGACACTGCGTGCAGCCGGTCGAGCGGATCGGCGTCGCCGATGGGGAGGCGGACGATCATCGCCGAGACCTGGTTCCCGAGCTTGTGGTCGCCATGATGCTCCGTGCCCACCGGCACGAGCACTTGCACGCTGCGATCCTCGACGTCCTCGCCGCGTGCCGCAAGCAGGTCGTGGACACCGGCGGCGACGGACGTAAGGAGGAGATCGTTGATGGTCACGCCGTAGCGCCGCTGCGCTTGATGAAGCTCGTCCATCGGTTGGCGGACGACAACGAGGCGTCGCTTCTCTCCGATCTCGGTGTTGAGAGAGCAATGTGGTGCGATGCTCTGTCTGGTCGCCACGGTGGAGAGCGCCTCGCCGTATCGGGCTGCTTCGCGCCCGGCCCTGACGGGGTGGCGCATGACGCCAAGGGTCCCCGCGCCCACCTTCACCGGCAGCGTTGCCCGGCGGATGACGTCGCGCGCCATCGCCGTCACGCGGCTCGGCGGGGGAGAGGGCTGCCAATCCGGTGGCGGGGCGTGCCGGTGGAGAGGATGACGTTCCAGGTCGAGGAGCACCGTCGCCAGCTCCACGCCGGCGAGGCCGTCTGCCATGGAGTGATGGAGTTTCTCCACCAGCGCCACCCGGTCACCTTCGAGCCCGTCCACGAACCAGATCTCCCACAGAGGGCGGCTACGTTCGAGCGGGCGCGCCATCAGGTTGGCGGCGAGCTCCAAGAGCTGGGCCTCCGTGCCTGGTGAGG
>JBKQLZ010000287.1:0-17124 GCA_052146895.1 Acidimicrobiales bacterium
CGGCAACCGCGAGCCGTTCGACAATCTCTGGCGACTCGACCCCAAGCGCAACATCATCAGGTGGGCATGGACGAACCACGGGAAGTACAGGGCGCGCTACGAGGCGTTGGCGGGAGATGAGAGGTACGGCGGGGTGCGTTTCTTGCGGGTTACTTCGCGCGAGGATGCCGACGCTCTGGTGGCGGCCGCGGCGACAGAGACGACCGCTTCCTGACTACGGCGCCACGGCCGGGCTCGTTGTCGTGGTGGTACCCGGCGACGAGGTCGTCGTGCTCGTCGGAGATGACGTCGTCGAGGTCGTTGTGCTCGTCGTGGTCGTCGTGGTCGATGAGGTCGGCGGGAACGATCCGACAACCGGTGCTTCTATCGTCACCGGCAACCCGAAGCCCGACAGCCGGACATCGAGTGAGATCGCCGTCGAGTAGGCACCCCTCAGCTCCGGGAGCGCTATGTCGAGTTGGTGCACGAACCCGTCAGAGCCGACCCACGCGGTCATCTCGACGAGCTGGGTGTCGAGGAGATACGCCAACTCCCGGAACTCGTCCTTGGCTGCCGGCACCCTGTCCGAGGCGGCTGAGAGATCGATAGGCCCGCTGTACGAGGTCATGCTCGCGCCGGCGATCGTCGCGCGACCAGACTGCTTCATCGCCGCGGTCGCTCCGTCCAGGGCATCGATGCTCCACATCAGGTCCGCGGCCGCAAACGACAGTCCCGCTGTCACTGGTGAAGGAAGCGCGCTCTCGAGAGCCCGGGAGAATTGCAGGTACTCGCCTCCGGTGACGCCGAGAGGATCGGCGAGCGACGAGGGCAGCGCGACGAAGACTATCGGCGTCCCACTGCTTGCGAATTCCAGAAGATCGAACACGCCGAATCCGGGCACCCGAACGGACATCTGAGCGTCTCGCTTCACCTCGTTCACGACGGCGGTGCCAGTCGCGATGCTCGCACCGGTCGTCCCCCCGTCTCGCGCCCCGAACGAGAGCGAGAAAGTGCTCTGCGCCTCCGTGACGGCGACAGCCTTCCCCAGCAGCAAGTCGATGAGAGCCCCGGCGGCCGCAGGATCCGGCCTGTTCCCGTGAGATCCGCCGAACGGATCGAAGGTGCTCACGCCAACCGGCAGCAGCTTCGAACCGGCGTGGAGCAGCTCGGTCACGCCGGCTTTCTCGTAGTAACCCACCCAGTCGCGCACGAGGGACAGGTACGACTCAGAGTTGTTGTAAGAGAGCACTGCATTGTCAAAGCCCCGCTGCGAGGCAACGTCGCCGCCGTTGGCGCAGAGGAATACGGCTGTCGTCAGCGCGGCATCCCAGAAGTTCTGCGGACTCTTGACGTGATCGCCGTTACCGTCTTGCGCATACTCGAGCCAAGTCGAGGGCAGGAACTGCATGGGTCCGACGGCTCGTTCCCACACGCCGCCGTGCTCGAGGATGCCGTGGTCGGGGGTCGGATAAGCGGGCAAGCCATCGGCTCCGTCAAGAAGCGGACCGAGGATCGGAGGGGTGAGCGTGCCGTTCGGCGAGACACGCGCTCTGCTCCCCCACGTCAAGCCGTTGTCCGATTCGACCCGTCCTATGCCAGCGATGTCGGCCCAGCTCAGGTGACATGCTGGATCCGTCAGCGCGAGCACCTTCGAGGCATGCTCATACGCCTTCACGGCGATGCCCGGAATGGCGGCCGAAGCAAGAGCAAGTCCCGCCAAACTCGAAGGCGGTCTCTGCACGAAAAGAGCCCGGCCGACGTTGGCGGCCTCGTCGTGCGGGAGGGACCGGAGGTAGCCGGGGGTGATCGAGTTGCCGGAGGCACGGTGCGTGACGGCGTTCAGCGTCGCGGCATGCGACGGAGGTATGGCGCCGCTCGGGATCAGGAAAGCCGTCCCCACCACACCGGCGACAACCGGCGCGGCCGCGACCAAGAGTGCGCGCCTGCGCGGCACAAGCTCACGGAGTCCGCCGAGCATCTCTCAAGTATGCCGCAACAGGGCCGCTTCAAGCCTTCAGCCAGGCTGGCGCGCATAGCTCCCGTCCGGCTCGATCGCGAGTTCGTGCGCCCACGTAAGCACCCGATAAGTACCGACCCTTGCTATGTGTCGGGGCGGGCCGAAGGATGCCTCGGCCGACCGCGCACCGACGCTCCCCCAAGGCGAGGAGAGGTCGTAGACGAGGAATTCAAAACGCCCGTCGTACCACTGCGAGCTCGTTTGCCTCATATAGCGCGCGAGATGCGCGCCCCCAGGAAGGGCGATGACCGGACGGATCACGACGGTGTCAGCGGACTCGACCGTCACAATGGACGAGCTCCAGTAGTCGCCGATCCCGTGAGTGAGATGGTGATCCTCGAGATAGGTCGTCAATGCCACGGCCGGTTGCTTCGCGGGCGCAGACGTCACGACCATCGCGCACGTCGCCACGTAGCCGGCGAGCACGAGCACGGCGAGCGCGCCTGTGGCCAGTCGCGGCCCTGTGGTTGTCAGCCGCTCCGCGATCCTGCCAACGAGGCGAGCCCCGAGGATCGACCCGAAGATCACCGCTGAGCTGAGGTAACGACCGAAGGCTCCGGAGGCGGAGAACGAGAGCCAGACGAAGACTGCGCATCCCGCGCAGAACGCGAAGAAGAGGACATCCTCGAGAAAGAAGGATTCGCGGCGACACTCTTGCTCCTCAGCACTCACCGGCGCGAGGCGGTCGCTCGTCACGCTCGATCGGACGATCGACACGAGCGCCATGACGAGCGCTGTCAGACCGAGCAGCAGCCCGACTCCGTGGGCGAGCTCCAGGATCAGAGGCACCGATTGAGCGCCGAAGGGGTGATAACCCACTCCCTCGAGAGCGGCGCCGTACGTGATGACGTGGTGAAGGTTCTGGAGCATCTGGTGGAGAGACGCGCGCGGATTCGCCGGCGCGATCGTGAACGTCCCGATCAAGCGCGCGACATGTCGCACGATCTCAGCTAGGGCGAGGCTGCAGGCCGCAGCGGAGACCGCGGGCGCTCCGGCGCGCCACTGCCTGCTCCGGAGCATGGTTACGACGCCGGCGATGGCGATGGGCGCTACCCCGAGCGCGACGGTCTGGAGATCGCCGAGCATGCCGGCGGCGAGCATGATGATCGCGAGCGCCCATCCCCAGCCGAAGCGGGCGCGTCGCAACGCGACGAACGCGATCATGCACCAGAGAGTCGTCGTCACATGCAGAGGGCCCATGAGGAAGAACGCTGCGAAAGCGTGGGTCGGCAGGCCGAGCATCACGACGACGGTGCCGGCAGCCACCAGGCCGGCCGAGCGGCTACGACCTCGCTGCGCGATCCACGCGCCGACGCAGATGACGGCGGCCGCTACGACTGATGGGACCAGGTGAAGCAGCTGTGGGTGGACGCCACCCACGAGAACAGCGACCGCGTAGAGGAGAACGTCGACCAACCAGAATGAGTCGAGGGAGAGCGCCCAGTGATTCAGCGTGAGATTGCCCGTGCTCAGCGCCTGACCCTCGAGAATGACGGTCGCCCCATCCGAATTCCCAGGCGACGAGTGCACTGAGAACAAGTACAACAGGGCTATCAGGCCAGCCAGCGCCGCCGCGAACGCGATCGACACGGCAACGGCTCTAAGAGGCGGCCCGCTGCGCTCATCGGGCCCGGCGGCGGACCGACTTAGCTCGATACTCCTCGAGCCTGAGGAGTTGTCATCGGGACCCGTGACCGACCGAAGAGCCGAAGGAGGCGGGGCGCTGCGGCTCAAAGGTGGCTTAGACCGACGGGAAGACGGTCGGTGCGCCGACCGAGTTGATGATCGTGTATCCGTTATCCGCCGGTGCAGCGATCAGGCCAATGGCGGCGTGGGTCTGCGCTGTCGAGCTCTCGGACCCGTAGAAATGCGCGTCTCCGAATGCGAACACCTCGCCGCTCGACGTCACGAGCCAGTAGCCGCGGCCAAGCGGCGACCTGGTCACTCCGACGATCGGATGCGTCAACCCGTGACGCCGCGCCGAGCCGTAGCTGCCCGCGTCTCCGAAGTGCTTCACCCCGCCGTTCGCGAAGGCGAGCCAGTACCCCCGGCCATCGGCGGTGCTTGCCATGGCGATCACCGGGGCTCCGGGCAACGTGCCGCCTTCGGAACCATAGAAGTGAGCGTCTCCGAAAGTGAATACGCCACCGTCCGACGCGAAGAGCCAGTAGCCGTGCCCGCTGCGGGTCGAGACGAGCCCGACGATCGGTCTCGTGAGGGTCCTTCCGGCTTCGGAGCCGTAGGACTTGGCGTCGCCGAACGGGTACACGCCACCAGCGGCACTCACTATCCAGTAACCGCGGCCGTCCGCCGTGGCGGTGATACCGACCGGCGGCTCGCTCAAGCGCAGGCCGCGCGAGACCGTCGAGCCGTAATTCTTCGCGTCGCCAAAAGTCGACACTGTCCCGTTGGGGTTGAGAACCCACCATCCACCTCCGTCCGGCGAGGCTGCGAGACGGTCGCCTCCTGCCGGGGTGGGCTCAACTTCTGCAGATGCTTGCGTTGATCGCGTGGACGCTCCGACTTCGTTGAGGGCCTCGATCTCGTAGTAGTACTTGATACCGGGCACGACCGCTGCGTCGAGGTACGAGGCGGTTGAGACCGTTGCAATCGGCGTGGCTCCTTCAGAGCCAGATGCTGTGCCTCGCAGAACCCGGTACCCGACAATCGGCTCACCACCTGAGAAGCTCGGCGGGGACCACGAAAGTGCGATCTCGTCGGCTCCCGCCGTTGCCGATAGCGAGGTGGGCGCGCTCGGCCGACGTGCTGACACCGTCAGTGTCTGCGCGACCTGCGGAGCCGCCAGGTAGTTCGCGCTGCCGGACTGGTTGGCGTCGACCACACACGAACCGGCGGCCGTGAAGCTCACCACGCCGGTGCCGCTGATGGAGCACGCGCCCCTCGACGAGGTTGAACCGATCGAGAACGCGACCGCGAGCCTCGATGTCGCCGTGGCAGCCGGCATGTAGGACGCGCCTCGGACAGTCGGGTCGGTCGGGACCGCCGAGGTGAATGAGATCGACTGAGAACCACGACCAACGGTGATCGGCTGATCCATCTGAGCAGCCGCCAGGTAGTTCGCGCTGCCGGCCTGGTTGGCGTCGACCACGCAGGCCCCGGCGCCGGTGAAGCTCACGACCCCGTCGCTGATCGAGCAAGCCCCTGCAGTCGACGATGGGTCGATCGAGAACGAGACCGTTAGGTCCGAGCTGGCGGTCGCCGTCGCTGTGTAGCTCGCGCCTCCTACGGTGGCGTCGCTCGGGGCCGAAGAGGTGAAGGTGATCGCTTGCGCCCCCGGGCCGACGGCGATCGCCTGCTGCTGCTGCGGGGCAGCGAGATAGTCGGCGTTACCGGACTGGTTGGCGTCGACCACACAGGTCCCGATGCCGGTGAAGCTGATCACTCCGGCACCTATCGAGCATGTCTCAGCAGTCGACGCAGCGTCGATCGAGAACGAGACCGCGAGTTCTGAGCTGGCGGTCGCGACAGGTGTATAGCTCGCGCCGCCGACTGTCGCGTTGTCGGGCGCGGCCGACCTGATCACGATCGACTGAGAGGCCGGGCCGACCTCGATCGCCTGAGCGACCGTGCTTGCCTGCAAGTAGTTGGCGTTGCCGGACTGGTTCGCGTCGACCACGCAGGTCCCGGTACCGGCAAAGCTCACTATGCCGGCCGTGACCGAGCAGGCGCCGATGGTCGAGGACCCGTCGATCGAGAACGAGACCGGGAGGTTGGAAGATGCTGTGGCTTCCGGCTGGTAGCTCGCACCACCGACGGTCGCGTCGGTCGGGGCCGCCGAGGTGAACGAGATCGACTGAGACCCTGGGCCTACTCCGATGTCCTGATCGACCGTGGCCGCCGGCAGGTACTGGGTGTCGCCTGGCTGGCCAGCGTCCAGGACACAGGTGCCTGCGCCCGTGAAACTCACCACGCCGGCCGCGACCGAGCAGGCTCCAGCCGTCGAGGTGGCGTCGATCGAGAACGAGACCGGCAGGCCGGACGTTGCTGTCGCGCTCGGCGAGTAAGTCGCGCCCCCAACCGTCGCGTCGCCTGGCGGCGACGAACTGAAAGAGACCGACTGCAACCCCAGCCCGACGGTGATCGGCTGTTGCACCTGGGGGGCCGCGAGATAGCTCGCGTCACCGCTCTGATTAGCGTCCACCACGCAGGTCCCGAGGCCGGTGAAGCTCACGACCCCGCCCGTGGCCGAGCACGCTCCTGTCGTCGACGAGCCGTCGATCGAATAGGTCACGGGCAAACCCGAGGTCGCGAACGCCTGTGGCGCGTAGGGAGGGCCGCCGACGGTCGCTACCGGCGTCGAGTTGAACGAGATGGACTGGGTGCACTGCGCACCGCTCGGTCGCAGGGTCAGAGAGACGTCCGCCGCCGCACCGAAGGTGTCCTGGAACTGTGTCGTGTCACCGGTCATCAGAAGGATGCCGGAGTAGACCAGCAGGTAGGTCGCAGGCGTGCTCGAATCGGTGTTCACCCACTGTGGAGTCAGGGAGTCGTTAGGCCCGAGGGACCAGATCGAAGACTCGATGTCCTCAGGATCTCCGGTGCTGTTCGTGAACGAGTTCGGGCCAAGCGCGGGAGTGGCGCCAGGCGCTGTGGTCGTGGTGCCGCCGAGATACGCGTAGTTATAGGTACCGGGGGCGAGATTCGGGTTCGTGTTCACGAATCCGTCGACACCCCCGACGAGCGGATAGGTCGAGCTCAAGCCATTTGTCGCCGTGATCTCGACCTGGTTTCCTACCGGGAGCGACACTGACAGGTAATCGCTCGGATTCGTGGTCACCCCGAATTCACCGAAGGAGTTCCACTGGCTGCTGACGAATCCCATCACGGTGTCGTTGTCGGTGTCGGTCACCTGGATAGTGCCCGTCTGGGTGCACGAAGTCGAGCCTTGAGAGGCCGTCGCCGCGAGCGCCACCGCAGGCGCACCCAGACCGACGAGCCCACCGGCAAGGGCCACGCCCGCCAAGAACACCTTGCGGTTGAACCGCGTCATCTCCATCTCCTGCACATCAACTTTGCCCCAAGCAGCCCGTGCGCTCGCGGGGAGCATAGTGTCGAGCCGGACATGCCAAGGCGAGCGGCCGCGGAAGGATTGTCCTCCGACAGGTGTGCTGACCCTCTTGTGCGTTCGAGTCACCCCGCTTGCATTCGCGCCGCTATCGATATATCGTTACTAGCGACATATCGTTAGTACTAAGGAGAAACGAATGGATTACCAACCACAAGGCCGCTCTGAGCACCTTCATGACGGCCCCCGAGCGTCCGGCGACAGGCGCCGTGGCCAGGGCAGAGCCGGTAGCCGAGATGGCGAGAGCCCCTTCGGCAGGCGCGCAAGACGCGGCCCGAACCGCGGAGGCTCGATGCACCGGGCAGCTCGTGGCAACGTCCGCGCCGCCATCCTTGCGCTGCTCGCGGAACAGAAGACAAGCGGAGGCCCGCCCATCCACGGCTACCAGATCATCCAGGAGCTCTCGACTCGAACGGGAGGCGCATGGCGGCCGAGCCCCGGCTCGATCTACCCGACTCTGCAACTGCTCGAGGACGAAGGACTCATCGAGAGCCAGTCACCGGAAGGCAAGCGGTTGTTCCAGCTGACCGATGCCGGCCAGGCCGAATTCGAGCGGACGAAAGAGGCAAGAGCGCCTTGGGAGCAGGTGTCCGATGGTTTCGGCGAGTCACGCATTCAGCTGAAGGTCGCCGCCCGCGACACGGCCGTCTCCCTCATCTGGGCCGCCAGGAACGCAACTGACGAGCAGCGCGCGGACATCCTCACACTCCTCGGTGAGTTCCGGGAGCGGCTCTATGCCCTCGTCCCCGAAGCCGCAGCAGAGCCTGACCACGAGCACAGCCATGGCCGCGGCCATGTGCGGCGCACCGGTCGCAACGGCAACCGTCCTGGCGCAGCAGGCTTCGGAGAATCGGAGACAGACGACCTCGACGTGTGACGGCGTGCACCTTTCCTGCAACGTTCGAGCGACGCCGAGCGTCTGACCCACTGTGAAGCGTTGGATCGTCGTTGCCACGGCGGTGGCTTTCGTCGCCGCAGCGCTGAGCTTGGCCTCAGTCGCCTCGCCGAGCTCTGCTCGCAGCGCGGGTCGGTGCCATCAGCCGGGGCTGTCCTGCGTCACGACGACTGATGCTCGAGCTGCGACGACGTCCTCGACCGTTCCGGCGAGCACCTCTACATCCCGCCCTAAACCGCCACCGGGCCCGCAGCGGATCGACGACGGTTCGCTCGGCTCGCAGGCAACGCGGGCAGCCTGCACGTTGCTCACGCGCGGAGAGATATCGCGCGAGTTCGGCGGCCCAGTCGGGCGAGCCACTCCGACCTTCCCGTACTGCCAGTGGCTGATCGGGAAGGACTCGTGGCTCGCCCTTGACGTCATGCCGCACACGACGTTCAACGCGGCCACGGAGTACGTCGACACGCTCGTCAGCGTGAGCGGGCTCGGGAGCCAGGCGATCATCGCCAACAACCGCTTCTTGTACTTCACGGCCGGCTCGACCTCGTACTGGCTACTCTTTCAAGCCCCTGGAGACTTCTCGGCGCTGAACACGGCCCAACTCGTCGCACTCGGTCACGAGGTGCTCACGCACGAGCTGCCCACGAAGGCACTTCCGGCGGAGCCCCTCGGACCACCGGGGCCGCCGATCTACTTCGCCGGTGACTCCACCGCAGCTGGGCCCGAGTGGGCGTGGTGGGCGTACCACGAGAACCGCACGACGACGCGGACCTTGGCCGAGTACCAGGTGGGAAGCGGCCTCATCGCACAGGGCTTCTTCAACTGGCCGCGGCACCTTCTCGCAGTCGTGGCGGCGCGGCGACCGAAGCTCGTGATCTGGATGGGCAGCGCGAACGACGGGCAGGCTTTCGCGATCAACGGTCAGGTCGCTGCGGTTGGGAGCCCTGCCTGGGACGCGGCATATGCCCGAACAGTCGGTTCCACTATGAGGTCTCTTGTCGAAGAGGGGTGCAAGGTGCTCTGGATCGGCGAGCCTGCGATGCAGAGCGCTTCTCTCAGCTCTTATATGCAGGTGATCGACCGCATATTCGCCGAGGAAGCAGCCAAGTACCCAGGCGTCGTCTTCTTCAACCCAGGCTCTGTGCTCAACGGACCTCATGGGAGCTACGCAGGGAGCCTCGTGATCCACGGCCAGCTGACGCCTGTGCGACTCGACGGCATCCATCTCAACCAGGCCGGCAGTGTCGTGCTGGCGGACGCCATCGCGCCGTACGTCACACGGATGCTCGGCGTCAAGATGCCTTCCTGATCGCATCAGGGTCGGGCGCGCCGTAGATTCCGTCCACGCCGTAGATCCTGCCGGCCGCGGGACGAGACGAAGGGGGGCGGGATGAACCGTATCGAGATCGAGGTGAAGCTCACCAAGGATCGAGCAAGGCGCCTCGAGATCCTGGCCGGGATGAGCGAGGCGGAGCTCGCTGCCCCTCGCACTCGCAGCGAGCACGATCCCTCGAAGATGTGGTCCTACTCCGATCACTTCATTCACACGACGCTCATCGAGAAGAACTGGAACGAGATGTTCCGGCGCCACATTGCCGGCGAGGCTGGCCTGCCGCCACGGCTGAACGCGGACGGCACTCGCCAGAGTCGCGAGGAGATAATGGCCGGCATCCACGGGTGGACCGAGGCTTGGGCGGACGACAATCGCGGCAAGTCCTTGGACGAGCTGGTCCGTATCGGCCTCTCGGTGAGGTCGGACACGCTGAAGCTGCTCTCGGAGCTGAGCGACGAGCAGTTGGACTCGAAGATCCCCGGGGCTCCTTGGGCCGACGGCACCGTCGGGGCCATCATGGCGGCGAATGCCGACCACGCCGGGATGCACTTCAAATGGGCCGCTGAGGGCGTGGCGGACGACTCCTGAGAACGGCCGAGCCAGATCGGCAGCGTCTCCTCGTCAGCCGTGCTGGTGCAACTCGACGAGATTGCCGGATGGATCGCTGACAAACGCCTGCAGGCTCTGCCCCACCGGTGTTGGGTCACTCGGCCGCAGGCCCTTCGCCCGCAGCTCGTCCACAGTCTCGCCGAGGTCCTCCACCAGCACTGCAAAATGTTGCCCGACGCTGGCGGCAGGCTCCGCCACGAGCAGGTGGAGCTGGCCCGAACCCGCATCGAGCCAGGCTCCGCCGAAGGAAAAGTCGGGTCTGTCGTCACGACGGGTGAAGCCGAGCCCCTCTTCGTAGAACTGAAGCGCCGCATCGAGGTCGGTCACGTTGAGAGCAACATGATGGATCCCTACGGGGCGCATGCGGAGATCGTACCTGCGCGTCGCTAAGGCGGGTACGTGCTGTAGAGGGCGAGGTAGACCCCGGCGACAGCCATAGCGGCGGCGGCAGCAGCTACAAGGCTCCACGTCACAGCCCGCGGCACTCGTTGAAGCAGGCTCGCGAGTGGCACAAGCACGGGGAAGGCCGGAAGCATGAACCGAGGGATCGAGCTGTAGGCGTTGTGAGTACCGACGGCCTCTAGGAAGAGCAGCACGGAGTAGGCCCAGTACCGCCGCGGAATCGGCTGCCACCACGCCGCGACGAGAAGGGCCACGAGAGCGATCAACATGAGCGCGACTGCGGTCGCGGCCGGGCGTTGCGCTGGATGGAGGAGATAGTGGGCCGCGCGGGACACGCTGTTGACGCCGCCGTCGTAGTAGACGTTCCAACCTCTTCGCTCCGTCGTCAGCCAGGCGGTGGCACTGCCGGTCAGCTCATCCAGGTAGGCCATCCAGCCGGCGAATGCCAAGAGACCTGCCATCGCTACGCCGGCCGGCCGGAGCTGCCGGTGCTTGAGGGCGACGGCGAGGCAGACGAGGACGAGCACCAGTCCCGTCGGCCGGGTCAGGCACGCGAGCGCGACGCAGCCGGCTGCGATCACATAGCGCTCTCGGGAGAGCGCGAGCAGAGCGCCAGCCGCGAGCAAAGTGAACAGAGCCTCCGAATAAGTCAACGAGAGGACGACTGCGAGGGGGTACGCAGACCAAAGTGCAGCAGTGAGGAGCCCAAGTCGCTCAGGAGACCACCGTTCGACGGTCAGCGCGATGACTGCAGCCGCCGCTCCACCCGCGAGGAAGTCGATCAGCAGTGCCCCAGCGGTGAGCGGAGCTCCGGCGAGGCGCAAGAGGCCGAGAAGCGACGGGTACAAGGGAAAGAAGGCAAGCGTCGATGGCGCGAGCGTGCCGTGCGGTGCCGAGGCGAGGACGTGCGGGTACCAGTGGGTAGCGATCTGGCGGTAATAGGCGCCGTCGAACACTCCGAGCGCGTGGCCGAACGACTTGTGGGTGTGACGGGCGCCAACGTAGAGCGCAGCGAGACAGACGAGCCGCGTGGCTAAGAAGATCCCGACGGCCGCGCTCGCGACCGACCTCCACCAAGGAGCGACTCCCGCGTCAGGCCTGCTAACCGGGGCCACCTGCCTACGAACCCGCCGGCGTGACGCTTTGCCAGTTCGGGACTGAGGGAATGATCCGCCCGGCGGGTCCCTGGCCGAACAGCCACAGCATGTTGCCGGTGATGCGTGCGACCGTGCCCGCTCGGCAGTCCTTGGTGCTGGCGGTACATGGCGTCAGCGCGTTTATCCAGTTGTTGTCACCGGTATCGATCACACCCGCCTTGCTGCCGGCGTCTGTGTAGTAGGTCATGTCCGAGTAGGTGTCGTTACCCCACTGACCCAGATCGGTCTGCACATCGGACAACGGAAGTGGTGAGTGACCGAGCACTTGGAGATCCGAGGGCATCGGGTAGCTCTGAGTGACGTGGTCGAAGTCAGACTCGATCAGTCCCGGGAGCTCCGAACCGTCGTGGAGGCCAGTCCCTTTGTAGATCCACGAGCTTGCGTCGTACACGACGAACGGAAAGCTCGGTGTCCCCGGTTCGAGGTAACCGGCGTACATCTCCCCGACGAATCCGCTCTCGGGCCAGTCGGTCGGCGGCGATCCCCACGTGTTGGCGGTCACCTCGAGAGGGCTCACCTTCCCGTTGAGTGGGTCCTCTGTGGGATCCCGGTAGTCGGCGACCTCGCGATCCGGTCCGAGCGGCGAAGACTGGAGCCGGACGTGCCGAAGGACCGACGCAGCACCGAAGAAGACAATGTTCACACCGTGTGCCTCAGCCGTTTGAGCGGCCTCCCGCTCGCTCAAGGACCACGACTCGTCGTGCCCGAGCGAGATGAGCACTTTGTGCTGCATGAGCCACGAGGGATGCTCGCTGATGGTGACATCGGTCGCGTATGTGACGTCGAGCCCGTGCTGCTCGCAGAAGCGCACGAGCGGGTACTCGTTCGAGAGAAAGTCTGACGCTCCGTTGCCCGAGTCATACGGTCGGTCGAACGACACCACGCGTGCGCGATTGCAGACCGGGTACGAGCTCGATCCGGGCGGGCACGGGCCCTCGCCCTGGTAGTAGGAGTACCCGCCGAAAGCGTTCCAGCCCTCCTCGGTGAACGAGCGGTTCATGATCACATAGGTGGCGTGACTCGAGGGTAGCCAGATCGTCAGCTGGACGTAGCTCTGCTCATGACCGCTGCCGGTCAGCTTGAGCAGGTAGTCGCCCGGGAGCCACACAGACGTGACTCGTAGGGAGAGCGAAGGCGCCCAGTTCGCGCACGAGACCATGTTGATGCCGGGAGTCACAGGGCACGCCGGCTGGACGTGGCCGGTCTCGGCTGGCGACGTCCACACGAGTCGCCCACCGTCTCCTCCGTAGTACCCCATGCGGAATGCCTGGACTCGGTAGCGCGGAGCCGTCGAGGAGACGTAGAGCTTGACCTGTTCGCCGATCGATGCATAGGTCAGGTTCGCGAAGGCTTCGATGTAACCGGTCTTTGGGGTCCACCAGATGTTCCAGGCCCTCGTGCCCGGCAACTTGTTCTCCGCGATCACCCACGACGCTTGCACTCCGTAAGGCCCTAGCGATGTGCGACTGTTCTCAGGATCTATCGCTCCCCCGGTTCCAGCCCGCGAAGTGGATGGAGTCGAATTTCCCGCGCGCGTGCTTGTGCTCGAGGGTTTGGAACCGCCGGGGCCTGACGTCAAGAGCACGACGGCGACGGTGACGACGACGATCAGCGCTGCCGCCGACAGAAGAGCCACTCGGCGGCGCTGAGACGCAGGGCGGCGGGCCACCAGGTGATGATACAGAGAGGTACTTGCGGTGCCTGGGCACATCGCCGCGATCTGTGGTCGAACGACTCTGCCGCCTACGATGCGGTCGCATGGCTTCGCGCTTCTACACCGTCGTCATCGACAGCCGGGAGCCCGCCTCGCTTGCAGGCTTCTGGGCTGCCGTCCTCGACTGGCAGATTGTCTACGAGGCTCCCGACGAGGTTGTGATCGCAAAGGACGACGACACCTATCCGGGCCTCGTCTTCGTCCCTGTCCCGGAAGGCAACGAATTCTGTGTGCTGCGGACGCGCGAAGGTGGCGTGTAAGCTGTGTCATTGCCGTAGCAGCGGCGAATTCGGCCTCAAGTCTTTGCGCTGACAGGCCGATGAAATTCCCCAGCGGCTGTCACGACGGAAGTCAGGTAGCTGTCACAGCCCCCGCTTAAATCGGAAGGGACTGGACACGTGCTGATGGAAGCGGGAAGCAGAGAAGCCGATCACGAGGCTCGCAACGAGTATCTCAGTGAGATCCACCAGACCTGGCAGGAGTTCCGGGATACCGTCGAAGGTGTTCAGGGAGCCTACGAGGACTCACTCGAATCCTGCAGCGCTGTCTTCGAGCGCGTGAGGGCTGAGGCTGCCACCGAGCACGCCACGGCCATCGAGGCTGCATGGGCCACGTACAAGCAAGAGGTCAACCAGGCAGGCTCCAAGAACCGCCGGGACGTGATCATCGATGCTCGCGGGAAGTACCGCGAAGCGGCGAGCGCGATCCATGCGGACTACGACAGCAAGGTCTCGGTCGCCCGCGACAGCTACTCGGCCAGTCTCGAAGAGGCTCGGGTGACATATGACTCTGCAGTCGACGGCGCGTTGGCGACCTATCGCAACGCAGTCAAGAACGTCGACCACTTCATGGAGGCAACTGACGACGAGAGCCTCGACACTCTCGAGATGGCTGGAGCGATCGCAGCTCGGCTGTCAGGCGAGAAGGCCGTCCCCAAAAGCGATGAAGTAAGTGCGAAAGACCTCGAAGCCGCATTGGACGCCATCAGCCAGGACGACAGCCTCGTCTCGAGCTGAGCTGACAGAACTCGTTCGCTGACGCGTCCCTGCCCCGCCGATCCCGGCCCCGCCGATCCCGGCTGCCCCTCCCCCTACGCCGCCAGGGCGCTCTGACTTCACCTTCCCTGCTCGGATCCGAGCAGTGCGGCATAAGCTGACCCGGTCGGGCTGACCCGACGGATGAGGGGGGTGACCATGTCCGAAGTGCTGGTCGAGACCAACGCCGGCCGACTGCGGGGACGTCCCGCCGGGACGGTACTGACGTTCCAGGGCATCTCATACGCGGCACCGCCTGTCGGGCGCGATCGCTGGCGACCCCCGAAGCCGGTCGAACCATGGGCAGGCGTGCGAGATGCGCTCGAGTTCGGCCCTTCGTCCCCTCAGCCCGATCAACGTCCCGCGGACTGGTCTCACGAGACCGACGAGCAAGAGGACTGTCTCGTGCTCAACGTCTGGACACCAGCCCTCGGTGACGGCGGCAAGCGCCCCGTCATGTTCTGGATCCACGGCGGCGGGTACAGCATCGGGTCGGGCAGCTGGCCGATCTATGACGGCGCAGCGCTCGCGGCCCGCGGCGAGGTGGTGGTCGTGACCGTCAATCACCGGCTCGGTGCTCTCGGGTACCTGCACCTCGCCGAGATCTGCGGCAAGGACTACGCCAGCTCGGGCAACTCCGGGATGCTCGATCTCGTCGCCGCTCTCGAGTGGGTGCGGGACAACATCGCAGCCTTTGGTGGCGACCCGGGCAACGTGACGATATTCGGCGAGTCCGGAGGCGGCGCCAAGGTCAGCACGCTCCACGTGATGCCGGCGGCGCGTGAGCTGTTCCATCGCGCGATCGTCCAGAGCGGCCCCGGGCTGCGCCTGCAAACACACGAAGCGGCGACAGAAGTCGCAGCAAGGTTCCTCTCGGAGCTGGGGATCGAACGGGGTCCTGCCGCTCTCGACGCCCTTTGCGCACTACCGCCGAGCCGGCTCGTCGAGGCTCAGCAGGCGCTGTCGCCCACCGGGATCATGGGGGGCTTCGCCCCGGTGCAGGACGGCGCTACGGCGCTCGCTCACCCAAGTGCGGCCTTCGCCACCGGAGCCGCCACCGACGTGCCTTTGCTGATCGGCCGGAACAAGGACGAAGGCACCCTGATGCTGGCAGGCGATCCGGTTCTCACAAGTGGGACCGACATCGACGAGGCCGAACTGAGCTCCCGGCTGGCAATACTCGGCGACCGCCTCGACATCGTGCTCCACGGCTACAAAGCGGCATACCCGGATGCGTCCATGATCGACCTCCTGATCGCGATTCGCACCGACTCGTTCATGGGAATCGGCACGAGCCGGCTCGCTGAGCAGAAGCTGCTCGGCACGGCGGAGCCCGTGTACATGTACCGGTTCGAATGGGGAAGCGGTCCGCTCCGTTCAGCGCACGGCTACGAGATCCCCTTCGTGTTCGACAACGCCCGGGAGCCCATCATGCACGAGAGCGCGAGAAGGACCGAGCTCGCTGAGCGCATGAGCGAGGCTTGGATCACGTTCGCCCGAGATGGCGACCCGAACCACGGTGGGCTTCCCAAGTGGTCGCCATTCTCACTTGACGAGCGGACGACCATGGTTTTCGACGTCGACGCGTGCGGCGCTTGCCGCGACCCGTTCGACATGGTGCGAGGTCTCTGGGAGGCCTAACAGCCGGCGCGCACAAGAGCGCAGACAGGCTGGCTTGCAACTGCGGGCCCCAAGCGCTCAGATGGTGATCGCGGGGGTCCGCTTCGAGGAGGAGCGACCATGAAGAGCAACGTCATAAAGCTGGAGACCGGCGCCCAAGCAGAGGACGAGGCGATGAGAGCCGCCGAGCAAGCGCGCGACGAGGCCCTACTCGCCGCCGAGGAGGTCGCGGCTGCCGAGCTTGCCCGGGCCCGACTCGTTCGTAAGGCCACGGTAGACCGGGCGAATGTGATTCGTTCGGCGACTGTGGCGCGCGCCGAAGCGCTGAAACAGCTCACCAACCTCCACGACGAGCAACTCCGCGAAGCAGAGGCTGCCCGCGCGGCGGCGTTCCGATCCGCAGAGGAGAGGTACGGGAGCTCGCTGCAACGGGCCGAGGCCGTGGCAGCGCGAGCAGTCGAGCAGGCATACCAGGACGAGCTCGCCGCGGCTCAACGAGCCCACGAGGAGGCACTCCGGGCTGCGGAGCTCGCTGCCGACAGCGCGGCTGAGAGGGCACAAACCATAAAACGGGCTGGAGCGCTCAGAGCTGAATCGATCCACCGAGCGGGCGTCGAGCGCGCAACGAGCCTGAGAGACGCCGTGAACGATTACGGGTCGGCGGTCACCGCCGCCTCACAGTCGCGCGCCGAGCGCTTGCAAAAGGCATTGCACGATGACGACGCGGCCATGTCGCATGCGACAGAGGCCTTCGAAGCTGCTTTCACCGAGGAGGCCGAGCCTTCGATCGGGGACCTCACTGAGGACGGTCAATCGGCGGCCGCGGCCGCGCGGGCGTTCGAACCTGAGGGCGAGGACGCAGAGGCACAATTCAGCTGACAGAAGCAGTAGAGCGACGAGAGCTCTCCCTGATCTCTCGTCGAACGACGAGGGCTACGTTTGCCGAATGGTGACGAGCGCGATCCGGACCGATGGCCTGTCGAAGCGCTACGGCAGTCTCGACGCTTTGAAAGAACTTGACCTCGAGGTCGGCGAGGGCGAAGTCGTGGGCTATCTCGGCCCTAACGGAGCTGGCAAGACCACGACTATCCGACTGTTGCTCGGACTGATCAAACCCACGGCCGGCCGCGCCGAGATCTTCGGGCTTGATTGCCAGCGTCAGTCGGTCGAGGCGCACCGACTCCTGGCCTACGTGGCAGGCGAGGCAAACCTGTGGCCGGCTCTCACCGGCATCGAGACGCTCCATCTGCTCGGCCGGGTGCAAGGTCGCGTCGACGA
>JBKQLZ010000288.1:0-5415 GCA_052146895.1 Acidimicrobiales bacterium
GGTCGGCGAGCTTGCGATCGTAGACAGACTGGTCATCGGGGTTCATCGTCATCGTCGTTCAGCGCTCCTCGGTTCTGTTCGGAGCCGGGGCGAGCTCACGACGGAGTGGGGAAATGCGAGTGGCCGACCCGTTGGATCGCGTACCCCTCGTCACGAGCGGCCCGCATCACGGCTTCGGCGTGCTCCGGGTTGCGCGTCTCGAGGACGAGATGGACTGCTGTCTCCCTGACATGCAAGTCCCATCCCTCGCGAAGGTGCTCCACTGTGACGAGGTTTGCTCCCGTCGCCCCCACGATCGCCAGCAGTCTCGCCAGCTCACCCGGGCGGTCCGAGATCCGGGCGAATAGGACCAGTCTCCGGCCAGCGTTCGTCTCGTGCCTGCGGATCGCCGGGGCGAGCAGCCCGGTGTCGACGTTCCCTCCCGAGAGCACCACTGCTGTCGTGCCTTGCCGGGGCACGTCGATCGCGCCGGAGAGCAGTGCCGCGACGCCGACTGCGCCTGCTCCTTCGACGACGAGCTTGGCTCGCTCGAGAAGCAGCACCATCGCGTCGGCGATCTCGTCCTCCCCGACCGCGACCACGCCGTCGACGAACTCCCGAAGAAGAGGCAGTGTCAGCTCACCGGGACGCTTGATGGCAATGCCGTCAGCAAGGGTGATGCCTGCTTGCACCTCGACTGCGTGGCCCACCTCGAGCATGCGTAGGTACGGAGCGCACCTCGCAGCTTGCACCGCCACGACGCGCACGCCGGGACGCAACGCCTTCACCGCGATCGCGATACCCGACACGAGGCCACCGCCACCGAGTGGCACGACGACGAGCGAGAGGTCACTTACGTCCTCGACGAGCTCCAGCCCGAGCGTGCCCTGGCCGGCGATGATGGCGAGGTCGTCGAAGGGGTGAACCAGGATCTCGCCCGTCTCAGCGGCTCGCTTGGCGGCCATCGCGAGGCACTCGTCGACCGACGCCCCGCCGAGCTCCACGGTCGCCCCATAGGCCTTGGTCGCCTCAGCCTTCGAGATCGACGCCTCTGTCGGCATGAAGACATGACAACTGATGCCCGCCTCGCGGGCGCCGAACGCGGCTGCCTGCGCATGGTTGCCTGCGGACGCGACGACGATGCCAGCGCGGGCGGCATCGCCGAGCGTCGCGAGCTTTGCCTGGACACCCCGGATCTTGAACGAACCAGTCCGTTGGAGGTTCTCAGCCTTGAGGACGACCCGCGGGCCCGCACCGCCAGAGATCGACCCTCCCGCGCGCTCGGTGAGGACGCGGGAGTTGAACAGCGGCGTGCGGACCGCCACCTTGGCGACCGCGGGCCTCGAGCGCTCGATGTCGCCGAGCTCGACCGACGCTGTCATGTAGCCACCGGTTCCGGCATTCAGCCGAGCGACCGCACGATCTCGACCATCAGCTCCCCGGCCTCGGTCGGGTTCTTCGCGACGGTCACTCCTGCTGCGGACAACGCCTCCATCTTGGCTATCGCCGTTCCTTTCGAACCTGAGACGATCGCTCCGGCGTGACCCATCTTCCTCCCTTCAGGCGCAGTCTGCCCGGCGATGTACGCGACGACCGGCTTCGTCATCTTCGTCTTTATGTACTCGGCGGCGAGCTCTTCGGCTTCGCCCCCGATTTCGCCGATCATCATCACGGCCAAAGTCTCAGGATCAGCCTCGAATGCTTCGAGGACGTCGACGAAAGTAGTCCCGGGAACCGGGTCCCCCCCGATCCCGACGCAGGTGGTCTGGCCGACGCCCTGTTGGGAGAGCTCGTGCAACGCCTGGTAGGTCAAGGTCCCGGACCGGCTCACGATCCCGACCGGTCCGCCCGGCAGCGCGATGTCGCCCGAGGTGATTCCGATGTTGCACTTCCCCGGCGAGATGAGACCTGGGCAGTTCGGGCCGAGAAGGCGCGTGCCTGGGAAGTCCCGCCGCAAGCGCGCGGCCACGTAGGCCTCGTCCTTCGCGGGGATGTGCTCGGTGATGCACACGATGAGTGCCACCCCAGCCTCGGCCGCCTCGAGGATCGCGGCCGGGGCGAACTTCGGCGGAACGGCGACGAACGTGGCGTCGACCCCCTCGGCGTCGACGGCCGCATGCACCGTGTCGTAGATCGGGATGCCCTCGACGTCGGTGCCCGCTTTGCCCGGGGTTACCCCGGCAACGACCTTCGTGCCGTACGCCTTGTTGCGCAGCCCGTGGAACCGTCCCTGGCTGCCAGTCAGGCCCTGCACTGCCACCTTTGTGTTCTCGTCGACGAAGATGCTCATGACCGGCCTCCAGCTGATCCCGTGGCTGCACCGCTTGCCACCTCGACCGCGCGGCGAGCAGCTGCGAGCATCGTGGGCTCGGTGATGATCTGATCTGACGCCCGCTCGGCGAGGATCTCGCGCGCGAGGTCGGCGTTCGTCCCGTCGAGGCGCAGCACGATGGGTGAGGCGAGCTCCACCCGGTCGAGCGCCGCCAGGATGCCGCGTGCGACCTCATCGGTACGGACGATCCCGCCGAAGATGTTCACGAGGATCACTCGCACTCTCTTGTCTGTGTTGATGACCTCGAGGGCGTTCGCCATGATGTCGGCGTTGGCGCCGCCTCCGATGTCCAAGAAGTTCGCCGCCGTGCCGCCGACCTGGTTGACGACGTCGAGCGTGCTCATCGCGAGGCCCGCTCCGTTCGCGATGATCCCGACGCTCCCGTCGAGGCCGATGTAGTTGAGACCCTTCTCTTTCGCGAGCCGCTCCCGCTCGTCGATCTCCCCAGTTCCCTCGAACTCGTCCCATTCCGGGTGGCGGTAGGCGGCGTCGTCGTCGAGGCTGACCTTCGCGTCGAGCGCGTGCACGCGGCCGTCCGGTGTCAGCACGAGCGGGTTGATCTCGACAAGGTCGGCGTCGCCCTCGACGTAGCACCGGTACAGGTCGACAAGCACCTGGGCTGCGCCCTCGAGCGCCTCGGTGTCAAGGCCCGCCTCCTCGACGATCGAGAGCGCCTCGGCGAGCCCGAGCCCGTCGAGCGGGTTGATGTGCCGACGGACGATGGCTTCCGGGTCCTCCTCGGCGACCTGTTCGATGTCGACGCCGCCGCGTGCGGAGACCATGGCGAGGTAGAGCTTGGCCGCCCGGTCGAGAGTGAAGCCGGCGTAGTACTCCTTCGAGATGTCGGTCGCGTGCTCGATCCACAACCTCTTCACGACGTGGCCCTTGATGTCGAGGCCGAGGATGTTGCCGGCGTGTACCTCGACCTCGGCGCGATCGGCCGCGAGCTTCACGCCGCCCGCCTTGCCGCGACCTCCGACCTGCACCTGCGCCTTCACGACGACGGGATACCCGACCCGGTCCGCCGCGTCCAGCGCTTCGGCGACGGTGTCAGCCACCTCGCCTGGCGAGATCGGTATTCCGTAACGGGCGAAGTACTGCTTGCCCTGATATTCGAACAGGTCCACCGCGAGCTTTCCTCCTCGTCAATGACAACGGGTCACGTAACACGAATTTCCGCAGTGCGAGCTGCTACTCCGGCGTCGCCGCGCGCTCGCGCTCGTCGAGCGCCTGCTCGAGCCAGGCGGATATGGCGGGCAGCGCGGTGCCGGGCGTGAACACCTGAGCGACGCCGGCCTCCTTCAACGCGATGATGTCCTTGTCCGGGATGATGCCCCCGCACATGACCAGCACGTCGTCGAGGCCTTGCTCGCGCAAGCCCTCGATCACCTTCGGCACCAGCGTGAGGTGCGCGCCGGACAAGAGCGAGAGCCCCACGGCATCGGCGTCTTCCTGCACGGCAGCCTGAACGACCTGCTCAGGGGTCTGGTGGAGACCTGTGTAGATGACCTCGAAGCCAGCATCCCTCAATGCGCGGGCGATCACCTTCGCGCCACGATCGTGGCCGTCCAGCCCGGGTTTAGCGACAACCACTCGGTAGCGACGTTCCATCCGTGCGGGATGCTACCGACAAGCGCCGTAGAGGACCGAATCGGCGCCGCTCGGCCCGCCCTTCGGGCTCCCCGCGACCGCCGGCAGCTCAGTCGCTCCGCCCCTTCACAAGGACCCGACGACCTAAACCTTGAGCGGGATGCCGTCTTCGAGGCTGGACGTGATCAGAGCGGAGATCTGTGCGTCAAAGTCTGTGTGGCCAGATCCGGCGGCCGGCAAGTCTGCCCGGGGCTCTGCCCGGGGCTCTGCCTGGGGTTCTGCCTTAGCCTCTGCCCGGGGCTCTGATCGCAGCGCTGGGGCTGTTCTCGCACGAGCGATGTCGGCGACGTCACTATTCTCGGTACTGGCGTCGTAAGTCGGCTCGAAGCACGTCCAGGCGCGACTGATCGCTTCAAGGACCTTCACTGACTCCTGGCTGACAGCCTCTAAGTAAGCCGAGTGAGCGTCCTTTTGAATCTGGGCGTAGTCATCTCGAGCAGCCGTCATGAGCTGGTCGTATGAGCGCCCAATCGCGGCGGCGGAGCTCTCGTACCTGGCGAGAGCCTCGGCGATCACGTCGCGGCGACTACGGGCCTGCGTGCCTGCGGTCGCACCCCGCAGGAACGGCGGGGCGCCTGCGACCTCTTGCTTGTAGGTGGCCCACGCCTCCTCGAGCGCCCCGCGGTAGGAGACCATGGCACCCGCCTGTTGGGCGCGATAGGCCGATTGGGCGGACGCGAGTTGTTGCTCCAACGAGCGCCTCGGCAGTTCGACGGCGTCGCAGCAAAGTAGCCAGCTCTCGTCGATCTCGATCATGCAGTTGTTACGGGCGTCGCGATAGTCCGCGGCACTATTGATCATGTTCGTCGGCAAGACCCTCGCTCCTTCCGACACAGCGTCGTTCCCTCGTGGTCCTTGTGAACTCCGGTTTCCGGTAGACAACCAACAAAAGTATGTTCGACCGTCTTGGGGCCGAACATGAGCGAAACGGTTGAGTTGCAACCCACCTACTACCGGCTTGAACCCGAGCGACGTGGGCGTGCGAGCGTCACGCCACCTGATCAGCCCTTTTGGTGCTGAAGCTCCCGCCAGGTACCCCGCGGCGAGCCCGGTTCCTTGGGGAGGCCGAGGACCATCTCGCCGATGATGTTGCGCTGCACCTGCGAGGTTCCGGCGTAGATGGTGCCGGCCCTCGCGACCATGAAGGTGCCCACCCATGAAGCGCTGTCGTTGGGCGAGCCGGGCTGGTCGGCTTGGAAGGAGCTCATCCGCGGGCGCCCACTCGGTGCCAGCGCATCAGGCCCGAGGATGTCGACCGCCAGCTCGCTCACGGTGCGGTGGTACTCGCTCCAGTAAAGCTTGAAGATCGAAGCGTCCGGACCAGGGTGCCCGCCGGCGAGAAACTTCGTCAGGGTCCTCATCCCGAGGTAGCGCATGATCTCGACCTTCGAATACGCCCAGGCGAGGCGCTGTCGGATCAGGGGATCGTCGGTGCAGCCGTGCTCCCTCGCGAG
>JBKQLZ010000289.1:0-29047 GCA_052146895.1 Acidimicrobiales bacterium
GATCGAGGACAACCGTTACACAGACGCCTGGAGCGCGTTCGGCTCCTCGGTGCCACGGCCGCGGGCGATCCTCATGATATCTGCGCACTGGTACATCAACGCGACTGCCGTGACGGCGATGAGGACACCACGCACGATCCACGACTTCTTCGGTTTCCCGCCCGAGCTGTTCGCGGTCGAGTACTCCGCCCCGGGTGACCCGACGATCGCAGAGGAGATCGTCGAGGCAGTGAAACCGGAGTGGGTCGGCCTCGACAGCGACAGCTGGGGCATCGATCACGGCACCTGGTCGGTCCTTCGCCACGCGTTCCCCGACGCCGACGTCCCCGTCATCCAGCTCTCGATCAATGCCTTCAAGCCGCTGCAATACCACCTGGACCTGGCGGCCAGGCTCGCCCCTCTGCGCGAGCGGGGAATTCTGATCATGGGCAGCGGGAACGTCGTGCACAACCTTCAGCTGGTGCAGTTCTCGCTCGGAGCGACTGGATTCGACTGGGCCTACCGCTTCGACGACCGGGTGCGAGCACTCATGTCCGGTCAGCCGGCGGACATCTTGGCAGTCGAGGAACTCCCCGAGTTCGCGCTCGCGGTCCCGACGCCGGACCACTTCATCCCCTTGCTGTACGTCGCAGCACTCGCGGCCGAGGCCAACCGGACCTGTGACCTCTTGGTCGACGGGGCTCTCGCCGGCTCGCTCACGATGACCGCTTACACGCTCGACAATGCCGCCGTCGAGCTCGACCTGGAGAGCGCTCCCGAGGAGCCTGACGAGGCCTTCCCCGACCCCGCCGTCATACCCCCCGACGAGACCAACCTCTGAGCCAGGGCGAAGGACGAAGCGCCGTGGCGACCGACGACCTCGATACACGCCTCGTCGCAGCAGGGCTGTACCACCCAGAAGACGAGGGAGCAGCGCTCCGGCTGGCGCTCCTGAGGCACCTTCACGAGAGGGGCGCATCGATCGATCAGATGATCGCCGCGGATCGCGACGACCGCCTGGCACCGTTGCTGGCCGACCTCAAGATGTTCGACTTCGGCACTCGGATGACCGTCGACCAAGTTGCCGAGGCATGCCAGGTGTCGGCGGAGCGGGTGATACGCATCCGGCTCGCCTCCGGCCTGCCTGCCGAGCCGGGAGCCTCGCTGCCCGACTGGGCTCCGGAAGACGTCGCCGGCTTCGAGCTCGGTGCGGCCTTCTTCGGCGAAGCTCCTGTGCTCGCCTTCAGCCACGTCATGGGTGCCTCGGCTGCTCGCGTGGCCGAGGCGGCGATCTCGCTGTTCCTGTCCGAGATCAACGAGTCGCTCGACGCGACCGCGGCTCCGCCCGTCGAGTACGCCCGCGCCAACGAGGAGGCGGCTGAGCTCGTCAACGTCGTCACGATGCTGATGAGCCATCTTCTACGTGAGCATCTCGAAGTGACGGTGAAACGCCAGCGTGAGTCTGCCGGCAATTGGTCGAGAAACGTCATCGAGACGACAATCGGCTTCGTCGACCTCGTGCGCTCTACCGAGTGGGCGACGAGCGTGTCGATCCGCGAGCAGGCAGATGCCCTTGCGCTGTTCGAATCGGCCGCATGGGACATCGCGACCCAGCGCGGAGGCCGGATCGTGAAACTGATCGGTGACGAGGCGATGTTCGCCGTGAACGACCCGGCGGAAGGCTGCCGGATCGCGCTCGAGCTCTGCAACGCGGTCGACGGCATGCCGGCTCTCCCCCGGGCACGAGGCGCCGTCGGCTTCGGCGACGTCGCCATTCGAGACGGTGACTATTACGGGCCTGTTGTCCACATCGCAGCACGGGCGGTCAAGGCCGCGCCCGAGGGTGGTGTGGTAGTCACCGAGGGCGTGAGAGAGAAGTGCGGTAGGGACGGTACCGGGTTGCGTTTCGAGCCGATCGGGCTGCAGGCTCTGCGCGGGATCGAGACACCGGTTCCGCTGTTCGCCGTCGAGATTCCACCGGAGGTCCCATGAAGATCCGCTTCGCAGTCTCGCCAGGCGGAGGCTCGCTCGATCCCGATGCCTACCGGGCACTGGTCGATGGGTTGGAGGCGCTGGGTTTCGACACGATCTGGCTGTCGGACATCCCGCTCGGTGGGTCGATCGAGCCCGTCGTCGGCCTTGCGATCGCGGCAGCCCGCACGACGCGTCTCAAGCTCGGCGCGAATGTCGTCCCGATCGGCCGCAGCCCGGTGCAGCTCGCCAAGCAACTCGCCCAGCTCGACCAGCTCTCTGCCGGCCGCCTGCTGTTGATGATGGTTCCCGGCGTGGGCACCCCTGCCGAGCGGGCGGCGCTCGGCATCGACGGCCGCGACCGTGGCGTAGAGCTAGAGCGGGCCGTCGTCAGCCTCCGCGAGCGGTGGGCCGTCGGAGCCTCCCGGCCGGTGCAGGAGCCGCTCGAGCTCTGGTTCGGCGGTCTCGGCCCGCGGGCGCTCGAACGCGCCGGGCGGCTGAGCGACGGCTGGCTCGGCGCAGCGATGACCCCTGCCGAGGTGGCCGCCGCGGTAGGCAAGATCAAGGACGCGGCGTCTGCAGCGGGTCGCGAGATCGACCCCGAGCACTTCGGGATGTCGATCGGCTACGCCCGCTCAGATCCAGGTGTGGCCCCCTTCGAGGCGGTCCGGACCCGCCGGCCGGACGTCGACCCCCGAGCCCTCATCCCCGTCGGAGCAGAGGCGCTTCACCGGTTGCTCGACCAGTACGTGGCAGCTGGCTGCTCGAAGTTCGTGCTCCGGCCGATCCCCGCTGGAGGAGGCGGCCCGGGTGATGTCGACGAGGAGCTCGAGTGGCTGGCTGCTGAGGTGTTACCTCTGCAGACCTGAGGCGATTCGCTAGCGTCGAGTCGACCAGAAGGGGGAGAGCAGTGGCGATGTGGCCCCAGGACGACACCGGCACGCGGGCCCGAGATGCCGCAGCTGACGCCCGCAACGCCCAGATCGCACGCCGGCGCAAGCTGAAGGCTTGGCTGCTAGGAGCGGTAGGACTGAGCGCCGCAGGAGGGCTCGCGCTGATCCTGAAAGGCGGCGCCTCGGTCGGCGTGAACGGACCTTCAAGCGCGTCCAATGCCACCGAGTCCATAGGGATCGCTCTCGTGCTCCTCGCTCTCGTGTTGGCGCTGACCGTGCTCGTGCTCGCGATGCGCTGGTCGCGAAATGAGCGCGTGAGCCCGGACTTCCTGGATGACCCCGCGCTGAAGCCGCGGGCCAGGATCACAGTGTTGCCATTTTCGCGGGGCTATCTCGCCGGGAACAATGTCCCCGTGGTGCCTCGCAGTGGCAACGCCCTCGACACCTACGCCTCTCCCGAGGACATCAAGCTCGACGCGATCGCCAACGAGTCATCCGGCGACGGCCGGCCGGAGGACACGGCCTAGTCGTGGCATGGTGGCCCGCCGACACCGATGGGGCCCGCGCTCGGCATGCCGAGGCTGACGCCCGCAACGCCGCTGTCGCTCGGCATAAGAAGATCACGGTATGGCTCTGGTCCGTTGCCGGTGTCTGCGCCGTTGCCGGCTTCGCTCTCGGCGTCGCGTCGGCGTCCGTGCGCCGACTACATCGCCGACGTCGAGCGCAGTGAACAAGTGGGCTTCGCAACTGGCCCGGGCCGCAGCGCCGCCATGACCCCGACGGCCATAAAGTCGCGCATTGCCCCCTTCGACCCGCAACCGAGCGCGGAGAAGCTCAAGGCGGAAGCACTCGCCGACGAGCAGACCGGAGACGGGCGGCCAGAGGACTGAGCCGAGGCGATACGGCGTAGAATTCCCACGCTTTAGAAGGAGGGGCTGTTCGATGGCGTGGTGGCCCGAGGACTCGAGAGCGACCAACGAGCGGCACGCGGCCGCGGACGCTCGTAACGCCGCCGTGGCAAGGCACCGCAAGATCAAGGCATGGCTGTGGTTCGTCTGCGGATCGAGCGGGCTGGCAGGTCTCGCCGTCGATGTCGCCTCGTCGTCGACCCTCAGCGTCGAGCATCAGATCATCGGGCCGGCTCTCCTTTTCGCAATGCTCGCGAGCGGCCTCGCGATCGTGCTGCTCTCGCTGAAATGGTCCAGCAGCTCCCGGGTGAGTGCCGACTACATCGCGCACGCACCACGCCCTCAGAGCAACCGGACCCTCTATCGGCGGCCGTCGTCGACGAGCTCTCTCAAGGGATACCAACCCCTTCTCACCCGGCGGCCGAGTCGTGAGGACCGCAAGCTCGACGCGCTGGCCAACGAGCGGACGGGACAGCGCCGACCGGAGGATTGAGCCGAGGCGATCGCGACGCTAGGCCGTCCGCGTGATCGACACCGTCACCGTCTTCGAGTCCCCGGCCGAGCCGGCGTAGATGCCCTTCACAGGAGGGACGTCGCGGTAGTCACGGCCGCGCGCGACGACGATGTGCCGCAGGCCGACGTCGCTGTCATGCGTCGGGTCGAGGGGCCACCATCGACCGGCCCAGGACTCGATCCAGGCGTGGCTCTCGGCATCGCGGGCGGTGCCGACAGCGGCATCTGAGTCCGGGTGGACGTAGCCCGAGACATAGCGGGCCGGGACCCCCATGACGCGAAGCACCGTCAACGCAAGGTGAGCGAAGTCCTGGCAGACACCGCTCCCATGGTGAAGGGCCTCGAGGGCCGGGGAGTGCACATGGGTCACGCCCTTCACGTACTCGAGCGAGTCGTACGCGAAGTGCACGGCCGCGGTGATCGCATCGATGGGGCTGGCGGCCGATCCTCGAATCTCAGCGGCCTTGGCGGCGAGCTCTTCGTTAGGAGCCGTGTAGTAGGTCGGTACGAGGTACTCGACGAGCCGCTCGGCTGCGGCGTCCACCTCGGACCACGAGCAGTCGGGAACGTCGGCCGGAGGGTGTGTCTCGACGAGCGAGGACCCTTGCACGACGAGGCGCTCGTGCGGACCGCTGACGTTGAAAGCCACGACCTGGGTGCCCCAGTAGTCCCGATAGGCGTACTGCGACGCGGCGGGAGTCGTGACGACCCGGGCGTCGAGGGCAGTCTGGAAGGCAGTGGTGAGCGGGCTCTTGCGCACCTCGTTGTACGATGCGCGCGCGGGCGAGGAGTACCGGAAGGTGGTCACGTGGTCGGTGCGCAGGCGCCAGCCGGAGAAACGCCTCATGAGCCTGCGCCCCGCCGCCACTCGGTCGGTAGGTCATGGGCGAAGAAACGCCGCGTGACCGCGTCAGACACCTGCGAGATGTTGCGCTGGAGCCGCTCCAAGCGGTTCTCGAGACCAACTGACAGCGTCGTCGGCGCGGAGTACTCGAGCTCGGCGCGTGCAAGGCCGACGAGGCCGCGTGCCTCGTCCCACTCGTCGTGACGGCCAGCGTCGATCTGGGTCAGGCAGTCCTCTGCGACCGTGAGCGACGAGAAGGCAGACCTGGGAAAGAGCCGGTCGCGCAGCAAGAAATCGAGGACCCTGGCCGGCTCGACGACACCTTGGGAGAGACGGAGGTACGGCTCGTAGCCGCCACAAGAGCGCAGCAACAGGACGAGGCCGGTGTCCGAGATGTCCTCGAACTCGAGGGACGCGAGCTGGCGCGCGAGCATGTCGGTCCGCTCGAGCGCGCGCCCGAGGCTGAAGAACAGCCACGTCTGATCGCGGCTCATCATCGTGTCGGCAAGGCCGGTGATAGCGGCCGTCTGGGTCTTGACGAACGCGAGATACGAGGCGGGCCCGACGTGGCGCGCGAGATCCCACTGGCGGGGCAGCTCGCTCCAGGTCGCATTGATCCGCTCCCAGAGCTCGACCGGGATGACGTGCCGGACCGCACGCGTGTTCTCGCGGGCGGCGGAGATCGCGCCGGCGATCGACGACTTGCCTCCCTGGTCTCTCGCCAGTCGCTCTGTGACCTGCCAGAAGTCCGTGTCCTCGATCGGGAGCCCCATCACGGCAAGGAGCCGCCTGCTCGTGGCGCCGCCGGAGTCCGTATTCTGCTCGAGCGCCTGGTAGACGACCACGTCGAGGATGCGGGCAGTGCCCTCGGCCCGCTCGAGGTAGCGCCCCACCCAGAAGATCGACTCGGCCACGCGGCTCAGCAGAGCATTGCTCACGGCCGTGCCTCGCCAGGCGGTGCTGCCTGCGGCGGACCGGCCTGCTTCTGCTGTTGTTGCTGCTGCTGTTGCTGTTGGCCGATCACGGCATCGACTGGCGGGCCGGCGTCCATGGGTGCGCCGGCGGTGAACATCTGAGACGGCCGCGCGGCGTGGGAGTCGCGCCCGGACCGGATGTCCGAGTAGCCGCCACCTCCGACGACCCATGTGTCCTTCGATCCGCCACCTTGGCTCGAGTTGACCACGAGCCCGCCTTCTTGCAGGGCGACTCTTGTCAGCCCGCCCGGCAGGACCCAGACGTTCTCCCCGTCGTTGACAGCGAACGGGCGCAAGTCCACGTGGCGCCGTTCCATGCGGTCGGTGATCCACGTCGGCGAGGTCGACAGGGCGATGAGTCGTTGTGCCACCCAGGCCCGCGGGTGACGCGAGACGGCAGCGCAGACCTCGTCGAGCTCGCGCTCGGTCGCGAAAGGACCGAGCACGAGATCCTTGCCGCCGGACCCGTCCACGCGCTTGAACACGAGCTCCGATCGGCGCTTGAAGGCATCTTCGCGAGCTTCGTCCTCGAAGAGCCTGATCGTCTCCACGTTCTCGAGGATCGGGTCCTCGTCCAAGTAGTACCGGATCATGTCCGGCACATACGAGTAGATCAACTTGTCGTCGGCGATCCCATTACCTACCGCGTTCGCGACAGTCACACGGCCCGCCCGGGCGGCGTTCACGAGACCGGGGCAACCGACGAGCGACTCCGGGCGGAACTGCAGCGGGTCGATGTAGTCGTCGTCAACGCGGCGGTAGATCACATGTACCGGGATCTCGCCCTCGGTGGTCCGGAGGAAGACATCGGTCCCGTGGCAGACGAGGTCGCGTCCCTCGACGAGGTGTACGCCCATCAGCCTCGCGAGGAGAGCGTGCTCGTAGAAGGCGGAGTTGTACACGCCCGGAGTCAGGACTACGACGGTGGGGTCCACGACGCCCGTCGGTGCGGCGCAGCGCAATGCCCGCACGAGCCGGGCCGGGTAGTCCGAGACCATCTGGATCGGCTGGCCCCAGAAGATCTCGGGGATCACCCGTGCCATCGCCGCACGGTTCGCGAGGACGTAGCTCACGCCGGACGGGCACCGCAGGTTGTCCTCGAGCACGCGGAACTCGCCGTCCTCGTCGCGCACGACGTCGATGCCGGCGACGTGGATGCGCACTCCGTTCGGGGGGTTGACCCCATGGACGGCCCGCAGGAAGCCCGGCGAGCTCATGATCACCCGGTACGGGATCACGCCGTCGTCGAGGATCCGGCCCGCGTTGTACACATCCTGTAAGAACGCCTCCAAAGCCCGCACCCGCTGCGCGACCCCTCCGGAGATGCGGCGCCAATCCTCCGCCGTGAACACGCGCGGCACGACGTCGAGCGGGAACGGACGCTCCTCACCATCGAGGTCGAACGTCACTCCCTGGTCCATGAAGGCACGCGCGAGGCGCGCCGCGCGCCCGGAGATGTCGTCGGGATCGAGGTGCAAAAGGACCGAGACGACTTCCTCGTAGCCAGGTCGAGCCGAGCTTGCCGGGTCGATGACCTCGTCGAAGGCAGCCGCGAGCGGGCCTGGTTGAGCCCTACCGTAGCCGTCGAAGAGATCTGCCATCCCCATACGCTGCCACGCCCGTGTGTCGGGAGCATTTCGGAGGGTCAACTAGGTGTTCGCTGCCCTGACTGAGTCTGGACAGATGTCCAGGTTTGTGCTTGACTACCAGAGCCAAATCGACAAGGAGCCGATGGAATGAGCCACGACTATCCCTACGCCGAGAGGTTCGGCGTCAATCGGACACTTCCTGAGAAGGGCAGGCCGCGCTCCGAGATCCTCGCCGAGCTGCAAGAGATGGCAAAGAGCGAGGACGCCTCGTGGGAGTCCGGCAAGTGCTCGGGCACGATGTACTGCGGCGACCACGATCACTACGGCTTCATGAACGAGGCCTTCGCCCTCTATGCCCACGTGAACGCCCTGCAACGCGATATCTGCCCGAGCCAGACCCGTTTCGAGGGCGAGATAATCGCGATGGCGCTCGATCTCTTCCACGCTGAGGCGATCCAAGGCACGACGCCTGCCGGTCTCGTCACGTCCGGCGGCACGGGCAGCATTTGCCACGCGGTGCTGGCGTACCGCGAGCACGCGGCGCAGACACGTGGAGTGACCCGCCCGAACGTGATCAAGCCGGAGACGGCGCATCCGGCCTTCGACAAGGCATGCCACCTCTTCGGTGTCGAGCTCCGCAAGGCTCCGGTCGACCCGAAGTCCACGAAGGTCGACCTCGGCTGGGTCCGGGACCACATCGACGGGGAGACCATCGCTTTGATCGGATCGGCTTGCAACTACGGGTACGGGACGATCGACCCCATAGCGGAGCTCGGCCAGATCGCCGAGGAACGGGGAGTCGGCCTTCACGTCGACGGCTGCCTCGGCGGCTTCATCCTTCCCTTCGGCCAGGAGCTCGGATACGACATCCCACTGTTCGACTTCCGCGTACCTGGTGTGACCTCGATCTCGGCCGACACCCACAAGTACGGTTACGCGCTGAAGGGCACCTCCACGCTGCTCTTCCGCGACAAAGCATTGCGCAACTCGCAGTACTTCTTCCTCCCTGACTGGAGCGGCGGCAAGTACTGCTCGCCCGGTATGGATGGATCTCGTTCTGGTGGGCTCCTCGCGGCGACCTGGGCGTCGCTCGTCTCGCTCGGGCGCGAGGGGTACCGCGGGTACGCGAAGGAGATCTTCGACACGTCGGCCGTGATGCAAGCGGCGGTGCGCTCGCACGGAGAGCTCGAGATGGTGGGAGACCCCACGTTTCTCTTCTCGTTCAGGAGCGATGCCTTCGACGTGTACCACGTGAACGATTTCATGCGCCTGCGTGGGTGGCGCTTCAACGGTCAGCAGTACCCGAACGCGCTCCACATGGCCGTCACCCGGCCACAGACCCACCCTGGCGTCGCCGAGAGCTTCGCCGCAGATCTCGACGAGGCAGTCACATGGGCGAACGCACAACACGCAGCCGGCCTCCCAGCCAAGAGCAGCGCCATCTACGGTGGCGTCGCTGGTGGGATGACAGACGAGGCCGACGAGTTCCTCCGCATGGTGATGGGCGACATGATGGACCGCCATCAGTCGCTTCCGCCGGTCCTGGCGTGAGTGCGGCCGCTGGCTCTCGCTCAGGCGTCTGTCTAGCGGTCGACCTCGGGACAGGTGGCCCGAAGGTGGGTTTCGTCCGGTTCACCGGCGAGATCCTCTGGCACGATCACCAGCTCGTCCAGACGACGTGGCTGCCGGGCGGAGGAGCCTCACAGGACGCGGCGGCCTGGTGGGCGCTGATTTGTGACGCCGTGCGCCGGGGGCTCGCGAGCGGTGCCGTCGAGGCCGCTCAGATCGAGGCGGTGTCCTGTACCGGCCAATGGGCGAGCACGGTCCCAGTCGACTCGTCCGGCGAGCCGGTCGGCGAGTGCGTCATGTGGATGGACAACCGGGGGGCGAGGTACTCCCGCAAGGTGATCGGCGGGCCTGTGGCGGGCTACGCCCCGCGGCCCGCCCTCCAGTGGATCCGCCGCAGCGGCGGTGCGCCTTCCTCGAGCGGCTCCGACCCGATCGGGCACATCCTCTACTTCCAGAACGAGCGCCCCGAAGTCGTCGCGAAGACGGCGTACTACCTGGAGCCGGTCGACTTCCTCTCGATGCGCTTCACAGGGCTACCGGCCGCGACCCACGCCTCCATGACAGCGTCGTGGCTCACCGACAACCGTCAGCTGGATGTCATGGGCTACGACCCGGTCCTCGTGCGCCTCGCCGGAGTCGACGAGTCCAAGCTCCCGCCCTTGCTCCCGACGGGGTCGGTCATCGGTACGGTCGCCCCTGCCGTCGCCGAGCAGCTCGGCCTGCCCGCGGGTGTGCGCGTCGTCACCGGGACGCCCGACCTCCACTCGGCGGCCTGTGGAGCAGGTGCCGTCCGGGACTTCGACACGCACCTTGCGATCTCGACGACTTCGTGGATCGGCGCACCGGTGCCCTTCAAGAAGACCGACCCCCTACACTCCATCGTCTCGGTGCCGGGGTTGAGCACGAGCCAGTACATGATCGCCAACAACCACGAGACAGGCGGGCTCTGCCTGCAATGGCTACGTGACACGCTGTTCCAGGGCTCGAGCTACGCCGACGTGCTGGCGGAGGCCGCTACGTCATCGGTAGGTGCAGGCAAGGTCATCTTCACTCCGTGGCTGAACGGCGAGCGCTCGCCGGTGGACGACAAGCGAGCTCGTGCGGGGTTCCACAACGTCTCACTCCACGCGACTCGCGCCGACCTCGCCCGAGCTGTCCTCGAAGGAGTAGCGCTCAACAGCCTGTGGCTCCACGAAGCCGTCGAGTCCTTCGCCGGGCGACGGCTCGACCCGATCCGCATCATCGGTGGAGGCGCACAGTCGGACCTCTGGTGCCAGATACATGCGGATGTGATGGACCGCACGATCGAACGGGTCGCGCTGCCGCTGCACGCCAATCTCCGCGGAGCGGCGGTCTTCGCCGCGATAGCGCTCGGCGCGATAACCAGCAGCGAGGTGGGCCACTTGATCAGCACCGAGCGGTCGTTCTCCCCCGATCCGGCCACGCGAGCGACCTACGAACAGCTCTACGGCGAATTCCCGAAGCTCTACAAGTCGCAACGCTCGATGTTCTCCCGCCTGAACGGGGCGCCGCGGGCAGCTACCCCATGACCTCCACCCGCGACCGACACCACCGCGCGTCAGCCGAGAAGAGGCGGGACGCCCTCCTGCGAGCGGCGATGGAGATCGTGGCCGAGTCGGGAACGACAGCGGCAACTCATCGGGCGATCGCAGCGCGGGCCGGACTGCCGCTCTCGACTACCAGCTACTTCTTCTCCTCGATCGACGAGCTCTTGGAGGAGGCGACACGTAGGTTCACGAGCGAGCGGGCGGCCGAGCTCGACGCCGTTTCCCGCGCTCTGCCGGAGCGTGCGACCGGGGACGAGATCGCCGCGCTCTTCGCAGAGGTGCTCCTGACCGGAGAGCGGGCGATGGAGCTCGCCCAGATCGAGGCGTACCTTCATGCTGCGAGGAGCTCACACCTACGTGATGCGGTCGCCGAGTCGATGAGCGCGTTCGAGCGGGCGGCGGAGAGTGCACTCGCTGCCGCAGGGGCGCGGCGCCCGAGGCAGGGCGCGAGGGCGTTCATGGCGATGGTCGATGGTTTCGTGCTGGAGCACCTCGCGCGACCGGACGAGTACGACAAGCTCGTGCTCACCGACGCCCTGCGGTCGCTCTTCATCGCCTATGCGATGGACGACGCCGAGCGGGCGTCTTGGGATCTGCGTCTTGCTAAGCGGCAAACCCGCGGAAGCAGCGCGCGATAGCAGTCGCGCCGGCTCGATCCGCCCAGACCGTCGGGCCGAGAGACTTGGCTGTCCCTGCGGTCGTCAGCGGGTCGGTGTTGAAGTCGAGGTTCCAGAAGTACACGCCTCGTATGTGGAAGTGGTGGACGATCTCACAAGCCATCGTGAACCACCGGTCCTGCATGTACAGGTACTTCGAGTCGGTCGGCCCGCTGTCGACCCGGGACGGGTGCTCGTACCCGTCGGACCGGGCGATGAAGCCGAGCTCCTCGATGACCGAGTGAGCGACGACCGAGGCGGGGAGCTCGTCGAAACGGCTGACCCAACCCTTGTACAGCTGCGCGACAGTTGCCTTCGCTCCGAGGGGGACCGAGAAGTAGGCATCCATCACGTGGTCGTAGCCGGGGACTATCACCTGCTTGTCGAGGTAGGGCACGCCCGAGGAGTCGTACTCGAGGTGCCCGTGGTACACCAACCGCATTAGCGACACGAGGTGCGCCCACGCCGGAGCGTCGGCGCGCCTCACGCTGAGCGACCAGAACTCGCTCGCGTAGACGAACGACCCCATCTTCTCGCGTTGGGCGAGCTCCAGATACGGCTTGAGCACCTCGTAGTACGAGGTAAAGAACGCCTTCAGGTCAGTGGGCTTGAGACGGCCCCGCCAGCTGTAGCTCCCGATGCCGACGTTTATCAGGGGGCGCAACTGGATGCGGAGGCCTGCTGCCCGCGCGACCCGGATCAGTATCAGGAGATCACTCGTCGACGGCGTCGGCCTCCTCGTGAATACGAGATCGGACCGGTCGGAGGCGGTGTAGATGGGAAAGCCGATGGAGATCGAATTCGCATGGAGGTCAACATCGACGTAGCGGACAATGGCTTCGGCTTCGCTCCTCTCATCGGTGGGAGTGTCGTAGACGTCCCGCTTGTGCCACCAGATGTCGATGCCGAGATTCTCCGCCAGCCGGTGGGTGGGCTGCGCACCGGTCGTGATACCCGGGTCAGAGGCCGGATCCTGGCCCGAGCGCAGGTGCCAGGCCACTACTCCTGACGTGACGATCAGGAGCGCGACGAGCCCGATGATCCGTCGTCTCATGTCCCGGTCGAGGGTGGCACTACCTGGAAGACGGTCCATCGCTCCGTGCTGCCAGGGTTACCGAGCATCTCGGTGACAAGCTTGTAGTGACCGCTCTCGTGGATCGCGTGAACGAGGTCGCGGTCGAGCGCGGGGTTCGGCCCCTTCGAGCCCAGCACGATCAGCGAGAAATAGGAGTTGCCGATGGCGCCCCGGTAGGCATCGAGCCCCGTGAGCGAGCGATGCAGGTTCGGGTCGTAGTAGGTGAAGTTGTCCGTCGAGACCCACTGTGACACCGAGGTGTGGTCTTGCAGGTAGTACTCGAAGATCTGGTCGAGGTCCGCGAGGTAGACCTGCTTGCCGGGATGCACCATCGTCCCTGCGTAGTTGATGATGCTCGTCTCGTTAGGCCAACCCATGTCGGTCTGGAACGTGTTCCCGGCGAACGAGAGCAGCAATGCGACGACGCCAAGCACGGGCACCACGGCGCGGCCCCTCCACCATCTGACGAGCTGTGCGAGCCCTTCGCCGGCCACGACCGCGACGAATACGAGGCCGTATCCGTCCTGCTTGAAGAGCGAGACAGTTGTGTGGAGCCACGCTTGCCCGACCGTCACGAGCAAGCCCGTTCCGAACAGCGCCACCCCGAGCAGCTGCGTCGAGATCGGAGCCCTGCGAAGCCTGAGGGTCACGCACCCCAGGAGACCGAGGACGACGACGCCGCCGATGTACCACAGAGAGCGCCCGACGACCGTGTCGACGCCCACGACGGTAGTGGCTCGTGCTGCCCCCATCACCGACCTCGTAGCCGTGGTCGCTGTGAAGCCCTTGACGATGTTCGGCTCGAGCGCCACCGACATGAGAAGCGCACTGGCTGCGGTCGTAACGAACACCGCCCCCCGCACGAGGGCGCGCCTCCAGCCCGATCGCGACACGGTCGACATCACGGTCAGGACCGCAAGGGTGGGGAAGAACAGAATCCCGACGTACTTCGTCAACCCTCCCAATCCCGCGATCAGCCCCGCAGCGATTGTCAGTCCCCACATCGCGTAGGTGTCGACGTCGGCCGCCACACAGGTGATCCACGCCGCCAACGACAAGAGGAAGATCGTCGGGGCGTCGAACGTCGCGAAATTCCCCAGAAACAGAGTCGGCGCGGAGAAGCCGAACAGTGCCGCGCCCAGCAATCCTGGCAGGATGCCGAAAAGTCGCCGACCGCATCCGAAGACGCAGACTGTGGACCCGAGCATGAACGCGAGGCTCAGATCCCTCGCAGCCTCGAGCCCTCCGAGTGAACTGGCGATCGCCGCCAGTGGTGGATAGAGGTAAGGGTCGCCCGAGAACCATCCGGCGTACCACGAGAGCGAGAAGTCATGGAAGGTCGCTCCGTGCAGCCAGGTGAGGAGGTCGAGGTGGCCCACGTAAAGATAGAGCGCCTCGTCTTGGAAGGCTGTGTTGTGCTGCCGAACCGACAGCAGGAGTTGCACGACTAGCACGAGCGCGAGCGGGAGGACCCACAAGAGGCGGCTCTGAGGCCCGGCCTCGGCTATGTCGGGCAGAGAGACACGAGGCTCCTCGACAGCCGCCGGCGAGACCTCGAAGGCTCGCGCTCGGCGGGGTGCGAGGAGGTCGGTCACAAAGTCCTCGAGTAACAGGCCTTGATCTCGTCAGCCCCAGGTCGGTCAGCGAACGCGTCCGAGGTCAACGCCTTCGAGTCCCCGTTGACGGTATATGGATCAATGGGGAAGTCGAGGCGCCAGAAGAACACTCCCTTCATGTGGTCCGACTTCACGATGTCGCAGACCATGGTGAACCATCGCTGCTGCATGTAGAGGTACTTGAGCGAGGTCGGCGGCGAGCCCCAGGGCATTTCGTAGGCGTCGCTCGCGACGGGGATCCCCACCTCGGAGATCACGGTGTTCGAGAGCGTGGACTTCGGGACGACCTTCAGCCACTGTTGCCACCCGGCGATGAGCCGGTTGATCGACGCGTGCGGCCCCGCATTCACGGGGAAGTACCCGTCGACATAGTCCTTGTACCCGGGCATGTTCGGCGAGAGAGGCCCCGATTTCACGAGGTACGCCGCGTGCCCGGCTGCGTACTGGAGCCGACCGGTGTAGTTCTTCTTCAACCGTTCGATCAGCCCTGTCCAATCCTTCTCCGGCAAGTGCGCCGTCATCTTGGTGAACTCGGAGCCCCAGACGAACGCCTCTACGCGATACTTCTGCGCGAGCTTCACGTACGGCCTCAGCGTCTTGAACAACGAGCCCATCCACGCCGACGGGTTCGATGGCATCGCGACGCCGCGCGGTTTGTCGCTGTCAACGACCGAGAGAAGCGGTCTCAGCTGGACCATGAGGCCGGCGGACTGCGCGATCTGGATCACCTCCGCGAGCTCCGCCACGGTGGGAGTACCTGCGTTCGTGTAGACCGAGTCCGAGTCCAGGTGCTTCTGGAAATACTTGAAGTTGATCGAGATCGTGTTGGCGTCGAGCGATTCGACGTAGTCGACGATCTTGTGAGCCTCGCTCTCGACCCAAGGCAGATTCGTCTTTGAGGTGGTCCCCCAAGCGACGTCTATCCCCTTCAGGATCGTCGTGTGCTTCTTGCCGGCCGTCTGAGCGACCGGCTTATTGGCGTGCCTCGCAGCACCCGACCCGCCGTTGACGGCGGCACAAGAGACTGCAGGAATCCCCGCCGCCACCATCACGCTCATCCCCAGTATGAGTGCCCCGCGTTTCATGCAACTAACTCCTTGGTAAAGAAGGACTCAACGAGCCGGTACGAATTTGTCACATAAAAGCAGCCCATGACGACTGCGAAGAGAAAGCTGACCCAGTCGCCGGTCGCCACTCGCCAGATCCCGAGACCGACCCACAGAATCGAACTAACCCCGTTCCAGAGTACCGAAGACAGCTGGAATTGCCGAAATCGGGCCGTCGACGCGACCGACGCATTGCCCGAACCAGTCGCGTCCCAGGGGATCACCGTCTCCATCAAGAAGTCGAGGATCGCGAAGACATAGGACCACTCGCAGATGATCTTCACCGACCATGCATCCGGTCCGTAACGGCAGCGATGCCAGAGCGGGTAAACGAAGAGCATCACGAACATCGCAGGCAACAACACGATGTAGTTCGCGACGCGGAACCTCTCTGGGTAGAACGTCAGCATTGTGAGCATCAGCGTCGGGATCACGAACGTGTACATCGCTGTGAGCAGGTAGTAGTTGAACCCGGCGATGTAGCAGAGCCGCTGAGAAGGGCGTAGGTCCGCAGTCCAGAACCGCTTCTCGGCCAGCAGTCGGAGCGAGCCGGTGCACCAGCGGTACTGCTGCTTGAAGAATGCCGACAGGTCCGAGGGGCAGAGGCCCGAGGCCAGGTTGAGCGGAAGATAGAGCATCTTCCAGCCGAGCAGCTGGAGGTCGAAGCCAGTCCGCATGTCCTCGCCCTGGGGCACGAGGGTCATGCCGCCGTTCTGTTCGAGCGCTGATCGCCTGTACAAGGCGTTGGTCCCGCAACATATCGAGGCGCCGCGCTGCTGACGAGACCACTGACAGGCCCTGTAGAAGTACTCCTGCACCTGGGCGGCGCCCTTCTCGATCCAGTTCTGTGACTTGTGGATGCGGAAGTACTGCGAGGTCTGCACGATCGCGAGCCGGTCGTCGGATTGCAGGTAGGGGACCAGCTCCATGAGAACGTCGGGCCGCGGGCAGAAGTCCGCGTCGAGCAGGAAGACCAGCTCGCCGAAGGAATGCTCGAAGGCGAACTTCAAGTTTCCTGACTTCTTCATCCAGCCCTTGTCCGGCCGGGACATGTAGATGAACCCAAACTCGTCGGCAAGCGCCCGAACCTCGTCGAGCCCTCGATCGTCCAGACAGAAATAGGTCAGGACGCCGGGCCACTCGATGTTGCGAGCATGGTTCCAGGTGTTGCGGAGGACCTCGATCGACTCGCCGCAGTTCGGCAGCCAGACGTCGATCGAGGGATAGGAGCTGAATCGCCACGACCTCACGAATGCGTCGTGGCCGGCGACGTCGAAGTCCTTGGTGAAGTAGTTGCTGTACAGCGAGACCGAGAAGGAAAGAGCTGCGTAGCATGAGTATGCGAGCAGCACCTCACCCCATCGGATGGCGAGCGAGATGCGGACGAGGCTGTAGGTGATACCGATCGAAGCGACGATGAGTGCGCACGCCAGAACCCTCAGGTGTCTCTTGACATAGAGCCCACGCTCGGCATCGGTAGGAGGCTCGGGCAGCACCTGCACGCCCGCGCCCTCCCGCCGTATCGCCCACCTGCTGGCGGTTTCCAAGAGCAGGCCCCTCCCTCGCGTGGACTGCCACTGCAACTGCTGCTACCCGTGCCGCCGAAGCCCGACGCCCGGTGGTAACAGGTAAGCCCCTAAGCCTAGGTTGCCAACTCGGTACTACAAAGCGCGGTCTCCGAACGGGTCCGGCTTCCGGCGCTCCTGATTGTGCCCGGACCCTCTCGACGCGGCCCGGATTACAACCGCTGGACGACAACCGTGCACGGCATATGCACCATGTTGTCGTCCAGCAGTTGGAAAAACTTGAGCCCGGCGCACCAACCACCTGGTGCCCACTCTCGGGCAACTCTTGACCACAGGGTGTCCCACCCAACAAGCTGCAGCTGATGTTGCCTAGCTCGAGCCCCAGCGCAAGCGCCCGCTACGGCGCAAGCGCCAGCGCCAGCGCCAGCGCTCGCCGCGACGCAGCCGCCACCATCGAGCGAGCAAAGGTCCTTGCCAACGCCGAGGTCGTGATACACACGAGCGATCTGACGAAGGTGTACCCCGGGACAGACTTCAAAGCCGTCGACGCGCTGAACCTCGACGTCCGCGCAGGGGAGATCTTCGGCCTCCTTGGCCCGAACGGAGCCGGAAAGACCACCACCGCCGGCATGCTCACCACGAGAGTCATCCCGACGTCGGGAGAGGCTTACGTCGGTGGCATCGACGTCGTCGCCCACCCCGCGCTCGCAAAGCAGCTGATCGGCGTCGTCTCCCAGCAGAACACGCTCGACCGCCAGCTGACCGTCTGGGAGAACCTCTACTACCACGGCCTGCTCTTCGGCATCCCGCGCAAGGAGTCGAAGAAGACGGCTGACAACCTCCTCGAGCAGTTCCATCTCGCCAAGTGGGCCAAGGCTTCCGTCTACGCCCTCTCCGGCGGGATGGCCCAGCGGCTCATGGTCGCCCGCGCCATATTCCACCGCCCTGCCGTCCTCTCGATGGACGAGCCGACGGCCGGGCTCGACCCTCAGAGCCGGCTCGCTCTCTGGGAGATCCTCGGGGAGCTCAACGGTGACGGCCAGACGATCCTGCTCACTACTCACTACATGGAAGAGGCCGACCAGCTCTGCGATCGGGTGGCGATCATGGACCACGGCCATATCCTCGCCCTCGACACGCCAGTCGCACTGAAGCAGAGCGTCGGCACCGACACCGTCCTCACCGTCCTCGCCAAGGGCGACACGACCAGGCTCGCCGACTACTTGAGCGAGCACCTAGAGGGCGTCACCGGATCGCGGACGATGGAGGGCGGGGTCGAACTGCGCGTGCAAGGGCGCGACCGGCTCCTCCCCCGAGTTATCGAAGCCGCCGAGCAGGGCGGCTTCGATATCGAGGACCTGTCGGTCAGCGAGACGACCCTCGAGACCGTTTTCATCACCATGACCGGCAAGGAGCTGCGGGACTGATGGCAACATCTACGACCCAACTCGCGCCGGGCCATACGCATGTCTCGACGCGCCCCGTCCGGTCAGCCGGCGCGGCGAGCCGCCTCGCCCTCGCGGCGCTCATCCAGCGCGACCTCCTCGTCGTGAAGAAACACTTCATCGAATTCGTCCTCCGCACCGTCATCCAGCCATTCCTTCTCGTCTTCGTCTTCCTCTACGTCTTCCCGACCATCGGCCAGGGAGTGGGCGGCGGTCACGGCAGGGCGAGCGAATCGGCATTCGCCACCGTCCTCGTCCCCGGAGTGGTCGCCATCTCGATCATGTTCCAGGGCGTCCAGTCGGTCGCGCTCGCTCTCTCACAGGAGTTCGGATACACCCGCGAGATCGAGGACCGCGTGCAGGCACCGTGCCCGATCTGGCTCGTCGCCATCGCGAAGGTGCTCTCGGGCGCCGTGCAGGGCCTCATCTCGGCGGTGATCGTCTTCCCCATCGCCGCGGTCATCCACGCTCCCGGCGTGGCGGCTCACCTCACGTTCCACTGGCCGATCATCATCACCCTCATACCGATCGCCTGCATCGGCTTCACGGCGCTCGGCCTCCTGCTCGGCACCTACTTCGAGCCGCGCAACATCGGGCTTATGTTCGGGTTCATCATCTTGCCGATCACATTCCTCGGCGGTACCTACTACCAGTGGACGCGGTTGTCACCGGTGAAGGTGGGCGGCTTCCACTGGCTCCAGGTCCTCGTGCTCGTGAACCCGCTGATCTACATCACAGAGGGAATGCGGGCAGCGTTCACGCCCTTCTCTCACATGCACCTCTACGTGATCTACCCGGTGTGGATCGGGTTCTCGGCCCTGTTCTTGACGCTCGGCCTGCGGAACTTCAGGCGCCGGGTGCTGTCGTAGCGCCAGGCGTAGCGCCAGGCGTAGCGCCAGCTCCGGCGCCGGCGCCCTGGTCGAGCCACCGGCGGAAGCCCGCGGCGTTGGAGTGGATGCCGTTGAGGGTCTCGAGTTTCTCGCGGTACTCAAGCGGCACCGACTCGATGTCCGCGCCGAAACGGTCCCCGAGCGCCTCCGCAATATCCACCCCCTCACGCCATGCCCGCGTTGCCACCTCCGCCCACGCCGTGAGCGTCTCGGCCGCTTCGGCGAGCAAGTCGGACGGCGGGATCGGCACGAGCCCGTAATGGGCGAGTGCGATGCCGGTCGGGCTGTGATCGGCGAACTTGCGGAGCGACGTGAGGGCTTGGTCGAGGTCGAAGTCCGGCGGCGGCGTCGCCGGCCGCAGCAGCCCACCGTCGGGCAGGCGGACGCCGACCGCGTCTCCGGCAAAGAGGAAGCCGGAGGCTGAGTCGAGAAGCCCGAGATGGTGCTTCGCGTGCCCGGGGGAGTCGATTGCGCGAAGCGTCCGCCCATTGCCGATGTCGATCTCTTCCTCGTCTGCGAGGACGTGCAAGCGCTCCGCTGGTGTGGGATCGAGCCGTCCATAGAGGGAGTCGAGCAGTGGGCCGTAGACGCGGGCTGCGGAGTCGACGAGCTTGGTCGGGTCCGCCAGGTGCCGGGCTCCCTTCTCGTGCACGTAAACCGTCGCCTCGGGAAAGGCGCGGGCGACGTCGCCGACGCCGCCCGCGTGGTCGAGGTGGATGTGGGTCACGGCCACGCCCGCGAGGTCCGACGGCGTCACACCGAGCTCCGCAAGCGCCGCGAGCAAGGTCTCGATCGAGCTCTGGCTGCCGGTCTCCACGAGCACGGGGCGCGGTCCTTCTATGAGGTAGCCGGCGGTCATGCGCTCCCAGCCGCCCAGCAGCGTGTCTATCTCGATGACACCATCGGCGATGTGCGAGAAGGGCACGGCGTCACTCCACCGAGATCTGGATGACGACCTTCACATCGTCGGCCTGGCGGTCGAACGCCTGCGCGAAGTCCTCGATCGGGACCTTGCGCGTGACGAGTTGGGAGAGCCACTCGATGTTCGCTTTCGCCAGCGCGGCGGCGGCATCTTCATAGTGGCGCCGGTTGGCGTTCACCGAGCCGACGATGCCTTCGTTCGCGAGGACCATGGAGCGGTTGACCATGCCGGCGTCGATCGAGAGCTCACGGCCGATCGAGGAGACGCCAGTGAGGCAGACGACCCCACCGGCGCCGATGTGCTCGATGGCATCGAAGACGAGCGACGCCACACCAGTGCACTCGAGGATGACGTCAGGGTCCTCGACCGACTGCTCGATCGGGCCGGTGTGGTAGTTCGCGCCCAGCTGCCGTACGAGGTCCGGCTTGAGGCCATCGGTCATCTGGTCGAACACGTGGACCTCGAGGCCCTTCTGCACGCCGATCAGTGCCGCGAGCAAGCCGATGGGTCCAGCGCCGGTCACGACCGCGACCTTGGGGTGCCACGTGGCTCGGTTGGCAACTCGCTCGGCCTGCTCCCAGGCCTTGGCGACGACACTCGTCGGCTCGAGCAGCACGCCGAGCTCGCCTAGCACCTCATCGATCTTCACGAGGGCATCGGGCTCGGCGCGGTACTGCTGGCGCATGAACCCGTCGAGGGACTTGATCCCGTGCTCGGTGTACTGGCCGTTGCGGCAGAAGTCCCACTCTCCCGCCGCGCAGTTGTAACAAGGCACCGGATCAGGGCGCCGCACGATGCCGACGACGTAGTCGCCCTCGGCAAAGCCTGACCCCGGAGGGGCTTCCCGCACGCGGCCGATCGACTCATGGCCGAGCACGAGGCGCTCGTGACCTGGCGGCGCCCAGCCGTACTCGCCGCCCGCTATCTCGAGGTCCGTTCCGCAGATCCCGACGGCGATCGTGTCGACGAGGACGCTGCCCTGTTCAGGCGTAGGCGCTTTGAACTCCTCGAGGGTCGTCGAGTTCGCCTTGCCTGGGACGACGGTGATGGCTTTCACTATGGGGCTCCTTGGAGATCGTCTGGATCAGTGATGAAATGCCCTCCGCAGCTTCGAATGGCTGCGGCTCCTGCGGATCTTGTGCATGTCGGGCCGGATGCCTGCGATCCGGGCCGCGTGGCTCATCGGGTGAAGCGTCTCGACATGAGCAAGACCGGCTGCGGTGTTGACGAGCGACACATGGCTGAAGGCCTGCGGGAAGTTGCCCACTTGGCGCCCGGCGATCGGGTCGTACTCCTCGGCGAGGAGGCCGAGGTCGTTGCGGAGCGCCAGGAGCTTCTCGAACAAATCAATCGCTTCGGAGTGGCGGCCGATCAGGTGCAAAGCGTCAGCCATCCAGAACGAGCAAGCAAGAAACGCTCCCTCCCTCCCAGTGAGCCCATCCACCTGCTCGGACTTCGTCGAGTCGTAACGCATCACGAACCCGTCCTGGGTGAGTTCGCGCTGGATGGCCTCGACCGTGGCGACCACGCGCTCGTCGGTCGCAGGCAGGAAGCCGACGAGCGGGATCATCAGCGTGCTGGCGTCGAGATCGGTCGATCCGTAGTACTGGGTGAACGTCCTGCGGTCAGGGTCGTATCCCTTCTCGCACACCTGGGAGTGGATCTCGTCCCGCAACGCCTTCCAGCGATCGGCCGGGCCCTCGAGCCCGTATTCCTCGATGTCCTTCACCGCCCGGTCGACGGCCATCCACGCCATGACCTTGGAGTGCGTGAACTGGCGCTGTGGCCCACGTACCTCCCAGATCCCATCGTCGGGCAACTTCCAGCCGGACTCGAGGAAGTCCATGATCGCGAGCTCGAGGTCCCATGCCGGCCCGGAGCTCTCCAGCCCGAGCCTGCGACCTTCGTGAAGGGCCCCGAGCACCTCGCCGTAGACATCGAGCTGGAACTGCCCTGCCGCCGCGTTGCCGATCCGCACAGGGGCTGAGCTCTCGTAACCGGGCAACCACGGGATCTCGCGTTCCACCAGAGTCCGCTCGCCCGCCGGGCCGTACATGATCTGCAGCTTCGACGGCTCGCCCGCGACGGCCCGAAGGAGCCAGTCCCTCCAGGCCTGCGCCTCGTCGCTGTATCCGGCCACCATCAGCGCCGAGAGCGTCAACGTGGCATCGCGTAGCCAGGAGTACCGGTAGTCCCAGTTGCGGCTCCCGCCGAGCGACTCCGGCAGGGATGTCGTGGCGGCCGCGATGATCCCACCTGTAGGAGCGAAGGTGAGGGCCTTCAGCGTGATGAGTGACCGGACGACGGCGTCCTGCCACTCGGTCAGGTCGATCCTGTCCATCGCGGCCCAGGAGTCCCAGTACGCGATCGTGTGCTCGACCGCGTAGGCGCCGTCGACCGGTCGCGGAATGTCCTCATGGGAATGGAAGTAGGTCAGGCTGAACGGCACGCGCTGACCCTGGCGGATGGTGAACTCCGCCACGGTCGACATGTTCTCGCCGTGGGTGTGCACAGGCGTCCAGAGGGCCACGCCGTCGGGTCCGGCGATGGCGGCCAGCACGCCGTCCAGCCGCCGTACCCAAGGAACGGCGGATCCATACTCGAAGCGGATGGAGAGATCCATCCTGATCTGAACCTCGCCTGACGTGCACTCGATGACCCTGACTATCTCGGGGTGCTCGTCGCGGACCGGCATGCAGTCGACTAGCTTGATCGTGCCCTCGGGCAGCTCCCACTCCGTCTCGAGAACGAGCGAGTTGCCGATGTACCGGCGCCTCGTCGCGAGAAGCGGGTCCGCCGTGCCGGGTTGCGGGCTTGCCGCAGGCGCGATCCTCCAGAATCCGTGATCCTCGTTGCCGAGCAGCTTGGCGAAGAGTGCGGCGGAATCGAAACGTGGCAGGCAGCACCAGTCGATCGATCCGTCGCGCCCGACGAGAGCGCAGCTCTGTGTGTCCCCGATGATGCCGTAGTCCTCGATGCGCAGGCTCACCGCAACATCATGGCTCAGCTGTCGATGCAGCGGCCGGTGCCGACCGTCTCGTCAACTGGCTCGCGCTCGGCCTCTGCGACCCGCGCCAGCACGCCGGGCGATGCGAGCGCGTATCCGATGTCGGAGTTGGGTACCGATGAGCGGGAGAACACGACTCCGACGACAAGCCCGCTCGACTCGACGAGCGGGCCACCGGAGTTGCCCGGGCGGACGAGGGCCTGGATCTCGTAGATCTGGCGCGTCGTCTCGTTCTGGTCGTAGATGTCGAGACCCGGCGCATCCAGCCGTGTGAGCACTCCGGCCGGCTGAGCGTTGAACGGGCCGTCCTCCGGATAGCCGAGCACTGCAGCACCGAGGCCTCGGCTTACGTAGTGCCGGTCGAGCACGAGAGGCGGGTCCGACAGACCGGTGACACGAAGCACCGACAGGTCGAACTCCGGGTCGAACAAAATGGGAACAGCGTCATGGTCGCCGACGTCGTCCGTCACGATGATGTGGGTGGAGCCAGCCACGACGTGGGCGTTCGTGACGACGAGCCCGTTCGCTACGACGAACCCCGACCCGTTCTCCACGATGTCACCGTGATCGCAGCCGTAAGCCGCCACTTGGACCGTCGATCCGCCCGCCGCCTTGACGGCCGCCGCGACGAGCGACGAGCTCGGCAGCTTGACCGGCGCGACCGAGCCGGCCTCGAGCACGCCGATCGGGAACCCGTCTTCGTTGAGAAGGTGCTCGACAGAGGCGAGCTCGGTCGGGATAGGCGGCATCATGTTCGCGACGCCACGGATGATGAACGAGTTCTCGATCTGGTTCGAGATCGTCGGCACGGGCGAGTTCACCATGACCGAAGCGAGCAACCACACGAACACGAGCGTCCCCGCCATGGCGATGGCCGACCCGGCGGCAGCGTCGAGATGCGCGACCCGGTGACCTTGCAAGCGTCCCCAGAGCTTGGCGCCGACCTGGCGCCCGCCACCCCAGAGGATCGCGACGGGGCCGAGCAGCAGCAGAAGTGAGACGAAAGATCGGGAGAACTGACCGTGGACATGGGGAGTCACCCTCGAGACGAGGAGGACGCCGATCACGAGGCCGACGAGCGCGCCGGCGAAAGAGAGGAGCTGGACGGCTGCCCCGAGACGCAGCCCGTGGATCGCGGCCGCGACGACGAGGAGGATGATGATCCAGTCGAGCAGGTCCATCGAGTTCCTCCCCGCTCAGAGCGGTTCGATGCCGAGGTCCGCGTACGTGAGGACTCGGAGGTAGGGAAGGTTTGGTGCCGTCTTCGCGAGGTGGGCAGACAGAGCTTCCCCGCGGTCGAGCAGGGTGCAGACCGCCACGGGCTGAGCCGGCGAGGAGTTCACCACTTCGAGCGCCTCGAGGAGCGAGCGCCCCGTCGAGACGGTGTCCTCGAAGACGACTGCCCGAAGACCTCCGACGAGCATGGCACCCTCCGTCCGCCGGCCGGTGCCGTGCTCCTTCGCCGCTTTGCGGACCGAGAACCACGAACGCCCGGTGAGCATCGCAACGGCGTGAGCGACCGGGTCGGCACCCATCGTGAGCCCGCCTATCACGTCGTATCCGATGCCAGCCGAATCGAGAGCCTCGGCTACCGCTCTGCCGGCGAGCTCCAAGTCCTCACCTCGGCTCACGGCCCTCCGCAGGTCTACGTAATCGTGACTGCGGCCGCCGGAAGAGAGAAGAAACGCCTGCTCGCGCCTCTCATATCCCCGCGCCAACACGAGGTCGCGGAGCTGGTCGCGCAGCCCACCTTCCTGGAGGGCGGCGCCGGTGGACTGGGGGGCAATCTCGTCCATGGGTCGGCGATCAGTGTACGTGGCGCGGTCACCGTTCTGATCGCGACGCTCGGCGCTGCGCGGTAGACCATTGGCATGGCTCGAGCCAAGTTCGTCCGCCGAGACGCTGGTAAGCGAGCGCAGACGGACCCGACGCATCACCATCGGGACATACAGGGCGGTGGCGCCCGGGCGGCGGTCTTCGGTGTGAGCGACGGGCTCGTGTCCAACGTCTCGTTGATCCTCGGGCTCGCTGGCGCCAGCCCGCCCAATTCGATCATCCGGCTGGCCGGGCTCGCCGGGTTGCTGGGCGGTGCGTTCTCGATGGCAGCCGGCGAGTACATCTCGATGCGCGCCCAGACCGAGCTGTTCGAACGCGAGATCGAGATCGAGCGGCGCGAGATCGAGCGCCACCCTCATGGCGAGCACCGTGAGCTCCAGCATCTCTACGAGAGCCGAGGCATCCCGAGAGAGCTCGCGGAGCAGCTCGCCGACGAGGTCATGTCCGACCCGAAGCTGGCGCTCGAGACACACACCCGCGAGGAGCTCGGCATCAACCCCGACGCGCTTGGCCGGCCCGTCCAGGCCGCCGTGTCGTCGTTCGTCACCTTCTCGATCGGAGCGGTCGTGCCTCTGCTGCCGTTTCTCCTGAGCTCGGGGCACGGAGCCGTCATCGCGGCAGTGATCGTCGCGGCCGTCGCCGCCCTCGTGATCGGCGGCCTTCTATCGGTCTTCACCGGCAAGGCCTGGTGGTGGTCGGCACTCCGCCAATTGCTGATCTGCGCGACAGCGGGCGGCGTCACCTTCGCGATTGGGAGCGCTATCGGCGCGTCCGGCGTGGCGTCCTAGGACCCGACGTGAGGCGCCTCTACCTCATCCGCCACGGCAAGGCCGGGGATCGGCACCGTTTCGACGGCGACGACAGCGACCGGCCGCTCACGACGAACGGGCTCCGCCAAGCGGAGCTCCTGGCGGAGCTGTTGGGAGACAGCGGCGCGCCGCCGGTCCGGATCCTGTCCAGCCCAGCTGAGCGATGCCGTCAGACGGTCTCACCGCTTGCCAAGTACACGGGTCGCGACGTCGAGCCCGCTCAGTGGCTGGACGAGGGCAGCGACGCCCTCGAAGCACTTCGCCTTCTCACCGAGATCGAAGAGGCAGTCGTCGCGGCGTGCACACACGGAGACGTGATCTGGGGCGTGCTCGACTGGCTCGCGCGCGGAGGTGTCGACCTCGGCGACCGCCCCGATGCCTCGAAAGCCTCCACCTGGGCCCTCGACTGGCCAGACTCGCCGGCCGAGGGCGTGCCGATCAGGGCTGGCTACCTTCCTCCCCCGGTTCTGCCCCGGAACGGGATCACGTAAGTTGTCCGCTCATGAGCACTGACGCAGCGGCGGAGACTGGATCCGGGACTCGCGGTGTCCTCGCCCTCGTTGGTGGGGGTGAGTGGCAAGAGGGCGCAGGCTTCGACGCCGAGTTGCTCGAGCGCTCGGGCGGCACGGAAGTGCTCGTCCTGCCGACCGCAGCCGCCTACCAGCGCCCCGAGAAGGCGGTCGAGTGGGCGACCCGTTGGTTCAAGACATTGGGTGCAACGGTGCGACCGCTGATGGTGCTCCGGCACGAGGACGCCATGGACGAGGCGAACGCGAGGGCCGTGAGGGAAGCGAGGCTCGTCTATCTCGGCGGTGGGTCACCGCTTCACCTTCGCTCGGTGCTGAAGGGATCCTTGCTCTTCGAAGCCCTCGCGGACGCCTGGCGCGACGGGACCATCGTCGCGGGCTCGTCCGCCGGAGCGATGGTCCTCTGCGACCCGATGGTGGACCCCCGAGGTGGGGCGTTCTCGGTCGGCCTCGGGCTGGTCGAGCAGCTTGCGATCGTCCCGCATCACGAGCCGGGCGGAGGCCACCTCATGTGGCGGACGCTCGAGCTCGCTCCCGCTGGGGTCCCGATAGCAGGCATCCCCGAGCGCACGGCGCTCATCAGGGAACCGGACGGCACCTGGCGCGCTGCCGGCGCGAAGGTGAGCGACGTGACCATCTATCTGGACGGCAAGGTGGCCGGCGTCGACGTACTGCCGGCCTGAGCCAGTTCAGTCCGCTTCTGACACCGTCACGGACTCGATCACCACGCGCTCCTTGGGCGAGCCGGACGGCGAACCGGCGCCGTCGATCGAGGCGAGCACGTCCCGCCCGGAGATCAGCTGGCCGAAGAGTGCGTATTGCGGAGGGAGACGGACGCCGTCGGGGCCAGAGATGACGAAGAACTGGCTGCCGTTCGTGTTCGGCCCGGCATTCGCCATGGCGAGCGAGCCGATCTCATAACGTCCCGGCTTCGGGAGCTCGTCCTCGAAACGGTACCCAGGCCCGCCTGCTCCGGTGCCCTCCGGATCGCCGCCCTGAATCACGAAGCCAGGGATGATCCGGTGGAAGAAGATGCCCTCGAAGTAGTGATAACGGGCGAGAAAGACGAAGTTGTTGACCGTTCGGGGAGCCGCCAAGGCATCGAGCGAAAAGATCATCGTCCCCTTCGTGGTGACCATCTCGGCGGTGTACCGCTTTGTCAGGTCGATGCACATCGGTGGCTGCTGGGAGAACTTCTGAGTCTTCGGCGAAGACCCATCCTCCGCCGGACATTCGATAGCCATCCTGAGCTCCTCTCAGCTCTTCACTCGAGCTCTCAGCTCTTCGCCTGAGAGACAGTGACCTTCAACAGGTACACCTTGACCTTCGGCGTTCCCGCCTCGCCCGCGCTTGAGGGAGCACCGTAGGAGTTGATCTTCTCGACGACCGACAATCCGCTCGTGACCTGGCCGAACACCGTGTACACAGGGCTCGAGTTGAGCTCGGACCCGCCGCCGGGGACGATCACGAAGAACTGGCTCCCGTCCGAGGTCGGTGCTCCCGAGTTCGCCATCGCGATGGCACCTGTCGGGTAGCAGTCGTTCTTGGCGGTGCACGTCTTGGGCGGGGTGTTGCCCGTGAACGAATAACCGGGATAGGCGTGCGGACCGCCGGTACCGAGTCCCGTCGGGTCGCCGCCTTGATCCATGAATTTCTGGATGACCCGGTGGAAGACCGTCCCGTTGTAGTAGTTCCACCTCGCGAGGAAGACGAAGTTGTTGACCGCCGCGTAGGACTTCGCCGCCGGCATGTTGACTACGAAGTCGCCGACCGAGGTGACGAACGTTGCTTCCCAGATCGACGTGTTGGCGATGCAGTTGGGAGGCGCCTTCGTGAACCAGACGATCCGCTTCGTCTCAGACTTGGTCGGGCAGGTCGGTGCGACAGCAGCCGTGCTGAGCGGTTGCGTCGTCGGAACGGGGAAGGTCGAGGTGGTGGTCGTCGTGGCAGCCGTCGTCGACGTGGTGGTGGTGCCGCCGGCTGCGGTCTTGGGCTTGTTGCTGTTGTTGCCGATCAGGACGACGATGAGGACGACGGCTGCAACAAGAATGAGGAGGCTGAGACCTCGGCGCATGTTCCGGCGGCGCTTGGTCACCTTCTGGATCTCCGCCTGCTTGATTTCTCGAGCCGCGCGCTGGCGGGCTCGCTTCTCACTGGGCACGGGCGGAGAGAGTACCCGAGGTGAGGGCCATACCGGAAAGCGGGCTGGCCAGGCTGCCCGGCGCGGCCAAGTAGCTTGGCGCCGTGACCCTCGTCGTCCAGAAGTTCGGCGGCACTTCGGTCGCGGACGCCGACCGGATGCGGGCCGTGGCAGATCACATCGCGCGCACGCGGCGGTCAGGGGACGACGTCATCGTCGTGGTGAGCGCCATGGGCAAGACGACCGACGACTTGATCCGGCTCTCGGAAGACGTCAGCCGCGTCCGCCCAGGACGGGAGCTCGACATGCTGCTCACCTCAGGCGAGCGGATCTCGATGTCGCTGCTGTGCATGGCACTCGCGGAGCGAAAGATCGCGGCTGCATCCTTCACCGGCAGCCAGGCTGGGATCATCACCGACACGATCCACACCAAAGCCCGCATCCTCGAAGTGAAAGGTGATCGCCTTCGCTCGGCTCTGGCCGAGGGCGTAGTCCCTGTCGTCGCCGGCTTCCAGGGGGTCTCTTCCACTCGGGACATCACGACCCTCGGGAGAGGCGGCTCCGACACGACGGCGGTCGCGCTGGCGGCTGCCCTCGGCGCGACTCGGTGCGAGATCTACACCGACGTCTCCGGCGTCTTCTCGGCCGATCCTCGGATCGTCCCGAGCGCCCGCAAGTTACCGA
>JBKQLZ010000290.1:0-23309 GCA_052146895.1 Acidimicrobiales bacterium
GCGCCGCGTGGGGCCGACATCGACCCGGACGTTCCGGATCTCGGCTACACGCTGAACGACAAGGCCGACGTCTGGTCCGACAATCTTCTCGACCTGTACGAGGAGGCCGTCAGTCGACAGTGGAGCGCGACCCGCGACATCCCCTGGAGTGAGCTCCCCGAGCTCGATCCCGATCTGGAGCACGCCATGTGCCAGCTCGCGACGGTGCTTTCGGAGGTCGAGATGGTCGCTGCCGACTTCCCGGCGAAATGGCTCTGGCGGATCAACCATGACTTCGTCGAGGCGAAGATGTTCCTGTGCACGCAGGTGATGGACGAGGCACGCCATACCGAGGTGTTCCGCAAGCGTGCGCTTGCGAACGGCGGCGGTCTCGGGCGCGCATCAGCCGTCGTGGAGCGCTTCCTCCAGCTCATCTTGGACGCCAAGAGCTACGACGAAGGTTCGGCTCTCATGCATCTCCTCGGCGAGGGCATCGTGCTGTCGCTGTTCCGCGCAGGTGAGTTCCTGGCTCCGTCGCACGTCGAGAAACAGATCTTCCGACTCTGCATGCAGGACGAAGCAAGGCACGTCGCCTATGGCACGATGCACCTGCGGTACCGCCTCGAGCGCGACCCGTCGTTGGCCGAGGACTATCACGCGTACCTGGACAAGGGGGAGGAGATCATCGCGATGATCTTCGCGACCCCTGAGATCGCGGAGCCCACGGCCATCCTTGCGGCTGGCGGCGTCGCCGAGGCGGCAGAGCTCGGCAGCGCGGCGGGCGAAGTGCTGAGGAACCAGATCATCACCGAGTACTTGAGGCGCTGCCAGCACGCCGGCCTTGACCGGCGGGGAAGGCTCCACCTGCCCGAAGCGCTCATTAAGGGCGTGCCGGGAGCGACGCGCGAGGTTGCAGCGTGATGGCCGGGATGGCGTTCCAGTTCCCGTCCGATGCTTGGTTCTCCGAGCTCGTGGAGCGAGCCTCCGCCGACCAGTCTTCGATGCGGCGGCTCGGGACGGCAGATCTGCGCCTCGGTCTCGAAATCCGCACCGGCGACGGCGCATCGCAGCTGTTCGGCTTGGTCCTCGACGGCTATGACATCGACTCGAACGGTCTCGTGACCGAGGCGGAATTCCGGCCCGAGGTCGTAATCAGCGCTCCGCTCGGCGCCTGGGAAGAGTTGGTGACCTCGATCGAGGCAAATGGTGCGGCGGACTCGATGCATACGCTGAACAGCCTCGCCATCATCGGCGAGCCCTTCGCTGTGCGGTCGAGCGACGCGATGGGCAACGACAAGCTCTTCCGATACATGGGCACCCTGCAGGCGATCTTTGACGCGATTGGGTCGTCGGATGCCGTGGTTGCCGTGAGCGGCGCCCCCGGAGTGACCGGGTAGGAAGATGGCTCTGCGCGTCGACGACGAGGAATGCCTCGGCTGTGGAGCTTGCGAGTCTGCGTGCCCGAAAGGTGCCATCAGCCAGTCCACCGGGTTTCCGGTGACTTACCTCGTCGATCCGCTCCTTTGCAACGACTGCAACCTCTGCCTCGTCGTTTGCCCCGTCGTCGGCTTACTGAGCGACGCCGGCTGGGCCGTGTGCCATGGACGCGGTTGTCCGCTTTCCTCGCATCGCTACGAGGGGTGGGAGTGCAGCGAGGGTGTCGAGCGGTGCGAGCGGTGTGGGGCAATGCTGTGGCGCCCACTGGGGGGTGAGTGGACCTGCAGCAGCTGTCGCGGGGCCGGCGCTGGGGCCGGGCACGTCGCGACTTGCCCAAAGATCCGCCGCGCCGCTCGGCTTGCCGCTGCTGGAGCAGCCGCCGTCAGTGGTGCCTCAGGCGGCCACTAGCCCTCTCCGCCATAGGCAGCCACGGCTGCCTTCACTCCACCTCGCAAACCGAACAGACGGTGGGCTATGAGCAGGTAACCGACGATCGCCAGGTTGACTACGAGGGTGAACACCTTGAGCCCTGACACCGAGCCCGCCAGCTCGTAGATCTCGAACGGAATGAAACAGCTGGTTTCCACGACCGTCAGGTACTCCGCCCACCGGCGGGACCGCCAGAGACCGAAGGACTCGAGAATGAGCACCGTTGTGTACACGGCCACGGCGACCCCGATGAGGTAGATGGTTGCCGTCGACAGCCGGAAGAGGTGATTTAGGTCGTAGACGATGCCGGAGTGCGTGTTGCTGGACGAGCCCCCGACCCCTCCTTGCAGCGCGGTGAGGATCTTGACGTAGGTCTTGTGAAGCCATGCCCGGTGTTGGGCGAACAGGAAGATGGCCGCGTCGAGCGCGCCGACGATGAGCACGTGGATCACACGCTCGAGCACGATGAGCCGGAGGACGTAGCGATCCCGGAGCCTGCGCCCGCGGATCGGGAGTTGGATCTCGTCGACTGACGGTGGATGCGCCACCGCCGGAGCTACCGGCGGTTCGAGCGGGACCCACGCCTCGCAGCGAAGGCAGCGGTGCCATCGGATGCCATCTGCTTCGCGTGCAAAGGGCGCATCCTCGTCTCGCACCTCGGCAGCGTCGGTCCCGACGAGATCGTGACCGTGCAGGCCGCACGCGAACAACTCCCAGTCGATCCGAGGACGCAGCCGCTTTCGTGGCTCGGTGCCCGGGACCGGGAGGAGGAGGCGGGGAGGCTCGAGCGACGCTCTGGCATGGGGGAGGGTGGGCGCCGTCCGCGCGGCGGGCGCTGCCTGCGCGTCGCCACCGGCGCCTCCCTGAGTCACGGCATCCGGAGTGGTCGCGACCTGGTCGTTCGTGGGGACCGGAGGCACGGCTGGCGTCAGTCCCCTCGCGCCCACGGGCCATTGCCCGTGATGCGGTCGATCGCAATGTGCATGATGTAGCCCGGCGGGGGATCGGCCATCGGCGGAAATGGCACGCTCGGACCGAGATATCGGTGGGCGAGCTCTTGAAGCAGGGCCGGCGCTCCGCCCTCAGTCACTCGGGCCGTGCCGTGGATGACGGCGTACTCGGCAAGCCCGCGCTCGTCAGTAGTGCCCGTCTCGAGAGAGACGACGATGCGGGGATCGCGGGTGACGTTTCTCACCTTTTGCCAGGCACCGAGGTGGGCGGTTACGAGCTCGTCGCCGTCAACTCCGACCCAGACAATCGTGACTTGCGCGCTGCCGTCGGCGTTGAGCGTGACGAGGTGAGCCGACAGGGGAGCTTCGAGAGCTGCTCGCAGCGTCGGTGGCAGAGCAATTGGCGCCATAGGTCAGTCGGCCATCCGATGCTCGGGCACGATGCGTACGGTAATGCGCACCTGCCCTTCCTGCCGGGATGGGGAGAAGTCCTGGCCCGTGTATTTCAGCGCCAGCCGGTCGATGTGGGCGTCTGCGCCCTCCTCGGTGATCTCTGCGCTCCCGCGAACCGACACCCAACGGTGGACATCGTTCGTGTCCACAACGAGCACCGACACGTTCGGGTTGCGCTCGATGTTCTGGTGCTTCACCCGGCCCTTGGCGGTGTTGAAGAGCACCGCTTCGCCGTCGGTGTCCACCCAGACGGGCGTGAGCTGGACAGACCCGTCGGCGTTGACTGTTGCGACGGCCGCGATCTGAGGCTCGTTCAATAGGGCAATGTCGTCTCGAGTGAGTCCGGTCGTCATGAGTCGAAGGTACCGGGAAGCGCCTAGCGTGGCGAACGGCCGGCTGGATTACGCAGACTGGACGACAACTGGGTACATATGCCGTACCGGAGTGTCGTCCAGCACTTGTAATCCGCTCCGATCCGCGCTGACGTGGGTCGGGCCGACGTGAGGGAGGCCGGGACAGGGGAGGGCGCGCGATGGTCGAGCGGGACACAATCAGCGGGGACAGCGGGGCCAACGGGGACAGCGGGGCCAACGGCCGACTCGAGGGCCGCCGCCTGCTGGTCGTCGGAGCCGGTACCCAACAGGGATCGCCTGAGGCGCAATCAGACTCAGGCGATGCTGGCGAGCCGCAACCAGTCGGCAATGGCCGGGCGATCTGTTCCGTCGCAGCCCGGGAGGGCGCAGCGGTCGCTTGCTTGGACAGGGACGTCGCGAGCGCTCGAGACACCGCCAACCTCATCCAGGCGGAAGGGCGGCACTCGGTTGTGATCGGCGCAGACGTGACCGATCCGGCGGCATGCGCCGCAGGCGTGAAGGCCGCGCTCGACGGCCTCGGAGGCCTCGACTCGATCGTGCTCAACGTCGGGATCGGACGAGGCGGGCGCCTCGCAGGCACCACGGTGGAGGACTGGGACGCGACATTTGCCGTCAACGTGCGCTCACATTTCCTCGTCTGCCAAGCGGCCTTCCCCCATCTCGGAGAAGGCTCGTCCATCGTCTTCATCTCCTCGGTCGCCGGCCTCAAGCCCGGAAGCCGGATTCCCGCTTACGACTCCTCCAAGGCAGCCCTTGCGGGACTCTGCCGCCATGTTGCAGCCGAGGGAGGTCGCAAGGGCATACGGGCGAACGTCGTCGCACCGGGCCTGATCGACACGCCTCTCGGCCGCTGGGCATCCGCCGGGCGCCCGAGCCGCGACCGCACTCCAGTGCCACTCGGGCGCCAGGGGACAGCCTTCGAAGTGGCCGAGGTCGTCGTCTTCTTGCTGTCGGACGCCGCCAGCTACGTGACGGGCCAGGTGATCGCAGTCGACGGTGGCTTGAGCGCCTTGATCTGACGAGCGAGCGTCCGACCGAGCGTCCGACCGAGCTGCCGGCCGAGCGCCCTGCTCTAGGCCAAGGCGATCGACTGAGGGAAGTGCCAGAAGTCGCCGGGGTCGTACCGTCGCTTGACGTCTTCGAGCCTCCGGAGGTTCTGGCCGTAATAGGCGTTCCCCCAGCCTTTGAGGGCGGGGTCGATGTAGTTCTGGTAGGCCTGGCCAGAGGCGTAGGGCCTCATCGACCCCCACGCTTGCGCCAACCAAGTCCGGTTAGCTGCAACGACACTCGTCGGGGCTCCCTCGTTCCAGATGGCGCTGTACTGGATCGTGAACAGCCCGTCACGGTGCACGAAGGCGGTGGCAGTCGCCGGGACCCGATTGATGGCGCCGCCGGCGGCGTCGAGCGCGAAACCGCCGCCGGACAGCACTGGCGAGCTCTGTCGGGCCTCGACGGCAGCCATCATGGCGTGGATCCCGGCGGTCGGCAGGGCTTTGGTGACGATGTCCGACTTGGCTGCAAATGGCGCCCGGGTGAGTATTCCGGCCGGGTTCTGGCTCGGAAGGTGACACTCCGCCACGGAGTCGCCGTCGCACCCGCCTTCGATCAGCATGGTGTCGAGGTAGCCGGCCGAGCCGACGAAGTTCGTGAAGGGCCGCGCCGTGGTGACTGCCGAGAGGAACGGCTGGAGCTCCGCCTCGAGCGCCGACTGCGAGCCCACGTAGACGCCGGTCACCCGCGCGGCTGGCGCCTCGCCGGAAGGGGTGTTCTGGCTCGCGATCAAGAGGCAGTTCGACCAGAGCTCGTCGGGGGCATGAGGCGCCCATTCCTGCCAGGCACCCGCCACTTGGGCAGCCGAGGACCAGTCCCACACAAGAGTGAAGATCGCGAGGTCGCCGATCGGATGCGCCGAGAAACGAAAGCCCGTCGCCACGCCAAAATTCCCCCCACCCCCGCCTCTCAGGGCCCAGAAGAGATCGGAGTGGGTGGAGGCGTCGCAAGTCACGAGCTCGCCCGATGCGAGCACGACGTCGGCAGACTGAAGGTTGTCGCACGTAAGGCCGAACTTCCGATCGATCACCCCGAGCCCGCCGCCCATCGTGAGGCCTGCGATTCCCACCGTAGGGCAAGAGCCACCCGGCACAGCGACGGCGTGGGGAGCACACGCGGCGTAAAGATCGACCAACCTTGTGCCCGATCCGGCGGTCACCTCGTCACCGTTGACCGAGACAGCCGAGAGCTTCGAGACGTCGATCACGAGCCCGTTGCCCGTCGACCAGCCGCCGTAGCAGTGCCCTCCCGAGCGAATGGACAGCTGCACACCGTGGTCGCGGCCGAAGCCGATCGCCGTCTGAACGTCGCTCGCGGATCCGACGTAAGCGATGCCCTGAGGACGGGCGCCGTCGAAGACCGGGTTATAAGACAGAGCGTCGGTCGGGTAGCCACTCGAACCGGGCCGGACGAGCCGCCCGTCGAGGGCCTTCGACAAGGAGGCCCAGTCAGCAGCCGACGGAGGTGACAGGGGCGCGGTCGTGGTGGTCCTCGGCGCCGACGTGCTCGTTGTCGATGTTGCCGGTGAGCTCGTCTTCGGTGAGCTGTGAGAGGGCGGTGTCGCCGTTGAGCTCTCGGAGCATCCTGCGACGGCGCCGCTTGCAAGCACCGCTCCTCCGAGCTTCAGGAATTCCCGGCGTCGCACGGGCGGGAGGCTACCTGGAGAGCGTGATGCTCAGGAGTCATGCCGGGCGCCTCGGCTCGCGTTACGGTGACTGCGGAGCGTGCTCTGGCTGCGATGGCCGCAGCGAGAAGCAAAGCGCCAAAGGGGGATGTGATGGGTGCTCGTCGCATTCGAGTGGTTCGTGGGTTCTTGCCAATTGCCGCCGCGAGCGCGTTGCTCGCGAGCGCTGTCTTCGTGCCGACGTCTGGCGCGGGAGCAGCCGGTGCGGCCGGTAGCCCCCGGGGCGTCGTGGTCGGTCACGGCTCGGACAAGGCCACGATCACGCGGGACTCCTACGGAGTGCCGACGATCACCTCATCGACGATCGACGGCATGTGGTTCGGCGCCGGCTACGCGCAAGCGCAGGACCGCATGGTCCAGCTCGAGCTCGTTCGCCGCACGGTCGAGGGCACCCTGTCCGGGCTCGGGGGCTCGAGCGAGCTCTCCCAGGACGAAGACATCCGCAACTTCTTCTATACCCCGGCTGAGCTCGAGAAGCAGTACTTGTCGTTGCCGGCGGGCACGAGAGCCGCGCTGCAGTCGTATTCCGATGGGGTGAACGCGTACGAGTCGCTCGCGTTCGAGCCGGCGAACCAGAAGTCGCTCGTTCCCTACGAATTCTTCGTGTTGGGCACGGTCGTCGGGACGAAGGGCCCCTACCGCCCGGCACCGTGGACACCGACCGACACGATTGCTGTCGGCAACTACCTCGCACGTGACTTCGGAGGGGGCGGGGGCAGCGAGTTGTCGAACCTCGCGTACCTTCGCTACTTGCGGGATTACCTCTCCCGCAAGCACGACCCGCATGCTGTCGCCGACGCTGAAGCCGTCCTCAACGACACGCGTTGGATCAACGATCCGACGGCGCCGACGACGGTCCCGAGCGTGCCCGGCATCATCACGCGCCACTCGGCACGATCATCGTTCGTCGCCACCGCGGCGAGCCTGGCGGCGTTTGCCTCGATAAGCAACAAGGACATCCTCGACGCGGCGGCAACCCTTCACTCCGACCGCGAGCGGATCCTCGAGACGGGCATCAGGTTGAAGGTTCCATCCCACGGAGGGTCGAACGCGTTCGTCGTCACGCCGAGCAAATCGAAGGACCACCATGCCCTTCTATGGGGTGCGCCGCAGGAGGGGTTCGGCACGCCGAGCATCGACGGCGAGGAGTATCTCCACGGACCAGGTTACGACGCCGGTGGCATGTACATCACCGGTGAGCCGTACATCCTCATCGGCCGCAATGCGGACTTCGCCTGGACGACCACGAGCGAGGAGCTGGTGGACCAGCGCGTCTACTCCGAGAAGGTCCGGCTGCACTCCAGCCCGCCGACGTACTGGTACGACGGCAAGTGGACGCCGCTGCAGGTGATCCACGAGTCCATCGCCGTTCTCGGTTCCAAGCCGGCGAGCTACACCGTCTACCGGACGATCGACGGGCCGATCTTCTACATGGACTCCAAGCACGGCGTCGCCTTCGCAATGAGATTCGCGTCGTGGGGGCGTGAGACGGGCTCCTTGCTGGGTTTCTCACAGTTGGGCGGTGACACGGACCTGAGCCAGTTCGAGGCGTCCATGAAGCTCGTCACGACGCTCCACAATTTCTTGATCGCGGACAAGCTCGGGAACATCGCCTATTTCGGAGATGGGCTCGTACCGATCGAGCCGTCGTACCACAAGGTGGATCCCCGCCTCCCGGCAGTCGGGGATGGCACGCAGCAGTGGCTCGGGTACGTGCCCTGGAGCCAGATGCCCCGAAGCATCAACCCTGCTCAGGGCTACCTTGACAACTGGAACACCAAGCCGTCGCAGTCGCAGTACTACCAGCAGAACGGCGGCGACGAGTACTGGGGGACCATCTTCCGCTCCTCGCTGATCTCGAAGATGCTGGCGTCAAGCAACTCGATCACCGTCTCGTACCTCGAGTCGATCGAGCACTCGATCGGCCAGATCGACAACGGCGACAACACAAGGCCCGCTGCGCCGTTCTTCATCCCGTTCCTCGAAAAGGCCTACTCGGCCCTCCTGGCGGCGAAGAACCCCATCGTCAGCGCTGCCACACATCCCGATCTTGCGAAGGCGATGGCGGATCTCGAGTCATGGAACGACACGACGACGCTCGGAGATTCGGCGATGTCGATCTTCATGAACACCTTGGAGGCGCTCGAGCGGAACGTGTGCGAGGGCGGGGTCAACCCCCACGAGCAGTACGTCGGGGCGATCGACATGAGCAAGGCGTCGATGGGCATGGGCACCTACGGGGGCCTCGGTGGCGACTGCACCTACAACTTCCTCTATCACGTGCTCGACCGCACTCCTGGCATGGTTCCGTGCGGAGTTCTCTGCTATCACGGGAGCTACTTCTCGGGCCGCCAGAACGAGATCCTGGTCGAGAGCGTCAACGACGCGATAGCGATCCTCTCCGGCAAGGGGACGCAGCTCGGCCAGGACGTGCCTGGCTTCGGGACGACCGACATCTCGAAGTGGGGTTACAAGCCCGCACAGGATGAGAACTGGGACAGTCTCGACCCAGCTGCAGCCGGGTTCACGACCCACTGCGGCACGAGCGCATCGCAGAACCGCAGCACTTTCATGATGGGTGTCGACGTCGGTCCGACGACTCTCACCGGCGCGGATGTGCTGCCGCCGGGTCAGAGCGGGTTCCTCGGTGACAACGGAGTGCCGAGCCGTCACCTCTGCGACCAGCTCAAACTCTTCGACACCTTCCACTACAAGCCGATGCCGCCGACCTGAGCTCAGCTCAGCCGACCAGCTCGGCCGTGGCGCTGCTGAACACGTCGATGAGGAGGTCGAGCTGCTCGTCGGTAGTGGCAGGGCACGTGAGCGCCATGTTGTGGAAGGGAGTGAGCAGCACGTCCCGGTTGGCGAGGTAGAGGTGCATGAACTCGTCGAGCTCGTCATCCTCGGCAGCGGCTGATTCGGCGCCGTTACTCGGGGCGGGCGAGCAGTACCGGTACTCGGCACGCGCTCCGAGCCTGGTGATGGACCAGGGAAGGCCGGTCGTCCGAAGGTTCTCGTTGACGGCTGCCTCGTAGCGGGCGGTGAGCCTCAACATGTGGCGAAACGCCTCGTCGGTCAACACCTCCGTCAGCGTTGCCCGCATGGCCGCCGTCGACAGGGCGTTGCCTGCGAGGGTGCCTCCGATGCCACCGACATCGATCAGATCTGCGTCCCGATCGGAGGCGATTCGGTCCGCCACTGCGGCCGACAGCCCATAGGCCCCGGCTGGGATGCCACCGGCGATCGCTTTTCCCAAGGTGACGAGATCAGGATCGAGGCCCCAGGCTCCCGTGGCCCCTGACGGCCCGGCAGAGAGAGTGTGAGTCTCGTCGATCAGCAACAGCGTCCCTGCGTCGCGCGTCAACTGCCGCAGTGCTTCATGGAACCCTGTCTCCGGCAGCACGATCCCGATGTTCGTGAGAGCGGGCTCCGTGAGCACCACGGCAACATCGCCGTGCGACAGCTCCTGCTCGAGCGCGGCGACGTCGTTGAACTCGACGACCCTTGTCGTGACAGCCGGGTCGACCGGCGGCCCGACGTTGCCTTCCCGCGAGCGGACTAGGCCGCCTTCGAGCGCCGCGAAGCTCTCGTCGACGCTGCCGTGGTAACACCAGTTGAACACGAGGATCTTCGGGCGCCCTGTTATTTGACGGGCGATCCGGATCGCCCACCTGTTGGCATCGGTGGCCGTGAGCGTGAAGCTCCAAATAGGAAGGCCGAACCGGCGCGCGAGCTCGGTGCCGACGATCGCGGCGTCCTCGGAGGGCAGCATCGCAGTGACGCCGCCATCATCGATCACCCGACGACGGACAGCCGCCAGCGTCGGCGCCGGGGAGTGGCCCGCCATCGCACCCGTGTCGCCGAGGCAGAAGTCGGCGTAGGTGATCCCGTCGACGTCGGTGATCTCCGCACCGTGTGCTCGGGCGAGCTGCAATGGAAAGCCACCCGCCCACTTCGACATCCACGTCATCGGAACGCCGCAGAGGAGGTTCTCTCCCGCTCGAGCCGCAGAGTGGGAGGCCGGGTGGCGATTGGTGTACAGCCTTGTCTCTCGCTCGATCAGGGTTCCGAGGCGGGAGCGGTCGATCATGCCCAAATCTCTAGCATTGGATGCATGCCTCTAGATGGAGAGTACGAGCCGAGCCCGGCCGAATGGGTACGGAACCAGGTTGAAGAGTACGAGAGCTCTGGCGGGCAGCGCGGGAACACGTTGCTCGACACCGGTTTGCCGGTCGTCATCGTCACGACGCGAGGCAACAAGAGCGGGAAGATCCGCAAGACACCGCTCATGCGCGTCGAGCACGGCGGCGAGTATGCCCTCGTCGCCTCGAAGGGTGGGTCTCCAGCGCACCCGGTTTGGTACCACAACCTCGTTGCTGACCCGACCGGTGCGGCGGTGCAGGACGGCCCCGAGCCGTTCGAGGTGACGGTCCGGGAGCTGAGCGGCGACGAGCGCGCAACCTGGTGGGAGCGCGCGGTTGCGGCCTACCCGCCGTACGCCGAGTACCAGGTCAGGACCGAGCGGGAGATTCCGGTCTTCCTGGCGTCGCGGCGGGACTCAGCGTCATCCTGAAGCGGTTCGCCGCGATGACGCACCAGACGGCCTCGACTACTCCGAACGGCCAGGCCTTGCTGAGGAAGCCGTAGCTGCTCGAGAGGGCGCATCCCAGCGCGAAGGCAAGGACGAAGCGAGCGTCACGGCGTTCGAGGGCGTACATCAACATCATGAAGGTCAGGACGGTCACGCCGTAGAGGGTCAGCATGTCGCCAACCTACGCAGAAAGGCGCCGCCGAGGGCAACCTCTCCTGCCGGTAGGCTGGTCCCAGCTCAACGCGAGTGACTGCATCCCCGTCAAACGGGGAGGATGGGGGTTCTGGTGGGAGCCCAGGCGTTCAAGCCAGAGGCCGGCGACACCGCCCAGCCATTACGTTCCTCACAGCCACCGCGCTTCGAGCCGGACTTCGAGGCACCAAGACGGGACCGGCTTGCGGAGATCGATCTGATTCTGCAGCGTCGAATGCTCGAAGAGGCGGAGTCGGCCGACAGGAATGCTCAGGTCACACAGGAGCGGGCGGACTTCTCGAACGGATTCGCCGAGGCGTGCGCCTCCCGTGTTCGCCCCGTGATGGAGGCGATCCTCGAGCGACTGCGGGAGAACGGCGGCGGGGGATTCATCGAGGAGCGTGAGGAGGCCCGGAGCCGTCTCTGCTCGCACAGGCTCATCCTCTGGATGTCACTCAGCGGAGAGATCGAGGGTGTCCCGCGCCAGAACCGCCACCCCTACCTGCAACTCGACGCGGACCCCGAGAGTCACATGGTGATGGTCTCCGAGGGGGACATGTGGCAAGGCCACGGCGGCAATCGCAGCGGCTTGAGCGGACAGTGGTCGCTGCCTGAGCTCACACCGGCGCGTGTGACCGAGTCGGTCGTCGATATTCTTCGCCGGGCCGCGCAGGCGCCGGCCTAGGGCTCGACGAGAGCTCCGTCTTGCCCTCGAAGAGCGGGCGGCTCGCATCGAGGTGGTCTGACGACTGCGGTACGCTCGGCTCGATGCCCGCACGCTCAGATTGCTCGAGGAAGGATCTGTGACTGCGCGCAGCCTGTTCCTCAACGCCCCTGTTCACCGCTCGGTCGCGGCGGGCGAGGTGATCTATACCGAGGGTGACGTCGACGAGCACATGTTCGGGATCGTGAACGGCGCCGTCGAGCTGCGCAAGGGAGACATTGTCGTGGCTTCGCTCGGTGCCGAGGACGTTTTCGGGGAACGAGCGCTCATCGACAGGCAACCTCGCAATCTGACCGCGGTCGCCACCGCGGATACGACGCTGGCTGAGATCGACCGGGGGTTGTTTCTCTTCCTCGTCGAGAAGACCCCGATGTTCGCGCTGGACATCATGGGCGCGCTCGCGAGCAGGTTGCGCTCCTACGACGACTGGGTGGCCGGCGAGTCGACTCTCGCCTGAGGTGGCCGGGGGTTCTCAGGATCGCCGGACGAACCGAGCGCAAGCTCGGTCAGCTGATGGTCAAGATCGTCGTCTGGTTCCCGGACTGGTCGGCCAGCTGTGAGGCGGTGTAGGGGAGTGGCACCCACTTGGCTTTCGAGTACAGCTTCGTCATGTTGGAGTACCAGGGCGACTTCGGGTTCGTGGCCTGTGAGTAAGTCACGATCCCCTGTGACACCGGGCCCGCAGTCGTGAGCTCGGTCGTCATCACGAGCGAGGAGCCGTCGAAGACCTGGCCGTAGCCGACAGGAGCGAGAGGGCTCGGCGGCCCGTTGTTCGAGTAGATCGCGTTGAAGCATCCGGTGTCGCATCCGGGGATCGGGATGACGGTTCCGTTGCGCACGACGTCCTGGACATCACCGTAAGTGGCACCGAGGGCGATGTGATGGGACTCGAGTCCCTGGACGGCGTCTGCGAGTGCCTGCAAGATGTCGGGATTGGCTGTGTCGAGATGAGACGGAGTCGTGAGCGGGTGGGCGGGATTGAACTTGTCCGACCAGAAGCTCCCTGAGCTCACGTCGGAGTACCACTGCGAGAACAGCCATCCGCCGGATGCATCGAGCAGTCCCGTCCCGTTGTAATGGTCGAGAGCGGTACAAGCAGGTCCGAGCTTGACCGACTTTCCGTCGCTCGCTTTGACCTCGGGAGTCTTCTTGCACGCGGCGACGAGCGACTTCAGCACGAGCTCGGAGAGGTAAGAACGGTCGCTCTGCCACATCGCCTGCAGGGTCGGGATCGTGAAGCCGGCAGCGCCGAGACCGTCAGTGCCGGCGATACGCGCTTCGATCATGAGGTTTCCGAGGCGGGTTCGCAGTCCTTGCTCGACGTCGATCGCCCCGATGATCGGGGAGAACGCGTGGAAGGGTTTTGCCGGATCCGCCAGCCAATACGAGTCGTTCGAGTTCTCGACATAGGCGGTCGTGATGATGTGGGGCATCTGCGAGCCGTTGAAGATGCCGGGCACCGGCGTCCCCTTGTCGGTGCTCCAGGCGCACCTGGTCGTCGATCCGTCGAGTGTGATGACACCGGCGGCGTCGTAGACGAGCGTCGGCTCGCCTGGAGGCAGACAGGCTTTGATGAGCGCCTTCGTGACATTGGGGGTGTTGCCGACGTCGGCGTAAAGAGCATTGCCGTGGTCGTCCGACGCGATCGTGTTGAACGTCGGGATGGCGAGATACTTCTCCTCGACCGAGAGCAGGTCCTTGACCGAAGTCGCTCGTCCCATCTCGAAGTACTGGTCAGCGGCCCGGTACTCGTCAGTGAAGTTGACGTCGTCGGCCGCGTAGGCGGTCGTGGTCGTCCAGGTGTAGCCGGCGGGCGGGACGTTGAGGACCGTGCCCCACCTCGTCGTGTAGAAGGTGTGCGAGTCATGGCCGTGGCCGGTGTTCACCCTCACGGTCTCGGCGCCCATCGGAACGACCTTGCCGCCCACCAGGTAGCTGGTCGGGTGACCGGGATCCAGCTTCAGTTGGTAGAAGGTGAACCTGTAGTCCGTCGACACGGTGTGGGTCCACGCCAGGTCCTGATTGAACCCGATCCCGATGAGCGGGAAGCCCTCGAGAGTCCCGCCCTCTACGTCGTATTTGCCCGGGACCGTCAGCTGTGCCATCCAGAACCGCTCGGTGCCCTCCCAGGGGAAGTGCGGGTTTGCCAGCACCATTCCGTCGTGGTCACGGGTGTCGGTCGAACCGACCCCGATCCCGTTCGAGCCCTTCGTCGAAGCGCCGCCGTCCCTGAGATCGTCCAGAGCCTTGACGTCGATCCGGGGAGAGATCGTTCGGGAGGCTGTCTTCGAGCCGGAGGGAGGTTCTGTCGCCGCCTCGTAAGCGACGAATTGCGCGCTCGAAGCCTCTGTCGCGATCTGAACACCGCGCAGGAACATGTCCTCCATGGTGATGGGCTTGACCCACGGCTTGTGCTCGCAGGTCGGGTCGTTCAGGTCGCCGGACTTGAGATAGGCGTTGTAACCGGCAACGTAGCCCTCGTAGAGCTGCTTCACCTGGGGGAGCGGTCCGAGAGGGGGAGCCTCGGCGGACTCGCGTTGATAGAGGCCTGAGTCCCTCACCGACTCCCAGAAGTAGTCAGAGGCGAGGTTCGTCGTGACCGTCCCAGCTGAGTAGTTGACTGCGAGGGCATTCGGGCCGAAGTACAGGGATCGCTCGCCGTTGAGCGTGACGAAGTCGTTGGCGAGCGTGCAGAAGTTGTCCTCCGAAAATGCCCACGCCTCCCCGTATCCGAGCGCGCGAAAGTTGTCGGCGGTGATGTGAGGGATCCCGGCGCTGTCCAAGACGACGCTGACCTGGTCCGAGGCGAGGTGGAGGACCTTGCCGGAGCCGGCAGCAGCTGGACGGTTCGAGACAGCGCTCGTGGCGGAGACCCCGAGAAGGCCCACTGCCACGACCGAAGCCACCAATGTGCCTGTGAATACTGGCTTTCGTGCCACGACGCCTCCTGGATGACTTCGTCAGTTGCGGACTTAGGTGACTCCTGCGTCCTGGCCGAATGCTGTCGCAAGGCCGCCGAGAAGGTCCCGCCACTCGGGCGGGGCCGACTCCGGCAGTGGCTGGCGCAGGCTCAGCGCTTCGAGCAGCTCGACGGCGTTCCCGCGCAGGCAAGGCGCGTCGGCCGGCGGCTCGACGTTCCGGACGGCGATCGTCTCGCTCATTTCCAGCAAGAAACTCAACCCGCTCCCACCCTCCACCCCGAACACTCCCGCCGGTGAGGACCCGAGAGCATCGGCAACTACGGCGACGAGCGCAGCCACGTAGCGAAGCGCCGAGCAGACCTCGTCTGCTTCGACCACGGGTGTGAGCCCGAGCGGAAGCATGACGTCTCGCTCGTGGACCCAACAGTCCCAAAGGGCGTGCTGGGCAAGGAGGCGAATCGGTACGTGGCCAGGGGGTGACTCGCCAATGGAGCACCAACCGGCGTCATCGAGGCCGTCGACGGCTCCGAGGAATGCCTCGTTCGACGACACCAACTGGTCGTAGACCTCGAGGGGATCGAGCGAGCGCATCGCGTCGACCATGCGCCCTGGGGTCGCAACGGGGTCGAAGCCTACGAGCAACCGCGTCGGAGCGCCTGCGAGGCCTGCCATGACCGAGGCGCGCCAGAACGTGTTGACGCCGACAAGGTGCGCCGCCACGTCCTGAACGGTCCAGCCAGCGCACCGGCTGGCAGACCGCCACTGCTCGTCATTCAGTTCTTGGAGTGCGGCTTGCATGCGGCGCCGCTGGCGTACCAAGGGGACGAGCTGGTCGTTCGGTGCGCCCTCGATCGACAGGATCGGCGGACCGTCGTAGCGGGGCGGGAAGGGCGGCATCGAGGTCGAATGTACTGGACTTCGGGCGCTCTACGGAGGTCCGACTCCTAAGGGGCTCATCAGGGACATCCCCCATTCTCAGGTGAGGGCTAGTGGCAGAAGATTGCGGGATGACCTTGCTCGAGTTGCGACAGGTGACGAAGATCTACCGCGGGGGACCGGCAGACGTTCACGCGGTTGAAGCCGTCAACCTCTGCGTCGGTGTCGGCGAGCTCGTAGCGATCATGGGGCCGAGTGGCTCCGGCAAGAGCACCTTGTTGACGATCGCCGGGAGCCTCGAGGAGCCGACCAGCGGGGACGTGCTTGTTGGGGGCGTCGCGCTGTCGAACATGTCGCGCAACGACAAGGCGCGGCTCCGGCGCCGCTCGATCGGCTACTTGTTCCAGGACAACAACCTGCTCGCCGGTCTCACGGCGATCGAGAACGTCTCCCTCCCCCTCGAACTCGATGGGGTCGGCGCACAGAAGGCCCGAGCCGCTGGAATGGCGGCCCTCGAGGAGCTCGGGCTTGTCGATCGGGCCCGGCACTATCCGGACGAGCTCTCCGGTGGCGAGCGTCAGCGCGTCGCTCTCGCTCGTGCAGTGGTGGGGGAACGCTTCATCATCCTGGCGGACGAACCTTCGGGTGCGCTCGACTCGGCCAACGGGGAGGCAGTGATGCGCCTCCTCCTCGCGGCGTGCCGCCGCGGCCTGGCGGCCGTCGTGGTCACCCACGACGCGATGCTTGCCTCGTGGGCCGACCGAGTGATATTCCTGCGCGACGGGCGAGTGGTCGACCAGACCGCGCCGCCTGTCAACCTCGACTCACTGTTCCGGGCCAATGCTTGACCCCCGCGAGTCATGCGCAGGAGCCTGCCGGGTGCACTCGCTATAAGCCCCAGGCCATGTTGATCTCTCGTTCGAAGTTCACGTAGCCGGCACGCTCGAACGCCTTCGCCATGGGGACGTTGTCGATGTCAGTGCTAGCCCGGATGCGCTCGACGTCGTGCGACGCGAGGATGCGTGTTCCCTCGCGCAAGATGTCGTCGATGTACCCACTTCCCCTGTGCCGAGGCAGGACTGCGATGTAGGCGATGATGGCGTTGTAGTCGTTCCGCGCCGGCATCACGAAGCCCACCGGCTCACCATCGGCAAGTGTCGCAACTCGCCACCACTCCCGCGGGCTCCTGTAGTGCTTGAGCTCACCTTCATAGTGGCGGATCGCCGCCTCGCGGGCTGACATCTCTCGCAGGTCCTGTCGACTGTGAGCATCCAGAGTCTTCTCCAGAGCCAAGCTCATCAACGCGATGATCTCCTCTTCGTCATGAGCTGATCGGAAGATCATGCGCCTGCTTGGTAGGTCGATGGGTGTCGAAGGGAGCCATTCGTAACGAAGCCGTTCCACCAACAGGCGATCGCCAGCTCTCTCGAGTGCAGCCATGCGTGTGGCGACCGCATCTGCCTTCTGTTCGTGATCGCGCCAGTCCGGCGGGACGAAGCGGCCGTACTCCGGCGGGCTCGAGCCCACGGGGACGACCTCGCCCATCGCCACCTCGAGCAACGCTGCGATAGTCCCGACACGATCGATAGCTGAATCGTGATCATCGACATCGACTATGTCGAGGTGGGATGGGACTCCGTCATCCAACCGGCCCCACCAACCCACCCGAGCGACAACGCGGTCGTTCCGCAAGGCGACCCACATCCACTCAGGGCAACGCCGGCCCTTTTCAAGGTCCGTGCTCAGCTCTCCATTGAGGACATAGGGCAGCTGGCAGAAGAGATCGAGTTCCTCCGGTCCGATGATCGGACGGATGGTCAGGTCCTCGTCTGGAACTGCCAACTAGCTCTCCTGTGAGGGTTCTACGCCTACCACGGTACGGTTCCTGGCAATGCAAATCCTGACCGCGCCGCGAACGGACGGGAACTGGGCAGTTGAGCTTCGATCCAAGGAAGTGACGACGCAGCACGTAGTCTCGGTCCCGGCCGGGTTCGTGCCGGCGCTGGGATGTGGCGAGGTGGCCGTGGAGGACCTCTTACGGTCTTCGTTCGAGTTCCTTCTCGAACGTGAGCCAGCAACCTCGATCCTTCCCAGATTCAGCATTGATCAGATCGCTCAGTATTTTCCCGAGTACCCGGCTGAGATCCGACGCCGAATCGTCGGGACGACGGACTGATCGTCGGCGCCCAGGCGAGAACGGGCCGCGTCGCAGCGGCGACCCGCTACGGCGCGGCGCCCGTACCGCCCGTCGCCGCCAGGCGAAGGGCGAGTTGGGTCCGGCTGGTGATGCCGAGCTTGGTGTAGACGCGCTGGAGGTGGTTTTCCGCCGTGCGGGGCGAGACGTAGAGGCGGTCGGCGATCTCGCGGCTCGTCAGGCCCTCGGCCGCGAGGAGCGCCACATCGCGCTCGCGCGCAGAGAGGGTGGCGGCCTGGCCGTCGTGTGCAGCCAGGAGCGGTGTTGCGGCCCGCTCGCACTGGTCGGCGAGCTGGCGCACCCGGTGTGCTGCTGCCACGGCTCGCCGGCCGTCGCCGGCCTTCGTCGCGAGCCGTTGCTCGATGGCGGCGGACTCGGCCGCGAACAAGAGGGCGCCGCATCCTTCGAACAGCGAGGTCGCCGCCGCGGCGAGGTCGGCGTCCTTCTCGAGGATCGCCCGCGCGAGCTCGAGACGGGCCCTCGCGAGATCGCCGTCGAGCTCGCAGGACAGCTGGGCCAGCTCCCGCGCCGCCGCCGCCTCGCCGATGCGAATGAGGTCGTGCAGAGCCGCGCTCGCGCCGGCGAGCTGGCCCTGTTCGCGAGCGTGCGCGATGGCGGCGGCGAAGATCTGACGCGCCGACGGCAGGTCGCCCGAGGCGACAGAAGCCCACGCCCGCCCCCTCTCGATGTGCACGTCCATGAGCCGGAAGGATGTCTGCGTGTTGCTGTCCAAGTCGGCGACGGCCGCGGCGGCGGTGGCGCGGTCGCCCATCTGGCCGGAGGCGAGCGCGATCCCGCCAAGTCCCCAGCGCAGTCCCGGGTGGCCGAGCTCTTGGAACGCCGTCGCCGTCTCCTGATAGAGGTGATTAGCCGTCTCGAGCTTGCCCTGCTTGGCGAGCGCGTGGCCGAGCACGCTCGCGAACCACGCCTGCCCGTCGAGGTTGTGCTGCTCGACCGCGTGGATGTACCCGATCTCGGCGATCTCGGCGGCGCGCTTGAGCTTGCCGGCCTCGGCGAGGGCGAGCGCCCGTGCGACGTGGTAGATCCCGTCCCGGGTGCTCTCGGCCTCGGGGAGCCCACGATGCGCCGAGATCGCGAGCTCGGTCTGCTCGATCGCGCTCGCAGTCCGGCCGGCGAGCGCCAGGGCAACGCCGAGGTCGCGCGACGCCTGCGCGCCAGCCTCACCCGGGGTCACGCAGAGCGCCGGAGTGATGAGACAGATCGTTTGCGCCACGTCGCCGAGGAGAAGGTGCGTGCCCGCGCGCTGTGCCGAGATCTTGGCGCGGCAGTCGGAGTCGGTGACGTCGCCGGCCGCCCGGCTGAGCACCGCCGCCGCGTCGTCGGCGCGGTCGGTCCAGACAAAGAGCGACGATGCGAGGCGAGTTGCCATCGCGGTGCGCTCATGGTCTGTCGCCGCGAGCTCGTACGCCCGGCTGAGGAGCGGTTCGATGTCGCCGACGCGGCCCGTGACCTCGTAGGCGTCAGCCAGGAGGATGGCGGCGTCCACGCGCTCGGTCTGCTCGAACACGGCCGACGCGAGCCGCGCCGCCAGCTCGAAGTTCTCGCTGCGGAAGACCGAGCGAGCCGCGATGAGGGTTCGTTCCGGGAGGACGTCGCCGCCACCGTCGAGGCGCCAGATGGCAACACGGATCGTGTCGGTGGGAGAGAGCTCGGAGAGCGTGTCGCTGGCATCCGCGAGCGACCGGCACAGGCGAGCCCGGCGCACGGGTGACATGTGGGTTCGGACCACCTCACCGTAGAGGGGATGGCCGAGGCGCACCTCGGCGGTGCGGCCCGCGGGCGAGGAGTCGAGCAGGCCCCGGCGCTCGAGGTCCTCGACCGACTCGAGATCCACGAGAGCGCCGAGGAGTGCGAGCCCGACGGGCTCCCCGAGGGCGACGAGCTCGACGATCTCGCGCTCGGACTCGGAGAGCCCGAGCAACCGGTGCTCGATCAGGTCTCGGAGCCGTGGAGAGTCCGTGAGGGAACCCGTCGACCGCCACATCCCTCGCCAGGAGGTGAGGGCGCCCGACTCGAGGGCGCCCTGCACGAGCTCGCGCAAGTACAAGACGTTGCCCGCGCTCGCCTTCACAAGTCTGCGCACGGCCGCACGGTCGACCGGCCCGCCGAGCGCGAGCTGCACGAGAGCCGACGCGTCGGTGTCCGAGAGGGCACCGACGGGGATCCGTTGGATCCGCTCGTGCGTCCAGAACTCCGCCGGGTGCTGTTCCCCACCTGACGGCGTCCGGACGGTCAGTGCGATGAACAGGCCCGCTCGGCCCACGAGCTGGTCCAGCAGGGCTGCTGACGCCTGGTCGAGGTGCTGGGCGTCGTCGACTACCAGCACCAATCGCTCCGTTGGATCGATGGCGTCGATCTCGCGGGCCACGCCGACGAAGGCGTTGGCGCCGAGCTCGCCGTCAAGCTTGAGCGCGGAGATGAGCGGTGCCACGGCGGCAAAGGGGATCGCAGCGGCGCTCCGTGAGGACCTCACCCAGACCGTCCGCATCCCGCGTAGCGCCGCCAGCTCGCTCACGTGCCGCCCGAGCCGGGTCTTCCCCACGCCGGGTGGGCCGACCAGGGCGACCCCGGCGGAGTCCGCGTCGTCGATCGCCGCCGAGATTTGCTCGAGCTCCGACTCCCGGCCCACAAGAGGCCAGGTCGTCAGTACCGGCTGTGTCGCCCCCGTCACAGCACTGATTAAACATCGGCCGACTGCAAGATTCCAGCTCGCTGTCGGTCCGACGCAGAAATGAGTAGCGGTTACTCAAGACCTGAGGCCGTTCCCGATCGCACAATCCGAACAGGCCCGGGCGACGCGACCCGGCCCGATACGCCAAGCCACGAGGTGACGTCCGTTGGGACTCTTCACGCAACTGCGGGACGGAGCAGAGGAGCCGGAAGAGGGCGGCGACGCTCTCGCCTCGGCCGGCGAGCAGGCCGACGGGCTGAAGCCTGATCCGGTCCAGGAGAAAGCTGCCGTCCCGCTCGGCGAGGAAGCGGTCGCGGGCGACGAGCCGTTGGCGCCCCATGACGCAAGCGCGGCTGACGAGCCGTCATGGCGCGGGCGTCTTTCGCGTCGCGGCTTCCTAGGCGGCACAGCCGCGGTTGGAAGCATCGGGGTGGCCGCGTACCTCGCCCACGGACCGCTCGCCGCCGCCGCCCGGGGCACCGAGCGGCCGGGGCTGCAGCGTCCCCAGGTAGCCGTCCTGAGCGATCTCGACACGCCGCCCATTGACCAGTCCTACGACTTCCTGATCCAGGTGGAGCGGGACTCCGACATGCTCCTCCTGGACTTCTACTTCTACAACTTCGACACCCGCACCGGCGCCACGGGCGTCACGAACATCGTCCCGACGAGTGCCGACAACTACATCATCGTGCGGATGCCCCCCCAAGCCATCTGCGAGGGCGTCTATTGGCAGGACGACGGCGACCTCCACGGCCACAACCCCGACCCCACCGAGCTCAAGGTCGATCCGTCGCCGATCCTGTCGGCGGTCTCCGGCCCGAGCCAGCTCTCGTTCACCCTGGACGAGTCGGACTCGATCCCGCTGCTCAACGAGGACGTGACGGACCTACTCAACTGGTTTGGCTGGAGCCTTAACGTCCCGGCAGTGGCGCAGGCTCCTCAAACGCCTGGGGCGTACGGGGTCTACGACCTCCCGGTCCCGCCAGGCTCCTTCGACACCTTCATCGAATTCCCCTACTGCCTCTATCTCTCGCCGTCGCTCTGGACCGGTGGCATCTATACCGAGGGTGCGTTCACGACCTACTTCCAGAACCGCGACGTCCCGTTGTCCGACAGCATCGCAGTCGGGAGCGAGACGATCCAGGTGAATGAGATCTTCGCCACGACACTCGTGCAGTACCCGGTCCTCGACAACGGTCTCCCGTGGCAGAAGGGCCTGTCGGCGGTCTGGGCTGCAGACATGGACAGCAGCCCCGGCATCGCCGTCGTCGACGTCGACCAGACCCCGCAGGAATTCATCCAGTACGGAGTGCAACTGACATGAGTCCGCTTCCCGCAGGCCAAGAGACGGGTCCCGAGTTCCAATTCGGCAGCCTCACCGAGCAGGACCGTCTCGACATCGTCACACTCACCGCGAACTTCAACAACACGGGCACCACGTACGCGAACTACAACCGCGTCCAGCTGACCGCCCTTGGCGCCGACCTCGACATCGAGGCGGACTGGACCCAGGGCACGTCGAGCCTGGAGAAGTGGCGGCACATCGCGTCGACCGGCCGCGACCAGTTCGTGCGAGTCGTGCATCGCGGCTACCTCTACCCGCTCGGCCACCGTGCCGTCATCATCAACATCGTCGAGCGCTTCCTCCTGCAGGACCCTGCGAACCCCGGCTTCTCCGATGCCGTCTTGCAGCAGTACCTCATCATCAAGGTGCAGCAGGACGTGAAGACCTACCCGGCCTTTGCCCAACCCTTCACCGCGGACTGGCCGTTCGCCCAGGTCGAGATGAAGACGCTCGTCACACCGCCGATCAGTGTGGGCGGGATCGGTCAGAACACACCGAACGGCTATCAGCTCAACCGCATCTACGTCGAGTCGAACAGTGAGGAGTTCCAGTGGACCTACCTCGTGACCGATGAGAAGGGCAACGAGGCGCACGTAACGGGTCCGATGTGTTTCATGAACGCAGGCGACCCGGAGTGGCCGAGCGAGTACGTCGGCTCCAACATGGACACGATCGCTGGCCTCTACAACGGGCTCACCGGGGCGAACCTCGTCGCGCGCCAGGGCGCGCTCCACGGTGAGCACCTCATGTTCGCCGACGAGGGCGGCGGTCAGAAGGGGTGCACAACCCATCCCACGTACCAGCTCACCTTCGCCGCGGCCACCGTCGACTACGACCCGGTAGCGGAGGCCGTCGCGCCCAACTCCGCTCCCGATCCGTCCGACATGCTGGCTGAGCTGCAGCCGGCCTTCTACCCCGTGCTGATGCAGGCAGCCGTCCGCCTCCCAGCCGCCGATGGGCTCAGCCGCGGTGCGTTCGTGGACCAGTCGACCGGCGGAACGGGTGTCGGCCTCCAGTACTACCCGGACTTCGTGACTAACGGCTACGGGCCGGCGAACGGCAACCCGGGCGAGGTCTACATGGCCCTCACGGACTACGTGAAGGATCAGGCCAATGCCCCGGCGCTCAAGTTCCCCGCCGACGCAGTCGGCGGCATTGGCACGCCGAACATCATGGTCTCCGGCCTGTCCACCACCGCCGGCCTCGTCTCCGGAGAGCTCGACCATTTCGCGCAGAACAACGGCCAGAACCCGCTCAGCTACTTCCCCTCCGCCCTCACGGGGACCGACGCACCCCAGTTCTTCGGTGGCCTCCTCCTGTCGAACCTGATCTCGGGCGGCAACTCGTCGCCACCCGACATGCAGCTCCCGGCGATCGTGAACAGCCTCGACACCTTCACGGGCGAGCGCACGATCAGC
>JBKQLZ010000291.1:0-4205 GCA_052146895.1 Acidimicrobiales bacterium
CCGCACCGTTCTCGTAGTAGCCCACCGCCTCGCAGTTCGTCGCCGTTGCACACGACACTGAACTAAGGGAGTTGTTGCTGGCCTGCTCGCTCGGGCTCGGGACGACCGACCAGGCGGTCCCGTTCCAGCTCTCGATGAGCGTCTGGTCAATGTCGGAGCCGTTGAAGTAGTCGCCCGCGGCGACACAGCTCGAAGCGTTCGTGCACGTCACCGAGACGAGCTCATCCTCCGCCCCGAGGGCGTTCGGGCTCGAGACGATCGACCATGTCGTGCCGGTCAGGCTCTCGATCAGGGTCCCGCCTGCGTAGAGCCCGACGGCCTCGCACCTCGTGGCGCTCGTGCACGAGACTCCCCAGAGCGCGTTGAAGCCGCTGCCGTCGTCAGGGCTCGGGACGACCGACCAGCTGGTGCCGTTCCAGCTGTCGATCAGCGTCTGGGCGCTGTGCGTCGACTGGTCGGCGTAGTAGCCAACGGCCACACAGCTGTTGGAGCTGGTGCAGCTGATCGCATTGAGGTCGTTACCCCCCGTGCCGTCGTTGGGGCTCGGGACGAGCGACCAGCTGTCTCCGTTCCAGCTCTCGATCTCCGTCTGAGCCGTGCCGTCGGTGCCCACCGCAATGCACCTGGTTGGGCTGGGGCACGCGACGGCGCTGAGGCCGTTGCCTGTGTTGGTCTCGTTCGGGCTTGCCGCGACGGACCACGTCGTCCCGTTCCATCTCTCGGTCAGCGTGTCGTTGTCGTCAGAGTTGAGGTAAGTGCCTACCGCCATGCAGTTCGTCGCGCTCGTACAGGCAAGCCCGCCGAGGACGTCGTCGGCGCCGATATTTGCGCTCGTGGCGACGGACCACGCCCGCGTCGACGGCGGACCGCCTGCCGCCGACGACGCGCGAGCTGCTGCGGTCATTGGCGAGAGTGCCGGTGCCACCAAGATCAGCCCTGTCGCGAGTGCAGGCAAGCTGGCTAAGCGGATCCTGCGCATGTGATATCTCCGATCACGTGCTCGCATCGTGTCAGCTGCGCCTCTGGCGGACAGAGCATCGCACTCGGGTGCCCGGTGCGCAACGGGTGCCTCCCTTGACACCTCGATGACGCGGGTCTTGACTGTGGCCGCAGGTCTGCAGCCAGTCTCGAGATTGGTGACGAGTTCGACGTGAGCTACCTTCCCGTTCCGCGTGCAGGGCCGCCCCTGTCTCGACGGACCCTTCTCAAGGTGATCGGCGGGGGAACGCTGCTCGGCCTCTCGTCGTCGCGCGGCCTTCTCGGCGTCCTGACGGTCGATCCGGCGGGCCTCCAGCCCGCAACGCGGGCCTGGATCGTCGGCGAGCTGCGGCGCGCTCTCGTCGAGGACGGCGTTGGTCCTGACGGCCTCAGCGCCCTGCCAGCGCTCCAGAGGGTCTGGCGACCCGAGGACCTGATGCTCGCCTACCTTCAGTACGTAAACCTCGAGCTGAGCTCGGCCAAGTCGCCGCCCGTGCTCGTGGCGAAGGACGCGACCCTGCCGTCGTATCTGATAGTGAACTTCCAGGCTCAGCACGTGCTCGAACAAGCGTTGCCGAGCACGGCCGTCTCCGGCGGCCAGACCGACCAGACCGAACCGCCCGGCGCGCTGCTCTCGGGCCCGACGCGCCTCGTCTTCCAGGTCGAGGGCAAGGGCTTCGAGCTCCCATACACCTTCGACACCCTGTTCAGCTGGGTATCGGACGACTTCACCCCTAGCCTCTCGCCCTTTGCCGACCAGCCACCGGTCGAAGGGCCCTACCCCTCACCGCCCTCAGCGGCACCCGCGGCTGACGAGACCGCCATCGAGGCACCCTGGCAGCTCATCGTGACGCCGGACTCCTCGGGCGGCTGGGACCACTCGCTCACCCCGGTCACCCACGGCGAGTGGACCGAGCTCTGGCACACGCGCCTCGGCGTCGTGACCTCCCACGCGGGCCAGAAGATCGTCGTCGAGCCACCGCGTTCGACTCCGAACCTGCGGGCGGTCTGGACCCCGGGCTACGCCCTCGACACAGGCACGCCACCCGATCCGTTCGACCCGATCTCGCTCACGACGCAGAACCTGTTCGACCTCGTCTACAACATGACGACCTATCTGACAGGCGGGCCGCCTCATGGCTATGTTGCAGCCCCCGCGAGCGTCAGCCTGTTCCACCTCTCCGCCCTCGGCGCGACCATGGACGTGCTCGGGAACTGGCCCGGGGCGGCGACGGCGACCGGCCTTGTCAGCTGGCTGCAACGCTCGGCTCAGGGGCGCGACAGCTATGTGCGAGTGGAGCAGGCCGGCTACCTGTTCCCGACCGGGCACAAGGCGAGCCTCATCACTGTCACCGACCGCCAGTTCGTCTACAACACCGCCTCCGACGAAGTCGAGGCATGCCTCGTCAACTTCTCCTACCTCGTCGTCCGGGACCCGCTGCAGAACTATGCCGCCGACCCGTTCAAACAGGCCGACATCGCCCGGGGGCTGCCCTTCCGCCAGATCACGCTGACGACGATCGTCACGCCGCCGATCAACACGACGTCCGGGCCTGAGCTCACCGGCCTCAGCTATCCGCCGGCGAGCCGGAGCGACGCGTTCTGGATCACCGATGCTGCATCGAGTGCAGACATCGAGTTCAACATGAAGGGCATCGACTGGGCGGGCCAGACGATCGACTTCCACATGCCGCTCGCGTTCATCTCGGCCGCGAGCGCCGGGAGCACCGTCAACGCTTACGACACGTCACGGCCGCCCGGGACTGCCGGCGACCCCTACGACATCATCCAGGGCTACGTCGGGGACCCGCGCGCCGTCGTGGACCTGAAAGGCCAGCGACTGACGTACGCAGCGCCGGCCGCGGGCAACTCGAACACGAGACACTCGACGAAGTCGTTCACCTTTGGCGCCGCCCTGCCTGATACATCGGTGAGCGAGACCGAGCTCATCGGTGCCGACCAGCCTGCGTGGTACCCGCAGTGGGCAACCTCCGACGTCGAGCTCACCGGACTCTCCCAGCTCGCGGGAGCGAGCGGCGCGTCGACGATCTCGCCGAACGCCGACTACGTCGCGAACGGCTACTCCGAGTCGAACGCGGCGGAGGTCTTCGCTGACATCGAGACGGTGCTGGCGATCATCTTCGGGTCCGGCACCGGAGGTGGCGTGGCCACACCGAACTTCGGCCCGACGGGCCTCAGCCGTCAGCTCGGCCCTCTGGCCGACGCCGCGAGCTTCCTCCTCGGAACGTTCGACCCGCTCAGCTACTTCGGAGACGACGCGATGATCCTCGGGGGAATCTCGCTCGGCCAGATCATCCAACAGGTGGTCGGCGACGGGCTGCTGTCGAGCGCACCGAACATCACCGTCCAAGAGGTGAACGACCCGAAGACGAACCTCCCGGTGTCGTTCATCGTCTCGTACACGCTGAAGCCCGACTTGCAGAACGACAAGGACGGCGGCGGGATAGGGCTGTTCAACCCGCACTCCGACGCGAGCCTCGTGATCAAGGCGTCGGTCACCGTGCCGGTGGCGAACCCGGGCCAAGCGATCGCAAGTGTCAGCGGCACCCTCTCCGAGTTCGACGTCGACCTGTTCGGATCAGACCCGTCCGACCAGTTCTTCATCATCGACGTCGAGAAGGTCTCCTTCACCGCTCAGACCGGGAAGAAGTCGGCCGTCAACGTGTCCATCCGGTCCGTCGGCTTCGGCCAGGCGCTGTCGTTCGTCGACATCCTCGAGCAGTTCCTCTCGGCCTCCGACGGCGACGGCGGGCCTGCCATCGACGTCTCGCCGAGCGGCATCACGGTCAGCTACGGCCTCCCCATCCCCGACGCCACGCTCGGGGCGGTCTCGGTCTTCAACATGTCGCTCAACGCCGAGCTCGACATTCCCTTCGACGGGACTCCGGTAACGGTTACTTTCGCCTTCTGCACCCAGGAGAATCCGTTCCAGCTCGCGGTCGGGATCTTCGGGGGCGGGGGCTTCTTCGCGATCAGCCTCACCGTCGCCGGGGTGCAGGAGCTGCAGGCCTCCCTCGAATTCGGGCTCGTCGCCTGTCTGAACCTCGGGGTCGCGAGCGGCAGCGCGTCCATCGAGGCCGGTATCTACTTCTCGGTCACGATCGCCGACGACGGCTCACAGGCGATCAACCTCACGGGCTTCCTCCGGGCCGAGGGCAAGCTCACGTTCCTCGGCATAGTCGCGATCTCGGTCGACCTCTACCTCG
>JBKQLZ010000292.1:0-3508 GCA_052146895.1 Acidimicrobiales bacterium
CGTCGTGTTCCGCTTCAACGAGCACACCACGGTGCAGGATTACGCTATCTACTTGATCTGCGGATAGCTGCCGTGGAACCTTTTCAACACGGCGTTGATCAGCTCCGCCGGGACACTCGTTGCAAACGCCGGCATTGTGAAGAAGGTCGCGTTCCCAAGAGAGGTGCTCGCCCTCGCACAAGTTGGCGTCGCTGCCTGCTACTTCTTCTTCCAGACTTGCATCCTCGTCTTGTTCCTCGTCGGCTTCCAAGTCGTTCCGGACTGGAAATACCTTCCGATCCTGCTCGTCGCCGTCGTCGTCGACCTCGTCTTCTCGGCTGCCCTCGCCATCGCGCTCTCGGCCCTCAACGTCTACATGCGCGACATCGAGCATCTAATACAGGTCGTCCTTGTAGCGCTGTTCTTCGCGGAACCGATCGTGTACCCGTTCAGTCTCGTAGGAAAGAGGCTGGCTGACCATCACCTCGTCTGGCTGTTTCTCGCGAACCCGTTGACCTCGATGGTTCTCGCGTTCCAGCGATGCATCTACGGCAACGTGCCTGGTGCCGTCAGGCCCCTCAACGCCGGCGCCGTTCCTGTGATCGCAACCTATAGCGGCATCTTCTACCTGGAACTGCTCGGTGGCGTGCTGCTGGGGTCGCTCGTTCTCCTCTACCTCGCGATGCTCATCTTCCGCAGGGTCGAAGGCAACTTCGCCGAGGAACTCTGATCCGAGCGTGCCCTCAGCGATCGAAATTCACGATGTCTCGAAACGGTTCCGGCTCTATCAAGAGAAGTACACGTCCCTGAAAGAGCGGATACTGCACGCGGGAAGCGTGCCGCACCACGACTTCTGGGCACTGAAGGACATCGAGCTCGAGGTGGACGAAGGAGAGACGATCGGAATCCTCGGGCGCAACGGAAGTGGGAAATCGACGCTCCTGAAATGCGTTGCAGGCGTGCTGAAGCCGACGAGAGGCGAGATCCGCCTCCGCGGACATCTGGCGGCGATGCTGGAGCTCGGTGCCGGTTTTCAGCCTGAGCTGTCGGGCCGCGACAACATCTTCTTGAACGCGTCCCTGCTCGGCATGTCCCGGCGCGACACCGCGAAGAGCTTTGACGCGATAGTGGCGTTCGCAGAACTCGAGGAGTTCATCGACAACCAGGTGCGGTTTTATTCATCTGGTATGTACGTGCGCCTTGGCTTTGCCGTTGCGGTGAACGTCGATCCCGACATCCTCCTTGTCGACGAAGTACTAGCGGTCGGCGACGAGCGCTTCCAGCAGAAGTGCATGGAGCGGATCCACCTCTTCCAGCGGGAGGGCCGCACCATCGTCGTCGTCTCCCATGCTCCAGACGTGATGCGCCAGATGTGCAACAGAGTGGCTGTCATCAACTCCGGCAAGATCGTGACGGTGGGACCGCCAGGTCCGGCGATCAGGACCTTTCGCGAGGCGTTGCTCGACGCGGGCGAGTCGATCGGCTCCGTCCCGGTGCTGGACGAGGCGGAGGAGCAAGCAGCCGCGCTGGCGGCCGCGGTGCCTGCTCCTCCTGTGCCGCCCCTCCCGGTCCCATCCGGCCGCCGCGTCCGGATCACGGGCTCGCGCCTCGAGACCTCCGTCAGCGGGCGCACGAACCTTCACCCCGGAGACCCGGCAACGGTCGCGGTCGACCTGGAGGTGAGCGAGGCGCTGGATGGCGTTGCATTCGGTTGCTCGGTGTGGGCCGCGAACGGCGCGCTCATCTTCGACTACGACAGCGGGGAACCCCAGCGCCTGCCAGCCGGTCGCTCCGTCGTCCGGTTCCTTTTCGACTCGGTGCCACTCCTCGACGGCGCGTACGCGGTCAACGTCCGGGTACAGGATCCAGGTGGCGGTACGGTGCATGCCCGCCAGGAGCCCGCTGCCACGATCGTGATCGAGAACCCAGGTACTTCGGTCGGGGTGGCGGCGCTCCCTCTTCACGTCGAGCTGACGCCCCTGACCCCAGGCGGTCAGCCAGCGTGACCGACCCGGAGCTGACGTCGAGCATCCGGGCCGAGGCGGAGCGGATCCGCACCGACGGATCCTTGCCGGCCGGCTTCGAGCCTGACCTGGCGGCGCGATTCGGGGAGATGGCAGCTGATCCCACAGCGCTCGAGGCCGAGATCGAACGTGGCTTGACCGAGCCCGACCGGGGGTCGCTCGCGTCTGCGGCCGGCGAGGGACAGCCAGCGCACGCCGGCTCGATTCCCCGCCGGGCACTTGGGAAGGCCACCCGGGTGTCGAGACGCGCAGCCAGCGCGGGACGCCGCAGGATGGGCCCGAAGATCCGCACCGTCGAGCGGCGAACCATCGAGGTCGTGGGAGCCTTCGGCGAGCGCGCCTCCACTCGTGTCCAGATCGCTTCGGACCGAGCGCGGCGCGTTGCGGTGGGCTCACTGGCAGAACGTGGTCTCTCGCGCACGGCCGCCGCCCGCGGAGCACCGAATCCGAGAGCCACGGGTTACTTGCCGAAATCGATCAGAGTGGGACCGACAGGGGAGCTCGGCGACGATGAGCTCGACCGCTTCATCGTCGAACGCCTCGAGCCCGCCGGTGGGCACCGCGTGCTGCACGCCGAGTGCGGCGATGGTGCCCTCGTGCGGCGGTTGCAGGCTCTCGGGCTCGACGCGTCCGGCGCCGACGCGCGCCACGGAGTGGGTAGGCAGCGCCGGGGAGCGCTCGAGGCGCTCGCGCATGAACCGGTTGCGTCCCTAGGGGGAATCGTGCTGACCGGAGTGACGGGGCGCATCACGTCTGCAAGCGCTCGCGCTCTCGCTCGCATGGCTGCTACTCGCCTCGGACCTGCCGGTGTCGTCGTGCTGACGAGCGCCCATCCCGGACCGCTCAGCCACTCGGACCCGATCACGACTGATCTCTCCATTGGGCGCTCCCTGCACCCTGTTACCTGGTGCCATCTCCTCGCGCGTCTCGGGTTCGAGGACATCGAGGTCCGGGAGTCCGCAGACGGCTCGGCGTACGTCGTCGCTGCCACGAAGGCGAGCTGAGTCAACCAAGACCCCGGTCGCAATCGACCACTCAACGTGGCGCGTGTTACTCGTGAGAGCCTTTGACCACGCTCAGTGGTCGATAGGATGTCCCACATGCCTGCGCACGAGCTCGCTCGACTGCGCCGAGTCGCCTCGCGGCGCGCTGGCGGCGGGCTCTGCCTCGTACTGGCGATCTCTTTGAGCGTCGCGGCGTCGAGTACAACGGCGCTGGCCTCCTCCACTCGCGTCTCGAAGGGACCGACCGCTGGCTTCCCGAGCGGAGAGGTCGACATCGAAGGCCACGGTTGGGGTCCCGGAATCGGCATGGGCCAATGGGGCGCATTCGGGTATGCCGCGGTGGAGCACGAGACGTACGAGTGGATCGTCTCGCACTTCTACGGCGGCACGACACTCTCCACGTCTACGAAGGACCCGTCGATCTCCGTCTCGATCCTCGAGAACGAGGACGCTCCGGTGATCTTGACCTCGGAGAGCCGATTCCGCTTCGGTGGCGTCAAG
>JBKQLZ010000293.1:0-4105 GCA_052146895.1 Acidimicrobiales bacterium
CTCCTCGAAGCTGAGCAGGCCTGTCGGGCCCGGCATGGCAGCTGTTATGGCGACGATGCGCTCGTCCTTCTCTGCGAGGCTCAAGAGCGCCTTTGAGAAGGCATCGGTGTAGCTCTCTCCTGTGCTGACCGGCGCGGCTGGGCGGAGAGAGCCGAAGTCAGTGGCGGCGTGCGGGGTGACCGCGTTCGCTTGGGTGCTCGAGACGCCCGGTGCGACCTTCAAATCGTGCAGATGGGCTACCTCGTCGTCTTCTGCAGGGCCGTAGCCCTTCCCCTTGTGGGTGAGCAGGTGCAACACGATCGGCCCTGGCCATGACGAGGCACGACGGAGAGCCTGTTCGACCTGGCCGATGTCGTGCCCGTCGAGCGGGCCGGTGTAGCGGACGCCGAGGGCCTCGAAGAACACGTGCGGCTCGACGACCTCTCGCAGGGCTGAGGTGAGCCCGTGCACGGACGCGTAGGCGACAGAGCTCACGCCTGATGGGAGCTCGCGGAGGAAGTCCCGTACGCGCTCACGGACTTGCACGTATCTCGGATCGAGCCGTAACTGGGTGAGGGAGCCCGAGAGCCGCGAGATCGTCGGGGCATAGCTGCGGCCGTTGTCGTTCTAGTCGATGACGTCGCGCGACGCCGAGTGCCCGAGGTGGGTGAGCGGCTCGTAAGCCATCCCACCGGTGAGGGCGCCGTCTCCCACCACAGCGACGACATGCCTGCCGGAAGTGTTGTCCGGGTCCTTCTGGGCGCGACCCGCCGCGATCCCGTGGGCCCACGACAAGGCGGTCGAGGCATGCGAATTCTCGATCACGTCGTGAGGTGACTCGGCCCGGTTCGGATAGCCAGACAGCCCGCCCGCCTGTTTGAGCCCGGCAAAACCCTCGGCTCTCCCCGTCAGAATCTTGTGCACGTACGCCTGGTGGCCCGTGTCGAACAGCAATACGTCAGAGGGCGAGTCGAACACCCTGTGCAACGCAATGGTGAGCTCGACCACTCCGAGGTTCGACCCGAGGTGGCCTCCCGTGACCGATACGGCCTCGACGATGAACGAGCGGATCTCCGCCGCGAGCTCGTCGCACTCCCCAAGCGAGAGCGCCTTCAGGTCGGACGGAGACGCGATCCGGTCGAGGACTCGCCGGGCGCGGTCGGGAAAGGGCGGCGGTGTAGGCATGAAAACTCCGTCCTACGCTACCGTCCAGAGGCACCGGACTTCACTCGGCGGCGTCCTGAGCGACCAGAATGCCCGGTTTGCCGCTTCCGTGGTCTGTAGGGCCGAACTCAACGTGTTCCGTCGGTACAGGAGCATTTGACAACGGATTTCTGATTTACAGAGGCGCCTTCTGGGGATAGCGTGGCGGTTCGGTGCCTTTCCGCAGCAGGTCGGCGCCTTCGAGACACAGATCACGGGAGTGCGGGCCCCCAGTTGGACCGCCAGCTCGGGAACGTCACAGAGGGAGATCAACGGTGATCATCGGAATCCCGGCCGAGGTGAAGACTGCAGAGAACCGCGTGGCCATGACGCCTGACGGGGTACGCGAACTGACCGCTCTCGGCCATCAAGTACGTGTTGAGACCGGTGCGGGCCTCGGGTCGGCCTTCGCAGACGACGACTTCGTGGCAGCTGGCGCAACGATGACCAGTGCCTCGGAGGCGTGGGGGGCGGAGCTGGTGTGCAAGGTGAAGGAGCCCCAGGAGTCGGAGTTCGCATTCCTCCGCGACGATCTGGTGCTGTTCACCTACCTCCACTTGGCTGCTTACCCGGGTGTGGCGAAGGCGCTCTTCGAGGCCAAGACGACCGGAATCGCCTACGAGACGGTGCAGACGGCTGACGGCGACCTGCCCCTCCTGGCCCCCATGAGTGAGGTGGCAGGGCGCATCGCTACCCAAGTAGGAGCGAGCCTGCTCGAGAAGAGAAACGGCACCCGCGGCATCCTTCTCGGCGGCGTACCCGGGGTCCGCCCCGCTCGTGTCGTGGTCATAGGTGCTGGTCACGTTGGCTGGAACAGCGCCTGGATTGCTCAGGGGATGGAGGCTGAAGTGTTGCTGCTCGATCGCAATATCGATCGCCTGCGCTGGGTCGACCAGATACATCAGGGGAGGATCATGACGCTCGCCTCGAACAAGGGCTCGATCGAGCGCGCGATCGCCGAGGCCGACTTGCTCATCGGCGCCGTCCTGGTCGCCGGCGGCCGGGCCCCGGTCGTTGTGACCGAGGACATGGTCGCAGGCATGCGACCCGGGTCGGTCATCGTCGACGTGGCAGTCGACCAGGGTGGGTGCATCGAGACGACTCACGAGACGACTCACGCCGACCCCACCTACTTCGTCCACGGCGTGCTGCACTACGCCGTCGGCAACATGCCCGCCGCGGTGCCGCACACCTCGACTTATGCGCTTACGAACGCGACCTTCCCCTACGTTCTCGAGCTTGCCGAGCATGGCGTCCGCAAGGCAGTCGAGTACGACTCCATCCTCCGGGGTGGCGTCAACACTGTCGCCGGCGAGTGCACGAACGAAGCTGTCGCCGAGGCGATCGGTGTCGGAGTAGTCGACCCGGTCAAGGCGCTCAGCGCGTAGGCACAGGGCTCGCTCGACAGCTCTCACTCGCTCGACAGCTCTCACTCGCTCGACGGCCCAATCAGAGTCTCCGCCAGGCGCCGTCCGTCGGGGTCGCCAGCCCTGCCGCCATCAGCTGATCGAGCGCGAGCGCGGCCACTCCGAGCCCGATCTCGCTGCGTTGACACACCACATCGATCGGCCGCGGGTGCTCGTCCAGCGCCGCGTAGACGCGACGCTCGACCTCGCTACATCCTCGTAGTCGCTCCGCGACGAGCTGCCGCCCCAGGAGCTGAAATGGCTGGCCGTCTTCCGGGCGCGGCGCCGCTCCCGGCGCACTGCTGGGGCGTGGCCGTTCGACACCTTCAGCCACGCACTCCTGCTCGATCGCCACAAGCACATCGCCCGAGTCTCGGGCTACGTGAGCTCCTGCTGACAGGAGCTCGTTCGTGCCCTCCGATGCGAGACTTCGCACCGAACCCGGCACCGCGAACACCTCTCGGCCGCGACTCAGCGCTGCTTCGACGGTGTGCATCGCTCCGCCGCTCCTAGTCGACTCGACGACAACGACAACCTGAGAGAGGGCAGCGATGATGCGGTTGCGGAGCGGGAACCGCCACGGCTCCGGGCTCGCGCCGAGGGGCGCCTCCGAGACGAGAACGCCTTGGGTCGCTACGCGGTCGATCAGCCGGCGGTTCCTGCTCGGGTAATACACGTCTATCCCGCCTCCGACCACTCCCGCTGGCCCAGGCTTCCCGGGCGCGATCGCTGCGAGCGCGCCTTCGTGGGCGGCCGTGTCGATCCCTGCAGCCATGCCCGATATCACGCAGACGCCTGCTTGCGCGAGACCGGCTCCGAGTTCCGCGGCGACCTCGGTGCCGTAGTGGGTTGCGCGACGAGTACCGACTATGGCGGCGGCCGGACCGTCCAATACGCTCACCTCTCCGCGGACGAAGATCACTTCGGGCGGTTGATGGTCACTCAACAGACGGGAGGGGTAGCCCGCCTGACCCCAGCGAAGGACGGTGACCCCACGCTCACGCAGAGTCAGCCAACTGAGTTCGACATCGACAGCGCGGGCAGAAAGCGCCCACTTGGCGACCACGTCGCCGGCGTTCGGGGCCCGGGGTCCATCGTCGCCTGACCCCCGGGGTCCATCGTCGCCTGACCCCCGGCGCCTCGCTCCAGCCGAGAAGGACCGCATCGAGTTGAGCGCGCTGGTAACGGCGGGACGCGCCTCGAGCAGCTCCTGCCAGACCTCTCGGCCCTCGCGATCGTGCAGAAGCACGGCCAGCCTCTGTGGCGTCATAAGTGGCAGCGCCGCCACTGCGGCGGCATACATCGTGTCGCCCTCTGCCCAGTTGTCGACACCGGTCGGCGTCACGCCGCCCACCTGCCTCCGTCATCGAGCAGATGCCTGCCAGCCCTCATCTCGAGGGCCGTGGCCGCAGCTTCTGGCGTTACCTCCCCTCCTCTGCCTGCGAGGTCGTCAAGCGTCCTCGCGACCCGCCTAACCCGGCTGAGACCACGTGCGCTCAGGTCACCCCTCTCCATCC
>JBKQLZ010000294.1:0-14604 GCA_052146895.1 Acidimicrobiales bacterium
CCCTGGGCGCCTTGTGCTCCGTGGGCGCCTTGAGCTCCCTGGGCTCCTTGTGCTCCCTGGGCTCCTTGTGCTCCCTGGGCTCCCTGGGCTCCTTGTGCTCCTTGTGCTCCTTGTGCTCCTTGTGCTCCCTGGGCTCCCTGGGCTCCGGTGGCTCCTTGCGAGCCCTTCGCACCCTGGGCGCCGGCTCCGCCCTTTGCGCCCTGGGGTCCGGCCGCATTCCAGGAGATCTGGGTCTCGCCCTTAGCGCACTTCGCCCCCTTCGGGTCGTACAACAGCGCGTTCGTCTTATCGGAGTAGCAGGCGTAGAACTTCGTAGCTGTGGCGGCCCCAGCAGGCATCGTCGCGATCGCTCCTAGTCCTGACGCGACCGCCGACGAGGCAATCAAGCTCGTGGCGGCAAGCGCACCAGCCCAAGCACGCGTCGAAGTCTCTTGGTGCTGCTTGGGCATCGCGAAACCTCCCCCTCGGCCCGTCGGGCTGGTTGGTGTGAGCCTCACAGAGGGAAGATTCGCTGTCAAGGAGGGCCGGGCGCGCCAGACCGTGTCCCAGGGCGTGTTGTCGGAGGCGAAGGCGACCGACGTTGTCCGGCGCCTGGCCGAATGGCACCTTCACCGTGCGTCGGCGGCGGTTCGAGTCTTCTCGCCCGCACCAGGAGATTTATCGGGGGAGCCGCTGTCCCGAGCAATCTGATCGCCCAAGCGCGCGCAACGCCAGAACGCGCCGGCCAGCGCCAACCAAACAGCTACGGCGATCAGAGTCGGCGCGAGCGCCCCCAGGGGTGGGTGCCAGGGCCCGTTACGTCCGGGTGGTGGTCAACAGCGCTGCGCCCGGCGCGGCTAACGCCATCCGCGTCGGAATCGAGCAGGCGGCCGCCGATGTGATCGTGGTGACCATGGCCGACGGCTGCGACGACGCTCACCAGATCGACCAGCTCGTGCACCTGGTCGAGCGCGGGGTCGTCGTGGCAGCGGCGTCCCGCTTCTCCCGGGGCGGCCAGCAGGTGGGCGCTCCGTTCTTGAAGGCCATCCTGGCGCGGTCGGCCGGGCTCTCGCTCTGGGCCCTCGCCCGGGTAGGCACGCACGACGCCACCAACTCGTTCAAGGCCTACGACGCCCGGTTCCTCCGGCGGGTCGGCGTTACGTCGACCCACGGGTTCGAGATCGGTATCGAGCTAGTGGCCAAGGCGCGCAGGGCACGCCTGCCCGTAGCCGAGGTTCCCACCATCTGGCTCGAACGCGATCAGGGAACCTCCCACTTCCAACTGGTCGCCTGGCTGCCCCACTACTTCCGCTGGTGGCGCTTCGCTTTCGGTCCTCGCCTCACGGTGGAGGAGATCCACGCCGCAACCTGTCAAGTCGCATGAGCACCGTCCTCGTCACCGGTTCAGCGGGTTTCATCGGTGGCTACGTCGTCAAGGAGCTCCTCGATCGTGGGCACGAGGTCGTCGGCCTCGACAACTATTCCAAGTACGGACCGGTGACCCGCTCCTACGACGCCCATCCCGGGTATCGCTTCGTCTTCGGCGACGCCCGAGACCCCAAGCTGCTGGGCGAGCTGCTCACCGGTTGTGACCATTTCGTCGCCGATGCGGCCATGGTGGGGGGAATCCCATACTTCCATGCCTACGCGTACGACCTGCTCGCAGCGAACGAGCGCATCACGTCGGCGTCGTGCGACGCGGCGATAGAGGCCCACCGGCGCGGCAGCCTCGAGAAAGTCACGTACCTCAGCTCCTCCATGGTCTACGAGTCGGCCGACGCGTGGCCGTCGGTCGAGGGCCAGGAGCTCGACCTCCCCCCACCTCGCTCGTCGTACGGATTCCAGAAACTGGCCGTCGAGTACTTCGCCCGCGCCGCCCACCAACAGCACGGACTCGTCACTTGGAGACGGTCAGGGTCTCCTTGCCCGAGGTGGAGTGGTTCACGTCCGTCGAGCCGGCGTAGACGGCCACGAGGCGGTACGTGCCTGTCTTGAGAGCCTTCGACTTGAGCGAGCAGGAGCCCTTCTTGGACTTGAGGGTTATGACGCAAAGGGTCGTCTTCGACTCCGTGATCGTCACCGTGCCGATCGCCCGGACGCCCTTGTAGGCCGGAGCCACCTTCACGGACAGGAGCGCCGCCTCCTCGTGGCCGAAGGTCACCTTCGAGGCCGACAGGTTCAGTTCGGTGGCCGACCTCGACTTCGAGATCTTCAATGCGACGGCTGGCGAAGTCCCGGCGAGGAAGTTGGAGCTCCCGCCGTACTTCGCGAGCAAGGAGTACGGTCCCGGCGCGAGCTCGGTCGCTGTCAGTGCGCACGTTCCGGCGCCAGCCTTCAGCTTGATCGAACAGAGGGTCGTCCCCGACTCACTCAATGTCACCGTGCCGGTCGGGACATAGCCGGGGAATTCCCCGCCGACCTTCACCGAGACCGGCTTTGCCTCTTCGTCACCGAAGGACACCTTGGCCGAACCGAGCGTGATCGCCTCTGTCGTCGTCTGCGGCGTGGTGAAGCTGAGCGCCGAGGTCTCGTCGAGGCCCATGCAGAAGATCGTCGTCAGGCACGACACCGAGGTGAAGCCGCCGCCGAGGGGGTCAGCCGCATCTGGCGCCAACCATGTGCCTGCCCGGTCCACGACTGCGTCACCGCCTGAGCTCACGGCGACGCAGAAGGTGGCCGCCGGGCAGGAGATGGAGGCGATGGTGTTCAGGCCGTCGATCTTCACCGGGCCAGACCACGCGCCTTTCGCGTAAGTGAACACGTTCCCGGCGCCGTCACCCGCGACGCACGACCCTTCAGCCCCGCACGAGACGGAAGCGAACCCGGAGCCGCCGAACTCGAGCTCGTCGCGCGCCGACCAGCTGCCGTCCTGATACGTGACGACGCCACCGTCCGCGTCGACAGCCGCGCAGAACGAGCTCGATGCGCACGAGACCGAGGTGAGACCGCCGCCGGATGCGTCGACGGCCCTCGGCGAGGACCACGACTTGCCAGTGAAGGTGACGACCTTGCCGTTCTTGTCGACGGCGGTGCAGAACGAGGCTGTCGGGCACGAGACCGAGGTGAGACCGCCGCCGGATGTGTCCACGGCTTTCGGTGACAACCACGACTTGCCAGTGAAGGTGACGACCTTGCCGTTCTTGTCGACGGCGGCGCAGAACGAGGCTGTCGGGCACGAGACCGAGGTGAGGCCGCCGCCGGATGTGTCGGTTGCCCGCGGTGCGGACCAGGACTTGCCCGAGAAGGTGAAGACGTCCCCCCCTTCGTCTACGGCGGCACAGAACGTCGTCGAGGCGCACGAGACCGAGGAGAGACCTGCGTTCGCGACGTCGACGGGCTCAGGCGTCGCCCACGAGCCGTCGTCGTCGGTGATCGCGTTCCCGTCGAAGTCGACGGCCGCACAGAAGTCAATCGCCGGGCACGAGACGGCGTCGAGCCCGTCGCTTGACCCGTCGATGCTCGACGGCGTCGTCCAGGCGGCTCCGTTGAAGCTGAGCTCGTTGCCGGCGGAGTCGACGGCCACGCAGTCTGTGGCAGTCGAGCAACTGACTGCGTCTAGCTCGCCTGATGTCTCGTCGACCCCGCTGTAGGTCGTCAGAGACGAGCCATCCAAGACGAAGGCGTCACCGTCATACTCGACGGCGATGCAATAGTCGGTCCCCACCGGGCAAGAGACCGCGGCCAGCGGAAAGGGGGCGCTGAGAGAGCTGGGTGAGCCCCACGTGGTGCCGCCGAAAGCTATCTCGTCGCCGGAGTAATCCACCGCAGCACACAGATCGACCGATGCACACGAGACCGAGTCGAGACCGCCCGTGTCGACGTCGGCAAACGAGGTCCACGACGTGCCGTTGTAGCTGTAGGCGTCGCCATCGACGTCGACCGCCATGCAGAACTGAGACGACAGGCACGAGACCGACGAGAGTGCATCGCCGCTCGAGTCGATCGGGTCAGCCGAAGACCACTTGGACCCGTCGTAGGTGAGAGCCTTGCCATCGATGTCGACTGCGGCGCAGAAGTCCACGGTCGGACAGGAGATCGCCGTGAGGCCACCGCCACTCGGGTCGATGCTGTCCGGCGCCGACCACTTCGTCCCGTTGAAGCTCACCACGTGCCCGGTCCCGTCGACGCCGAAGCACGAGATCGCCGAAGCGCACGAGATCGCCGACGGATCGCCGACGACCGGATCGATCTGATGTGCGGTGGACCAGCCGTCGCCCGTCCTCGGCGTGGCAGCGGCACCGACCGCATGGCCGCGCACAGAGGCCCCGACGCGAGCAGTAGAGACCGCACCGGCGGCGAGGGCGAGCAGAGCCGAAGCGACGAGTGCGAATCCCTTCAGCGACACCTGGCAGAACCTTCGTCGGTTCATCGGATCTCAGCCCGGGGTGCCGGAGATGGGGATGTCGACCACGAAGGATCGGCGCTGGGTGGTGTCGATGGCCGTCGGCGCGCCGGCCTTGAAGTCGTAATAGTCGAGCTCGCTTATGACCAACCGCACCGGCCCTTGGCCTGTCGGCACGGTGACGCCACCGGCGCCGCTCGACCATTCGACTATCCCGGCGCCGAGGGACTCGTCGAAGCTCGGGCTCAAGACCACGATGGTGTCGGTGCTCCACCCGAAGTCTCCCGAGAAGCCGCTCGTGTTGTCCCAGGTCTGCACCTCAACGACCATGGTGGAGGTTGCGTTCGCACCCTTCGGCGTTCCGGATTCCGTCGAGTTGGGGTGGAGCGCGTACGGATTTGCGAAGTCCCAGATGAAGACGTCCCCGTGGCCGGCGACGTTCTCCTGCGTCGGGGGCCGCCACCCGAAGTAGCCAGGACCTGACACCGTAACCGTGAGCGATGTACCCGACACCGTGACCACGCTCACGCTCCGGTCGGTCACCGGTTGGGCATAGGTGACGAGCGTCACGGCCGACAGGTTGTTGTTCTGACTCGAATTAGTGACGTCCTCGCCACTGATCGCGTACGGCTGCGCCCTCACCAGCGCCAGCCTGAGGAAGTACCCCGGAGGGAGAGGGCTTACGTACGTCGGCCCGTGAGCCGGCGAGTTGAAGGCGTCCTTGGAGATATCGAGTTGGATGTCCGCGTACCAATAGTTCGTCGCCGGGTCGAAGTGCGGCGTGTACGCCCACGTTTGATAAGGGAGACCGGTAGCCTGAGGAGGAAGCTGGAAGGGAGGCGGGAAGGCAACAACCGGCCCGCTCCCCCACCCGCCGTCAGGGAAGGTGGCGTTGGTGACGAACGAGAGCTGGGTCTGGCTGTAGTTCACACCGGCGCTGTGGCTCGAGACGCTGATCGGGTCCAGTCCGAGCAGGCTGATCTGGGTCGGGTCGATAAGCACGTCGGTCCCTGGCACGTCCGTCAGGCCGCCTGTGGCAGGCCCTGGGAGCTCTTCGTCGGTGAAAGTCGGCGCTGCCGTCATCACTCCGACGAACTCGTCTGATCCGGTGACGTAGAAGGGACGCTCGAAGTACACGCGCAAGATGTTCCCCTGCCGCGACGCCGTGATCGTGTCGCCGCTCGTCGTTGCGGGATTGAGGACCCACGCTGGGGAGACTTTGACCACCTTGAGCGGCGGGATGGGGTTCATCGAGCACGGCACGTGGCAGAGCGCCGAGCCGGTCCCGTTCACCGTGTCGGTGGGCACCCACGTCGCCGTGAGCGGCGTCCCCACGAGCGCCACATCGGCGACGGTGGCGGCCGTGTTCGTCAGGGTTATCACGCCGGTCGATGCATCGACCGAGTACAGGCTCGAGGGCACGGTCGCAGCCTTTGCAAGGGTCCCGGCTCCCGGCACTGGGGTGCCCGCCGGAACGACGATCGTCACGAGGTTGGCGGCTACACCCTCGCCGCCGTTGAGGGTGACGACGTAATCGGGGGCGACGAAGGTGGCCGTCGTGGTCTCGGCGAAGAACGGCGAGAAACGGCCCGTGGCAACGAGATCGCCGAAGGTCACGGCGTGATGCTTGGTATCGCCGAAGTGCTGGGTAACGCTCAGCTGGAACGTGGTCGGCCCGTGTGCGGATGCCGGCTCGACGACACCGAAGGGACTCGACCCCGCCGCGAAGGGGTTGGCCGACGCGCCAAAGGTACCGGTCTCAGCGGGATTGCTCGGGTTCGTCGAGACCGAGAAGAGCGAGTCGGCCGCGACCGGCACCGCATAGGGGCTCTCCACGTAAGCAAGGAGCGAGGAGTCCGCCATCGACACGGTCGCCGTCGCGGGATCATTGGTCGGGTCCGTGGGATCGTCGACCGGATCGGTCCAGCTCGCTGAGAAGGTGACGGTCTGGGTCGTCGCCGGGTCGATCGCGAACCCGACATCGGTGATGACAGCGCTCGTGTCGTTCAGAGCGCGAGTCGCCGCCGGTCCCGTGAAGCCGGGCGGTATTGACGGCAACAGCACCGCGTATGCCACCTGCACAGTCGCCTGCGGAGTGAGCTGCGGATATTGGCCCCACAGAGCCGCGACCACATTGCCTATCGATGGAGACGGTAAGAAGATGTGGCTGCCGAGAGACCCACGCGGAGGAGGAGGATCCACCACGCTGTCGCCCCAGATCACGTAGTTGAACAGGTCCTGGCCGAGCGCGAAGGTGCACGGGACAGAGCCAAAGTTGTCGCTCGTGAGGGGATACTGGACGAGCTGACCGATCATCGTGGCCGGGATGATGCTGCTCAACTGCAGGTTGTAGACCGATCCAGGGACGATGCTCACAGTCAGGACCTCGCTTGTCCCCGAGCCGGTGTCCGCCGACGTCACCGTCAACACCGGGACGGCTGGGACCGAGGACGCCGCCGGCAAGGTGTCGGAGGCCGCGACGATCTGCAGCAGCTTGCCAGCCACGTTCGGCCAAGCGGCCTCCCACACTTGCGGCGCGTACGTCGGTGGAGCCGGAAGGGGGTCCGGCGGTGGCACCCACGTGTCGAGGAAGCTGTCGAGGCTCACCGGTCCGTGGAACGTCGGAGACGTGCCGATGCCGGGGGTGAACACGAAGCCCTCTATCGCATTGCCGTTCGCGTCGACGGGCGGGATGGCGTACGGGTAGGCCCCAGTACGTGTGGGGTACGTGTAGTCGAGCGGGCTGTTGAAGCTCGTCCCGCACGAGAGGGCAATCCCGAAGCCGGCCGGGTCGGGCAACCAGTCGACGTAGGTGAGCGGGGGGATCCCACTTGCGGGAAGCGGCAGGTAGACGTTCGCAGCCCCAACAGCCGAGCTGTCATCGGAGCCGTCCCCTGGGTCGACCACCACGCCCGGCAGAGTCAAGATCGACCCGTCGTTCAAGGTGCTGATCAAGCTGTACATGGAAGGGTCCGGCACGCCCACTTCGAGGCCCGTGGTGCTGTCCACCACCTCGGTGTCGAGGTAGCCGTGCTCCTCCGCCATCAGCTCGTGGACCTTCGGTGGGAAGAGCCATCTCGAGTTCGGGCGGAGAGCATCGCCGGTGTAGCGAAGAACGACGGTCAGTGCTCCTTCACCCGGAGTCAACGGCGCGGCTGGAACTACCTGAGGCGACTGGACCGACTCCCACCGGCTGTGAGGGATCGCCAAGTCCGTTACCGGGCCGCCCGCGCCGGAGTTGAGCCCCGCGCCGTTCGCGGGCACCGACCACCCGCTGAGGTCGACCGCTCTCACCCGGAAGAGGTAGTTCTGGCCGAAGCGAAGTGTCGCCAGCCCGGTGGTGCCGACAACGGTGCCGCTTACCGGGTCACTCACCTGGGTCCCGGCCGGCGCCACGGAGAACACCGCCGAGATCTGTGGGTTGTAGTTGCCGTTGCCGTCGGTGTTCGATGTCGACGGCATCGGATTCTGCGCCGCAGGCCCGACGGTGCCGTCGTCGTTGACCTGATTGCCGGGTCGGGGCCCGGCGAGACTCCAGCCGTCCCAACGTGCGATGAGCTCGTGCACGTTGATGGACGACACATCTGTGATCGGTGCCCCGTCTGGAAGAGGGTCGTGACCCGCCCCCGGGATTATGAACGACTCCGACGGATCGGCCGGCGCGTACTCGATCGTGGTCCCGGCCGAGCCGAACGCATACGACGCCACGCGCCAGTGGAGAGACTTCCACGGCGTTAGAGCTTCCCCGCTCGCGGAAACCGGGACCACGTCCATGCGCCAGCCGCGCGTTAAGTCCTCGGTGCACAGCACTTTCGAGGGAAGGCCCGACGGTATCGTCCCAGGCGCAGGATTCGCGCTCACCCAGGCGGCGATGAAGTTCTGGATCTCCAGCTGGCTGTTGAGCAAGCTGGGAAGCGTCTGCGATCCGCCGAGGCCGTCGCCACCCCAACCTGTCCAGATCAACGACATTCCCGCAGACCGGAGCTTGGGAAGGGTGAAGTCCAGGTCATAGCTGCCTGCGCTGTCGTAGGCCTGGATCGTCGCGTCGACCTCGGCGGCGGTGGTGGCGACAGTCGTGACAGCACCTTCGATGTCGAGGTCGACGAGTGAGTAGACCGGCTGAGACAGACCGTCGACTTCCGCCAGCTGATTGAGAAACAGCGACCCAGTTCCTGGCACGTAGTCCGTTCCGCGTGGATGTGAGGTGAACGTGGGCATGTCGCACTGTGTCTGTGGGCAGACATCGAACGCCCTGTAGGTCAGCGAGTAAGCGCGTGTCGGTGCGACCGACACGTACAACGTGGTCGCGTCGGCGTAATGCGACGGCAGCGAATCGAGCTTCACATGCATCGGGACGACCAACCCGAAGAACTCCAGCAGCTCGGGATAGGCCGAGAGAGACGAGATCACGGCGTGGAAGTCGTAGACGGGGATCGAGGTCGGCGGCGGCGCGCTGTTCGCCACACCCGCCCGGTAGCTCAGCGCATTCGCGTATGCCGACGAGCTGTTGCCGGCGTTGTCACTCAGAGCTTGGAAGATCCTCGACTGCGATGTCTCCGAGATGAGCGCTCCCGCCTGCAGCGTGAGGGGCCCCGGTTTCATGGCTGTCGGCGGCGACTGAGGCGCGCTTGGCGGAGGTGCCGTGGTAGGCGGTGGTGGCGGTGCCGTGGAGAGCGGGTTGTTCGTTGCCTCGGTGTAGTAGAGGCTCCTGACGAAAGAGTGCACCGCGGCGGCGGAGTAGGTGTTGATATGACCGTTTTGCGCCAGCGAGTTCCAGTGGTTGACTTCGGCGTCCGACCCGATCGGGAAGGAGTCGACGCGGGTCGCCGTCGGCTCGAACATCGCAGTCCAGTACTGCGGGTTCAACACCGACAGGTCGTAGGAGGGAACGACAGAATCCAAGGTGCCGTAGCCAGGTGTCAGACTGAACTGGACCTCGAAGGAGATGCCTGGTGTCCCGGACGGACCTCCCGCCTGCATCGTCGTCGGCCAGTCGACCCAGTCGGTGTAGGTGGCAAGAGTTGTGCTCGTGATAGTCCGCGCGCCGTCGTTGTCCTGGTAGGACAGCTGCGGTGCGACGAAGGCCGAGAGCCTCAAGTACGTGGACCCACCGCTCGTGAACACGCCCTGCGGCAGCAACTGCCAGGCGACTACTTGGCCGACCGTGATCCCCGGCGGGCCGATCGAGCTCTCGTGCGGTGAGGTCATGCTTGGTCCTCGATTCTCAGGCGCTGAACGCCGCGCAGTAGGTGTCCCAGTCGCCATTGCTCATGAGCGCGGAGAACGTGACCGGCGGGCCTGCGTCGTGCGACGTGAGCTCGTGACCACCGAGGCCGGATCCGCGCGTGACGGCCTGGTTCGCGCCCCCAGACGCAGAACTGCCGGCGAACTGCTTCGAGATGGAGAACTCGACGGTCTTCGAGAACCCGCAGATGCTCACCTGCCCAATGAACGTTGCAGTCCCGACCAGGTTCCCTGTCTTCTCGGCCCACGACAAGGTGAGGTCAAGCTCAGCAGAGATCGTGATGAAGCCGAAGGCCTGCAGCTGGCCCATGATCTGCACGTAGCCGTTCAGCTCGAGCAGCGTCGCAGCGGAGTAGCTCAGGTAGATGCCTGCCGTGAGGCTGAGGCTGCCGGACACGATCGCGATGTTGAAGGCGAACTGCCCGGTGAAGAAGAACTCCATCGACATGGACTGCACGCCGCCGAAGCCGAGGACGAGTGAGATGTAGCCGCCGCCGCCGAACATTGCGATGGTCAAGGTGAACGGATTGGCCTTGCTGGCGAAGGCGAAGGTGAGGGTTGCCTGCCCATTCGTGAAGGGCAGGAGGACACCGGCGGAGAAGGAGATCCCGGTCAGGCTGAACACGCCACAGGACTGATCCGGCAGCGAGATCGACATGCTGACCTGTATGAAGGTCGCCTCGACATCGATCGAGAGACCGTTGCCGCCAAGCGACTCGAGGAATTGCTGCAGAACGTTGATGAAGCTGAGCGGGCCGTCGAACAAGACGGTGTCCAAGTTGACCGAGACCGCCGGAGAGCTGCCGGTGGCCGCACTGAAAGTGCACGACTCGAAGTGCAGGCTGATGAAGTCGGTCGAGCTGTTGTAAGGGTCGTTTCCGCAACCGAGGAGGAAAATTGTGAACGGGTCGATCGTGCCGTTCACCGTGTAAGTCGGCGGCTGGCCGTTGCTCCCGACCATGACGACGGCCGTCATCTGCAGCGTCCCGTCTGCGTCGTCCGGCACGAAGATACCTGGCGGGGACCCGGAGGACCCCGGCGCCGGCCAACCGGCGAGGGGAGTGTTCAAGGTGTAGGTGACTGTCAGCACGCCGGTCGACTGGTCGAGCTGGGAGCTGATTACCGGCGTGTTGAACAGGCTCGTCGAGTCGTGCGCCACGCTGCCGGCGGCAGCGCCAGCGCCGGCGAGGATGTTCCCCAGCTGGAGCCCGCCGAGCAGCTGGGCGATGTCCCCGGACGCGATGCCAGCGACGGTGGGAAAGTACGACTCGAGTTGTGCGGCGCCGTCTTGGGCGAAGGTGTCGAGGTCGCCGCCGATGGTGCCGGCCGCGGCCGAGAGCCCAGTCACACCGAGGTTAGGTGTCGCCAGCCCGCCGACTGACGAGCCCGGAAGAGTGAGCTGGGGGGGGTTCAGCGCCTGGACGTACGCGGAACCGAGGTTCTGCGGTATGTCTCGCGGAGCATCGTGGGGCAGCGCCGAACCGTAGGTGAGGTTCGAGTACTGCACGTAGTTCGGGTAGTACCCGAAAAGCACGCCCTGGATCCCGCCGGCGTAGTAGAGCGGGTCTGGGGTCTTCGCCACGTCGGCGAAGCCGTTGCCCGTGAGCACCTCGGCTGCATGAAGCTTGATGCGCGCAGCTTTTATGGTCGGGTAGAAGTTGGGCTGGCCGAGGTTCCCGAGCTCCGTCGGTGTCAGAGAAGCCGGAAGCTGGCTGTTCGTCGCCACGGGGTCGTAGGTCGTGTTCGACGCCCCGAGCACGATCCCTAGGGTCGGGTGAGTTGTCGCACCCGGTCCGCCGCCAGGGCCGGCCAGCTCCGGAGCGAACTTCAAGCGCGATCCGCCCGTCGCCGACCATGTGTCGTGCGACGGCGTGTTCTCGCCGGCCAGCGTCATGTAGGCGTTGACCCAATTCATGGTCTTCGTCGGGTCGTACTCGGAGAAGTAGCCGCTCGAGCCGTCGTCGGCGTACACGAACGCGAGCGGCATCGAGAACGGGACATCGTGACCGGCAAGGTCGGTGGCTACGAAGTTCCAAGTGACGTCGACGTTGTTGCCCGCGGGGTCGGTTGTGAGCGGCCATAGGAACTGCGGTTCCGACGACTGGGTGTAGATCGGCGGGCTCGCGAGCGTGACCATCCTCACAGTGACAAAGGGCCAGTCCGTCGTCCCGCCGCTCGTCGTGTCACCGAAGAGCTGACCCGGTGCCGGGTATGTCTTCACCGGCTCGGCGACGTGGATGACGGTCTGGGCCTGCAGGTAGGCGACGGCGTAGTTCTTGTTCGGGTCACTCGAGGCGTTGGGAGGGTCCTCTACGACTACGCGGTTGACCGTCGTCGTTATCGCGGCGTGATGCCCGAGCGGGAAGAGGTATCCGCGCTTTGTCACGACCGAGCGGACCGTTCGACCGCCTTGACCAAGATCGCTCCAGAGCAGGATGTTCGCATTGGCTGTGGCGGAGTAAGCCCAAGAGCCGAAGATGTCGGCATTCGCCCCGAGTGCACTCAACTCGAGCGTGTTCACCCGGAGCGGCGCGTAGTTGTCGGCCGTCGGATCGGTGAGCTTCAGCAGCTGAGCTCGGTCGGTTATCTCGAGCGTCGTGAATTGCCAGTCCTGGTCGGCGTAGTTGACGGCGCTGAAGTCGGTCGGCAGCTCTGATGGTTCAGGAGTCGTCATGACGCGGCGTACCTCAGCTGGTTCTCGGGGGTGGCTCCCGCACTGGTGGTGTCTGTCGTGTCGAACGCCACCATCTCGGCCGTGAGCGTCTCGCCGCCAGATGTCTGTTGCAGGAGGGCAGCGGTGAAGATGTCGACCACGTCGACCGCTGGCTCGGATGTCCCGTTGGTGTTGAGGAACGTCTCGGACGAGACGAGCTGTTCTGCTCGCGGCACGAAAGTTGTTACGAACTCGTCTCCTCGGGTGTGGCCGGTGTAGATCGTCGGCGCCAGGTAGAGGGCGTAGGGATATTCGATCGCCGTCAGCTTGGGATTGGGTGCGGTCGTCCGCGGCTCGTCGTGGCCGCGCTCTGCCCGGGTGGCGTCGCTGACGCCGGCCTGGGCGGGCATGAGCATCGTCCAGTCGCTCCAGTCCAACAGGTCGGCTGCGGTCATGGTCGGGAACGGGACGTTGTCGGCTTCCGCGACTGTGAAGCAGAGCCAGCTCGGTCCGGAGAGCGCCGACAGCACCGGCGGTGGGTCGACATACCACTTGCTGCCGCCGTGGTAGGTGTAGACAGCCTCACCGATCGCCTGCGGAGGGAACTGCACCACGATGACGTTGCTCGTCGACGTCGGCACGAGAGTGGTGACGTCGCTAATCACCTCGCGCTCGAACCCGTAGAAGGAGAAGTCGAGCAGCACGAGGTCGCTCGGCCGGACGACCGAGAACACGAAAGATGGCCCCCCGGGACCTGTCTTGTGGCTGGACACGCCGTTCGGTCGCGTCTCAGGGTCGTCGCCGGCAAGTGAGGTGATGAGGTCCTCGATAGCCCCGCTCTTGCCGGCCATGACGGCCGCGAGCGCCACGGCTGCGCTCCCGCCGAGGAACCGGCGCCGCGTGATGCTCGCCCGCTCGGGACCCAGCTCACCGGAGGTGTCGGTCACCACAGCCTCCTTCCCGAATGCTCGTAGGCGATCCGCCGACTGGCAACCAGCCGCTCGACAACCTGATCCCGGTACCGGTCCGGCGGCGACCGGCCGGCTGCGAGGTGCATCGAGACCGTAGGGATTGCCAAGTGGGACGCTCTGAAAACGACGTAGACGTCGATCGTGAGCCTGGGCGAGGCAACCGGCGCCGGGAGCCCGTTCGATGCCCTCACGACGAAGTTGAACCTGCCCGCCTTCGTCGGGAAGCCCGAGAGCAACCCTGTCGTCGAGTCGAGCGTGATGCCCGGTGGGAGAGCCCCGCGCGAGATCGTGAACATTGGGGCCGGGTACCCGCGGCGCGGAACCGGTAAGGGGCGTAGGCGCCTCCGAGCTTCACCGACCCCGGCGGGGAGTCATGGGTGAACTTGGGCGCTTCCCCCACGGCGATGGTGGTCTGCGGGGCGATGATTGCGTTTGCGACGTTCTCGGTCGCCACGGTGAACTTGTAGGTGCCGGCAGTCGTCGGCGTACCGGTGAGGGCGCCTGTGCTGGTGTTGAGCTTGAGCCCCGGTGGCAGTTCGCCCGCGGCAGCGAGGTAGGTCGGTGCCGGCTCCCCAGCGAGCGCGGTGGCCGCGTAGTTGTAGCTGTAGGACTCCCCGATCGTCGCCGAGGAAGGCGGCGTGTCGGCGGTGAAGGTCGGAGGCGGTGCGTACACCGTTACGCCGATCGGGATGTAAAGACCCGTTCCGACTGTCCTCTGTGGACCCGAGCTCGGGACCTCCACGAGCGCGTCGTAGTCAGCGATGTAGAGGTTGCCCGTTGCGCCGAGCGCCACGGAGTCGGGCTGGTTGAGGTTGCTCCCGACCTCGAAGGGACCCCTGAACCCGTTTGTCCGCCAGACCTCGTTGTCACCCATGTCGGCGTAGTAGATGTTGTCCCCGGCGTTGAGCGCGATGCCGGCCGGCTCGTCGAGATTGGTCGCCTGGTTCAACTGCGAGCCCCCGGCCTGTTCCACGACCACCCGGTTGTTCCCGAAGTCCGCGATGAAGACGTCGCCGAGGTCGTCTACCGCCACGTCGGTCGGGTCACTCAGGCCGCTGGTGGGGACTGTCGTCCTCGTGCCCGACGGCGACACCTCGACGACGGTGCTCGCCCCGGTGTCGGCGATGAAGACGTCGCCGGAGTTGTCGACCGCTACGCCTATCGGCCATTCGAGGCCTGTGGCGATCGTCTTTTGGGATCCCCCGCCCGTCGGGACCTCGACGACTTCGTTGTCGCCCTCATTGGCTATGTAGAGGTTCCCGCTGTCGTCGAGAGCGAGGCCTGCCGGATCACTCAGTCCCGTTCCGACGCTTTGTTGCGGTCCCCCGTTGGGAGGTATCTCGATCACCTGGTTGTCGGCGTCGCTAACGAACACGGTGCCGGCTTCGACGCCGGTAATCGTGACCGTGGTGGCC
>JBKQLZ010000295.1:0-3863 GCA_052146895.1 Acidimicrobiales bacterium
TAGCTCCCGGCCGCTACCTTGATCTCAGAACCGGCGATCGCCTGGCTGAGAGCGTACGTGATCGTCTTGCAAGGATGGCTCTGGAGCCTGCAGCCACTTGTGTCGTGGCCCGCCGGCGCCACGTAGAGCGTGCCTCCTGGGGGCGTCGCACCCGCCACGCCCGCACCACCGATTATCGCTGCCGACACGAGGCCGGCTGCCAGCGCTGTGCGCGCGGCAATCTGCCTTAGAGTTCGTTTCACTTCTGGTCCCCTCGCTATGAACAGCAGCCAAATGGCCGTATAGACGGACTGTACTCCCGCGCGAGACTATTGTCACTCGGACCGCACTTTGTGTGGTCGGCCGACCGCGTACCGTGCTGTTCCTCTTGGTAAAACGGGAGATCTGCTGTCAGCCGGCCAGACGTTTGGCGAGGATTGCGACAGCGTCGTAGTCGACATCTACCTGCCCACCGAGTCCGTCCACCGCCGCGCCGACACGCTCGAGGAGAGACGTGCGGACGTCCTCGGGGAGCATCCTGTGGTCGGAGTGCGTCTGGAGGAGCGCGAGCCATTCCTGCGTGCTGTGGCTCGAACGCCAATGGGTCGACTCGAAGTTGACGGGACCGAAGAGACCTGAGCGCTCGATCTCTTCTATCGCCTCGTGCTTGGAGCCTGGGGTGAGCCCGGCACCGATCGGCTGCGGGGATGAGGGTGGCATCACGGCCGAGCCCGAGCCGAGCCGGGGGAAGTCCTGCTGCTTGCCCGGCATCAGGTTGCCGTACACACGGTCCAACGCTTGCCGAAGGTCAGGCGGATGGGGGCGAGCGACGTTCCAGATGAGAGCGAGCGTCCCGCCGTCCGACAGGACCGCTGCCCCGTCGGCCGCGCGGCGGTCGTGCGAGACCCAGTGCCAGGACTGGGCTGCGAACAAGAGGTCGAAGCGTGGCTCACCGCTGTGCCCGGCCGCGATGCCGTCGGCGAACTCCTCGAGCCCGCTCACGACGATCGAGTATTCGAGACTGGCGACCGACGCGAGATTGCGACCGAGCACGGCAGCCATTGCGGGATCCGGCTCGATGCACGTGAGCGACCAGCCGGCTTCGGCGGCAACTGGGGCCACGACCATCGAGGCCTTGCCCGTTCCCGCCCCGACCTCGCACAGTCGTGCGCCTCTCCCGGGCGTCAGCCCGGCGAACTCGTAGATGGCGGCGAGCAGCTCGGCGGGATAGCTCGGCCGGACCCGGTCGTAGGTCTCCGCCACCTCACCGAAGACGAGGCGCTGCAGCCGGTTCGCTTCGCCCGCCTCGGTCTCCGTGGCAGGCGAGGTGGAGTCGCTCAGGCGAACTCCAAGTCCACGCCGAGTCGTTTCAGGTACGCAAGGCGACGCTGGGCAGCGGCGGTCCACTGCGTCAGATCCGCTTCGAAGTGGTTCCGATCACCGTCCTCGTAGGCATGCTCGAGCTCGTCGAACGCTGCATCCTCTTGATCGAGCAACTTCCTGTAGTGCTGGAGAACGTGGTCGTCGATCACTCCGGTGAGGGTCATCAGCCGCTCCTTTGGTACATCGAGATTGACAAGAACCTTACTAGCCGGTGAACGCTCGGGGCAGGGGCCACGTGTAACAGTTGCGTGACGAGCGCCAACCTGGTGATCTCAGTCACGAACGGTGAGCTCCCTCAGAGCGCCCGAGGCAGCCGCGAGCGCCTCCAAGAGATCGGATGCGGCCACCAGCCGGCGGGCGTCACCCCTGATCTTCAGCTCGCCCGCTTCGAGGAGCTGACCTGCGGTCCGAGCTCCCGAGGCGAGCGCCCAGGCCGCCTCGAACCCCTCCACGAGCACGACGTCGGCGCTCTCGACCGTCCCGATCTCGAGTGACGGTGCGGCGCCTGGCCTGAGCTCCAGCGTCCAGGCATGATCGGCCCCGTCAGGCGCTCCCGTCACCAGCTGGCCGATCCGGAGCCCGCCCGACTTGTCAGCCGGCACGGGCGGCACTCCGTCGAGCTGCTCACGGAGCGCGTCGAACCACTGAGCGGACAGGAACGTGACGCTCACGACTCCTTGATCTTCGCCGCGCGCTCGGCCGCCCGAGCGGCCCCGGTGTGCTCAGCTACCTCGCTCGCTGGCATGGGTGCCGGGCGGGAGAGGATCTTGCGCCCGAGCCAGGCAACCGGGTCATAGCGCGAGTCCACGACCCGTTCCTTCAGCGGGATGATTGCGTTGTCCGTGATGTGGATGTCCTCGGGGCAGACCTCGGTGCAGCATTTCGTGATGTTGCAGTACCCGATGCCCATGCGCTCGCGTACATAGGCACGGCGATCGAGCGTGTCGAGTGGGTGCATCTCGAGCTCCGCCAACCGCACGAAGAAACGCGGCCCGGCATAATGCTCCTTGTTCTCCTCGTGGTCACGAATGACGTGACACACGTTCTGACACAAGAAACACTCGATGCACTTGCGGAATTCCTGACCGCGCTCGACGTCCACCTGTTGCATCCGGTATCCCTCGGGAGGCTTCGGGCCGGGAGTGAAGTTGGGGATGAGCTTGGCTACCTCGTAGTTGTAGGAGACGTCGGTCACGAGGTCGCGCATGACCGGGAACGTCCGCATGGGCGAGACCGTGATCGGCTCCTCGGTCGGCAAGGCGGACATCCTCGTCATGCACATGAGGCGGGGCCGGCCGTTGATCTCAGCAGAGCAGGAGCCGCACTTGCCCGCTTTGCAGTTCCAGCGGACCGCCAGGTCTGGCGCCTCGGTCGCCTGAATGCGGTGCACGACATCGAGGACGACCTCACCCTCGAGCGCCGGGATGCGGTACTCGACGAACTCTCCACCGGTGGCGTCGCCACGCCATAGGCGCATGCGCAGCTCACGCCCAACTGTTGCCGAGGTCTCCGGTGCGCGCGACGGGGCGGCAGTGTCGATCGCCATTACTTGCTCGCCTCCTTGGCGTCGGCTTCCTTTTCCTCGAACAGCGCGTGGAGGTCATCCGGCATCACCGGCTTCAGCTCCGGTGTGACCGAGTAGCCGCTCTCGCCGTGCCGGCTGACCATGTTCACCTTCTCGAGCTCGGGGTCGGGCTTGGGGTAATCCTCCCGCGTGTGCCCGCCGCGGCTCTCCTTCCGCTCGATGGCGCTCAAGGTCGTGCAATTCGCGACCCCGAGCATCGACTCGAGGTCCATCGCGAGGTGCCAGCCCGGGTTGAACTCCCGACCACCCGGAGCCGAGACGTGCTTGGCGCGCTCGCCGAGCCCGACGAGCTTGGCTTTCGCCTCTTGCAACTCCGACTCCGTCCGGACGATCCCGACGAGGTCCTGCATCGTCTCTTGGAGCTCGTGGTGCAGGTCATAAGGGTTCTCGCCTCCATCGTTACCGAGGAAGGCGAGGGCGTTGCCGATGATGTCGCTCACCTGTGCCCCGTCGAGCGTGGTGTCGACCTGGTTGCCGAGAGCCCACTCGGCGGCTGCGAGGCCGGCCCGGCGCCCGAATACGAGCAGGTCCGAGAGCGAGTTGCCCCCGAGGCGGTTGGCCCCGTGCATCCCGCCCGCCACCTCGCCGGCCGCGAAGAGGCCGTCGACCGTCGTCATCTCGGTGTCCGCTTCCACTCGGACACCACCCATGATGTAGTGGCACGTCGGGCCGATCTCCATCGGCACCGCGGTGATGTCGACGTCGGCCAGCTGCTTGAACTGGTGGTACATGGAAGGAAGGCGGCGCTTGATGTACTCAGGCGGCCTCCGAGAGGCGATGTCGAGGTAGATGCCGCCATGCGGGCTGCCACGACCCGCCTTCACCTCGGTGTTGATCGCCCGCGCGACCTCGTCGCGCGGGAGCAGTTCAGGAGGCCGGCGGAAGGTCTTGTCGTCGTACCATTTGTCCGCCTCCT
>JBKQLZ010000296.1:0-4959 GCA_052146895.1 Acidimicrobiales bacterium
CTGGCAGGGGCGCTACATCATGCCTTTTGCCGCCGCGATCGTCTTGATCGCGGCGATGGCTGCATTTCGCCCTGTGCGGGACCGCGGTCGGACTGTCTTGATCGCGCGCATCGCGGCCTTGATGGTGGTCGCGACCTTCCTGCTGGAAGGCGTCAGCTATTGGTCAACAGTCCGGCGCTACACCGTTGGCACGAACGGCCCGCTCAACTTGCTCTCAGTCGCGCATCCGGACTGGTCACCGGTGTTGCCGCTGCAGTTGCTGGCGGCGGTCGTACCGGTGTTGCTCGGGGGAATAGCCGTGTTCTTCGTGGCCCTGCTGCCCCGGTGTGAGGCAGGCCCCTAGTCCGACGCTTCCCCGAGCATCTCGTCCTGCACCGCCGTCTGGCGCCGGACGAGTGGCCGAGCGAGCAGGAAGTAGACGATGCCTGCCACGCCTAGACCCGTGAAGACGCTGAAGTCGGCCCCCTGGGTGTGGAACGTGACCTCGTTCAACCAGTGGGGAGGTGACAAGTAGGGATAGGTCGACAACGCCGAGAACGCAGCGAACATGCCGATCACCTGCGCAATGATGGCCCCCCAGTTCACGCCGTCACTTGCCCAGTAGATGCTCGTGCCGTCGACCTTCTGCAATTCGGAAGGCACATACCGCCACTTCCGCATCGCCCAGTCGACGAGGTAGATGGCGCACCAGGGTGCGATCCACACGATTACGAGGTCGACGAAGTCCTTCAGCAGCGTGCTGAAGTGCGAGTCGAACACGGCGTAAAACGTGATGCCAAGGCAGATGAAGCTGTCGAGCACGACTGCCTGGTAACGCTTCAGCCGCAACCCGAGCGCTTGCAGCGTGACGCCGGACGAGTACAGGTCGAGGGAATTGATGGCGAAGAGCTGCACGATCGCGAACAGCAGGAAGATCACGACGACGAACGTAGGGATCGTGTGCTGATTGGTGAATGCCTGGAAGGGGTTGGCGCCGTTCCATTCGGCAGACGTCCCGACGAACGTGAAGGCAAGAGCCCCGATCGACATCATCAGCATCTCGGGGAGCGCCGTGGCGAGGAAGATCCAGCCGATGGTCTGGCTCTTGGACGCGTCCGGCGGCAGGTAGCGGCTGTAGTCGTTGCCGCACTCTGTCCAGCCGAGGCCGGCCAACGTGATTGTGAACGCCAGGCCGTCCAGCCACAGCTGCCAGGTGTCGTACTTGCCGGCGCTCGAGATTCCGGTATCGCCGTGGAGGAGGCCGTAGACGAACAGAGCGCCGAAGACGACGCCGAAGGGGATGATCAGCATCCGAAGGACCTTGACCATCGTGGCGTGGCCGAAGAACGGGAGGACGATCTGCACGCCGACCGCCAGCACGATGAACGCGGCCTTGGCGGGCGTGCCGGGGCTGAAGCCTTCCTTCGCAGAGAGCACGACGGCGGCGCCCACTATCAGGATGAGACCTTCCGTCTCGAACCCGATCAGAGTGAGCCAGTTGAAGAAAGCCACCAGCCGGGACCCGTTCGGACCGTAACTCGCTCTGTTGACGGCGAAAACGGTCGTCCCGGTCTGCGGGCCCTGGAGGCTGCAGATGCCGACGAGGAACCACGAGAGGTTGCCGACGATGATGATCGTGAGCGCCTGCCAGAACGTGAAACCGAAGGCGAGCAGGATCGCTCCGTAAACGAAGTACTCGATGTTGAGGCTGGCGCCGGCCCACATGCTCGCTATGTCCCGCGGCTTCGCCCACCTCTCCGTCTCGGGAATGAAGTCGATCCCACGCTGCTCAACGTGGAATGCCTGATCCTCGATCGGCAGCGCGGGTGTCACTTCATCGGCGGAGCGGATGGCCGATAGTAGCCAGGGTCATCCGCTCTACCCGGAAAGATAGGCATCCAGCTGCTTCAGCAGAGTCAATCTCCGGTCTTCGTCGGCGAAACACGACTCCAATCCCACCCTCGCCATCTCCCCCAGCTCGTCGGTGCCGTATCTGAAGGTCTCCGCGACCCGCTCGTACTCACCCGAGAGGTCGATGCCGTAAAGGAGGGGGTCGTCGGTGTTGAGCGAGCAGCGGATCCCTTTCGCCCTCAGCTGCTGGATGGGATGGTTGGCAAAGTGCGGGACGACCCCGAGAACCACGTTCGAGGTAGGGCAAACGCCGAGCGGGGTGCCCCTCGAGGCTACGAAGGCAGTGACGGCAGCGTCCTCGAGGCAGCGGATGCCATGGTCGATCCGCTCGGCTCCGAGGAGCTCGATGGCTTCTCTCACTCCTTGCGCGCCGCTCGACTCGCCAGCGTGTGCGGTTCGCCGGAGACCGCCTTTCCGCGCTCGCTCGAAGGCCGGGGCGAACCGGTCGTTGTGGGACTCGGCGCCGTTCGCCTCGTTCCCGTCGATCGAGAGCGCCGCCACCCGCGGATGGCCCAGCCCGAGGAGTGCATCAACCACTTCGAGCGCCTCAGATCGGGTCTGGTTGCGCTTGATGCTGACGCAGAGGGCAGCGGTCGTCGCGTGATCTGTCTGCCCCGCCCTGAAGCCAGCGTCGAGAGCGTCGATCATTGCAGGGAGATCGCGCCGCCAGTGCGGCCAGTGCGTCGGGTTGACAATGACGTCGACGTGGCCGGCACCTGAGCGCTCGGCGCGGACAGTGACCTCATAGGCGATCTGCTCGAGCTGCCCCGCTTGGTCGATGAGGCCGCACGACCAGTCGAGGTAGGCAAGTAGCTGGGCGAGGCTGGTGATGGTCGGTCCCTCTGTCGGAACATCCGGCTCTCCCGCTTGGCGGGCGGCTCGGCGCACCATCGCGTGAGGCAAGCATCCCTCGAGGTGCAGGTGTACCTCGGCCTTCGGCAGTCCTCGGATCCATTCCTCGGTCGGCTGCGGCTCGGTCACGCGTCAATAGTTGCCCACTCTGCGGGGCGGTGCCCACCCGTCGCGTAGTTTGTCGGGGTGCCGCTGACCGAATTCGAGACCCGCACGAGCGCCATCGACGGGCTGACTGTCATCACGACCAAGCAGATCTCCGACGAACGCGGAACCATCCGGGAGTTCTTCCGCGCGAGCACCTACGCCTCGCTACTGGGTACATGCGGGCAGGTCAATCTCACTCACACGAAGCAGTCCGCTATCCGCGGTCTGCACGGGGAGGACACGACCAAGCTGGTCGGCGTCGCGGTCGGCGAGGCCTTCGGCGCGTACGTCGACGCGCGGCGGGGGTCGCCGACCTACGGGACCGTAGAGGTCGTTCAACTCGTCCTCGGCCGGCAGGTACTGGTACCGCGGGGCGTGCTCAACGGCTTCCAGTCGGTGAGTGAGGGTGGTTGTGAGTACCTGTACGGCTTCGATTCGGAATGGCGTCCCGACATGCCAGGCGTGGGCGCATACGCCCTCGATCCCGCGCTCGCGATCTCCTGGCCGCTCGAGATCGACGCCGCTGACCGATCGATGCTGTCGGCCAAGGACGCCGCTCTGCCGCTGTTCTCGACACTCGGCTAGGGCCACCGATCGCCGGCATGCGACATGCGCCGGTCAGACCGACTCGCGGAATTCCACCCCGGCGGCTGCGAGCGGAATGCTCTCCGTGATGTCGATCACCGGCACCAGATCAAACTCGTTCCAGGTCTCGAACTTCGACACTTCCCCGAGGATCCCCGCCGGATTGTCGGTCTCGAGCACGGCCACTCCGCCTCGACCGTCTACCCGCTGCAGGAACTGCAACCAATTCTGATCCGCCGGCGGCTGCCACTTTGCGAACGCGGCGAGCAATGTCTTTGCGTCCTCGTGATTCTGCTGGGCGGTCCCGACCTGCCGGAGCGTCCAACTCAAGACGTACTTAGCCATGTCTCCCCCTTTGCTCTACCGGCCCGGGCGGCCGGACGGCGTCAGGGTACTCCCCGGCCGCAAGGCACGCTTGCGCCACCTCGAGCCCAAGTCAATAGCCCTCGGACCCGCGGCACAGGAGTCGGTCCACCGAGCTGTGGCGGACCGGCGGCCGTGTCTGGCCGACGGGTCGCCACAGCTCTGGTGGGTCGCGGCGGATTCAGCGCCAGCGATGGCTCAGCTACACCCGCTAGTCGCCCCGCAACTCGGGCAGGCGTAGCACGAGCCCGCCCGCTGCATGACGTTGCCGCAGGCGTAGCAGAACGGTGCGTCCCGTGACTCCATGCGGATCTCGGGTGCTGAGGCCGACGAGGGGTGGCTCTGCATGGAAGCAGAAGGGCGCCCGACCGACGACCCACTCGCATCGCCGCCGGCGCCGAAGCGCTCTCTCTCGTCGGAGATCGCTCGCCCGCCGTCGACGTCCTCCAAGCCCGGCAGCGTCGGCTGCGTGCGCTCCCCCGTCGACAACACGCCAAGTTCCAGGCGCTCGTCGTACGTCAGGTAGTCGATCGCAAGCCGGCGGAAGATGTAGTCGACCAAGCTCGAGGCCAACCGGAGATCGGCGTCGTCGGTGATACCCGCAGGCTCGAACCGCATGTTCGTGTACTTCCGCACGAACGTAGAGAGCGGGACTCCGTGCTGGAGCCCGAGGCTGACCGAGATCGAGAAGGCGTCCATGACACCAGACAAGGTGGAACCCTGCTTGGAGACCTTCATGAATACCTCGCCCGGGCGCCCGTCCTCGTACTCGCCGACGGTCACATAGCCTTCGCAATCCGCGACACGGAAAGCGAAGGTGTTCGACCGGCGACGGCGAGGCAAGCGGGTCCGAGTCGTCGCGGCGGGTGCAACGACGTGCGACGCCTGCAGCGCCCCCTCGAGCTCGGCGATGCGGGCAGTGAGATCGGCCTCCCGGGCGGCGTAGGACGCCGACTGGATCTCGTCGAGAACGGCAGCGTCGTCAGCGGCCGGCGAGATCGAAGCAGCGTCCTTCTTCGTCGTCGACAAGGGCTGTGCGACCTTGCAATTGTCGCGGTAGATGGCGATCGCCTTCAGGCCCATCCGCCAGGCGTCGATGTGGAGCTGCTCGACCTCTTCGAC
>JBKQLZ010000297.1:0-10129 GCA_052146895.1 Acidimicrobiales bacterium
GGTGGCCGCAGGCGGCGGAGTCGTCGCCGCGAGAATTCCTGGAGGGCTGAGCCGCCCGGAGCTTGTCGTGGCGCCCGCGCTGATGGTGATGGCGATAATCCTCTTCATGGGCGCCGTCAGCGGCGCACACTTGAATCCGGTCGTGAGCGTCGCATTCGCACTTCGCAAGGAATTTCCCTGGGGCCGCGTTGCGGGCTACGTCATCTCGCAGATATTCGGCTCGGTCCTGGCGTGCCTCATCCTCTGGGCGATGTTCGGGAAGGTCGGTCACCTCGGCGCGACGCTGCCAGGCCCAGGATTCGGTGATGTGCGAGCCATGGTCATGGAAGCTCTCCTCACTCTCGGGCTCGTCAGCACCATCCTCGGCACAGCCTCGGGTGCCCAAAACGTCGGATCTCTCTCAGCTCTGGCTGTGGCTGGCTACATTGCTCTGGCAGGCCTGTGGGGGAGCCCTGTCAGTGGGGCATCGATGAACCCGGTTCGCTCCTTCGGTCCCGCCCTTGTGACGGGCCAGTTTCAACACTTCTGGGTATACCTTGTGGGGCCGTTCCTCGGAATGCTGGTGGCCGTAGGGGCGGCATTCGTACTCCGCGGACCGGGAGCTGACGCGGCCGCTATTCGCGCCGCACAGGGCACTCTCGACCCGCCGTTTGGAGCGGCACCCGTCAGCACTCCAGCAGAAGGGGACACGCATGGCTAGTGAACATTGGAAGAAGGACCCGGACGCACACGACTTCCCAGCAGCGCAGGACTACATGAGCCTCGTCGTCGGGGCGAAGTCGGCAAAGTCGCTTGCCAAGGCACTTCAGGGTGCGGACACCGAGATCCGCAAGGCGAAGGACCTTCTCCGCGCGAGCGATCTCCCGCTCTTGCCCCCTGACAACGCACACGTCGCCGAGGATCTGGACAAGGTCAAGAAGGGCGAGCTGCTGTCGCCCGTGCTCCTCGTGCGCGGCGACCTTCGGAAGGGCTGGCCGCTCACTGTGGCCGATGGCTACCACCGCATATGCGCCAGCTATCACCTAGACGAGAACGCGGACATCCCGTGCCGTGTGGTCGACCTCGAGACTTGACGCCCTCCCGAGTCCCGTCGAGTCCATAGCCGCACCGGGACTCCGAGAGGCCTTGCCTTAACATCAACCCCCTATGGCGACAGCGGCTGCGGGTACGACCCCGCCTTCGGAGGCGGCCCGAGCATCGTTGTGGCTGGCAGCGGTGCCCGCAGTGGTGGGCCTCGCCATCTGTCTCTGGCAGCTCCACCTCCCGCATTGGTGGTCTGGGTCCGCCTCCTACGACGACGGCGTATACGTCGGCTCGGCGATCGAGCTTGCTCGCGGACTTCTCCCTTACCGCGACTACGTCTTCGTACAGCCTCCCGGCATCACCATCCTGCTGGCTCCTGCAGCCCTCATCTGCCGTGCGTTCGGATACGGCACGCAAGATGTCGTCTTCCTCTCGCGCGTCTTGACCTCCGTCGTGACCGCGCTCGACGCGGCCCTCGTAGCCCTCGCGGTCCGGCACCGCGGCGCCGTGGCGATGATCGTCGGAGGCCTGGCATTCGCCTGCTTCCCCGGGGCGAACCAGGCCGACAGCGTGGCGCTACTCGAGCCCTACGTCGGCCTCTTCTGCCTGGTGGGGATAGTGCTGCTCTTCTCCAACGGGAGGATCGTGAGTGGGTGGCGGGTGTACTTGGCCGGGCTGAGCTTTGGGATGGCTTGCAGCTTCAAGGTGTGGGCCGTGCTGCCAGCCGGCATCGTGTTCCTGTTTGCTTGCTGGGCTGGGCGTGATCGGATCCTGCGCTTCGCTGCGGGCGGGGTCACGGGCCTCGCACTCACCTACGGGGCGTTCTTCGCGGCAGCCCCGAGAGCGCTTGTTCGGGACGTCTTCTCCGCCCAGGTGAACAGGCTTACGGTGCAAGGTCTTCACAGGCTCGCGGGCCGACTCGATTCGATCACCGGGTTCAACGAACTGCGGCTGCCGGCGTGGGCTGTCGTGCTGAGCGCTATCGGGTTCATCGCGGCGGTCGTCCTGGCGCACGTCGGCACACCTCCGTCCGAGCGTCCCACGGTGCTCGAGCGGTGTCTTGCCACCGTCGCGATCATCGGTCTCGTCGTGCTCCTCTTGGCCAACCCCTTCTACGGGCACTACCCCTACCTCCTCCTCCCGGAGATGGCGATCCTGATGGGCTCGGTGACCAGCAGGGCAGCCCGCAACGCGGCCCGGTTGCTGGCGCAGGGGAGCGAGGAGGTCGAGTGGCGCAAGCTCGCCGCTGCGATCGCCATGACCATGACGGCGTTGCTCGGGGCGTTCGCAGCAGTTCGCTCCTACCAGTCCTTTGAGCAGTCGGACTTCGCGCAGGACAACGCCCGCAACGTGGCTCTGATCTCGAGACTGCCGTTCTCGACTTGCTTGGTCTCCGACCAGGACAGCCTTGCCATCTCCGCCAACCGCCTCTCGCACGGGAAGGGCGGTTGCCCTGTCTTGCTCGACTCGTACGGGATCCAACTCGTGCAAACGGCGACGAGCGGCGACAGTGCCAAGTCGAGGGCTGTGCTCGCTCACAAATGGCGACTTTGGCTCGGCCGCGCCGACTACGTTTACCTGTCGAATCGCTTTACGCGGCGGATCCCGTGGCCGAGTTGGCTCAACCGCTGGTTCCACACCAACTTCACGCCGGTGCCTGTGAGGTACGGCCTCGGGACGCTCTTCCGCCGAACGACGGTGTCGTTCAGAGCGCCTTGACTCAGGGCTACTCCAGCTCTTTCCAGTGCAGCCGGCCGAACAGCCGGCCGTACCGTGCGGAGAGGGACTTACCCTCGTCGACGGCTAGGTCGGGATGAAGGACGAGAGTGCCGTTCGGCGCAGGCAAGGCAGCTGCCTCCTCGTCCGACAAGGCGCAGCTCACCGACGTCGTCGTGATCTGGGCGACCTGCTCACGGTCGACAAAGCGTGGCCCGCTGCCAGTCTTGACGACTATCCCGTCGAACAAGTCGAGCTCCGGGACCTGCAGTACGTGCTCGACGGTGCCGAAGGACGTGCCAGTCGAGCTGAGGACCGGTGTGCCTACCTCGAGCGCAAGATACGAGACGGGATGGCTCTCGTCCATCATTCCCCTTTCAACGACCTGAAACGACAATAGCTATCGTGCTGACCGTGGGAGCCTCGCCCTTTAGCAGCGCCGCAGAACGCGTTGCGCGGGGCGCCGACGGTCGGGCTGAAGCGGCTGCCCTCGTCAGACAGATGACCCTCGCCGAGAGGCTCGGCTGCCTCGACGGCGACACCGACTTCTGGCCCGGCCTCATGGACATGGTCTCTGGCGGTGCCAAAGACCACCCTTGGCCGGCTGCGGTCGTCGCGCGCCTTGGCATTCCCGGCATCCAGTTCGCCGACGGTCCTCGCGGCTGCACCGTCGGCCGGGCGACCTGTTTTCCCGTCTCCATGGCCCGAGGGGCGACCTTTGACCCCGAGCTCGAGGAGCGAATCGGCGAAGTCATAGGCCGTGAGCTTCGAGCCATCGGCGCCACCTACACGGGCGCCGTCTGTATGAACCTCCTCCGCCACCCGGGTTGGGGGCGGGCACAGGAGACCTACGGCGAGGACCCGTGTCTTGTCGGCGAGATGGCGGCCGGGCTCACTCGCGGGCTGCAACGGCACGTGATGGCGTGCATGAAGCACTTCGCGCTGAACAGCATCGAAGAAGCCCGCTTCCGCGTGGACGTGACGGTCGACGAGCGAGCGCTTCACGAGGTCTACCTCCCGCACTTCCGCCGCGTTGCTGCCGAAGGCGTGGCTTCGGTCATGTCGGCCTACAACTCGGTGAACGGTCACTGGTGCGGCGAGAACCGCGTCCTTTTGACCGACATCCTCCGCGAGGAGTGGGGCTGGGAGGGCTTTGTCATCTCCGACTTCATCGCCGGCTTGCGCGACCCGGTCGTGTCGGTGAAGGCAGGGCTCGATATCGAGATGCCGTTTCGGCAGCAGCGCGACCAGTATCTAGGCACGGCGCTCGGGGATGGCACGCTCCTCGAGTCCGACGTGGATGCGAGGGTCGTCGAAATCCTCGCAACCCTTCTCCGTTATGCGTGGGTCTTCGACAACCAGCCTGAGATCTCGATACTGGCCTCACCCGAGCACCGCGCCCTCGCCCGAGAGGCGGCCGCAAGGTCGATGGTGCTCCTTCGGAACGAGAGCGAGCTACTTCCGGTCGAAGCCGGCGCGATCAGGAGACTCGCCGTTCTTGGAGGGCTCGCTGCGGTGGCGAACCTGGGCGACGGCGGATCGAGCAACGTCGATCCACCCTCGGTCGTCACTCTTCTCGAAGGCATCCGGGAGGCCTTTGTGGACACCGAGGTGGCTCACAGCGAGACGGACCCGGGCATCGCAAGAGGAGCGGACCTCGCCGTCGTCGTGGTCGGTTTCACCAAAGCGGACGAGGGAGAGTTCATCGACAGCTCCGCCGACATATCCGAGCTCTTCCCCCCTCCACCAGACGTTGCTCTACCGAGGCCGGAGCGCCGCCGCCGGAGGCCCGAGGAAGGCGGTGGAGCGGCGGCGGAGCCTCGAGGTTATGCATCCGGCGGTGACCGGCGCTCTCTTCGTCTGCACACGGAGGACGAGCTGCTCATCGCCGCGACGGTGGCAGTCTGCCCCCGCACAGTCGTCGCCGTCATGGGCGGGTCCGCCACCGTGATGCCCTGGCTCGACGACGTACCGGCAACGTTGCTCGTCTGGTACCCGGGGATGGAGGGTGGGCGGGCCTTCGCCGACGTGCTCACGGGCGCTTCCGAGCCGCAGGGTCGGTTGCCGTTTGCCATCCCTCGGGAAGAGTCGCAGCTCGTGACATTCGACCCAGATGCCGATTCCGCCACATACGACTTGTTTCACGGTCAGTGGAAACTCGACCGGGACGGCGTCGAGCCCCACCGCCCGTTCGGTGCCGGACTCGGGTACGCACGCCTGGAGGTCGTCGGTGCAGAGCTGGCGGCCTCGACCGACTCAATCGATGGCTGGACTGGATCTGTCCTCGTCCAGGTTGCCAACGCCACCAAGAGGACAGGCTCGACCGTCATACAGGTCTACGGCTCGAGACCGGCCTCGGCCTACGAACGGCCTGTGCGCCGCCTCGTCGGCTTCAGGCGCGTTGAAGTGTCAGCCGGCCGGACGACAAACATGCGGGTGCCGTACGACCTCGGATCGCTTGCGATTCGCGAGCACGGGAATTGGACCCACGAGACCGGTCACTGGCAGCTCACTGTTGGCCAGCACGCACACGACGCAGCTGTCGTGATCGATCTAGAGCTCGAGGCGCGCCCGCGCTAGGGGATGCGTGAGCCGCGACGTCGATCACCAAGGCTCGACGGGTACCCAAGTAGCATGCAGATCTTCCCCATGGGCCGAGTGAGGGCGAGGCAGTCGTGGGCGACAACACAAATGAGGGCGATGTCTTCTCCGAAGTAGAGGCCCCTTTCGCGCGAGCGGGGCTCGGCAGAAGACTGCTCCCGTTCGGCGCGGTCGCGATCCTGGCCTACGCCAGCCTCGCGCTCCCTCCCGGCCCTGCCTCTGTACCAAAGACGCTCGTCGCCGGGGTCCTTCTCCTCGTAGTCGCAGGAGGCTGCTGGCTCCCGTGGGATCGCCTTCCCAGCTGGCTCACGGTATTAGTGCCCCTCGTCTATACGGCGTCGGTCCTGATGCTGATACTGGCGGCCGGGGGATCGACCTCCGGCGTCGGCATCGTCATCTTGATCCCGCTTGTGTGGACGGCCCTTTACCACCGCCGGTGGGAGTCGCTCGTCGTGGTGCTTGGCATCGTCGCCGTGGAGATCGTGACGTCTCTCACGCCAGTCGCGGTCGGGAACGCCGTCATAATCCGGCGCGTCATCTTCTGGGCCGCCATGGGGGGCGTCGTCTCCGTCGGCGCACACGACCTACGGGACCGGGTCCGGCGCACCACTCAGGCCCGCGAGGAGATTCTCCGCCGGACGGTTGCACTGCAGGCCGCCGCGGCGGAGCTGACGGCCATCCTCCTCCCTGGGGAGATCATCATTGCCGCCACGCGGCTGGCAGCCGAGGTTGGCTCACCGTTGAGCACCGCCCGGAGCGCCCAATACCTGCGCGTCAGTGCCGGCATCGTCACCGTTGTGGCTCAGTTCGACGAGGCCGGCGAGTCGGTGACAGATACCTTCCCGCTCGATGAGCATCCGCAGCTGCAGGAGGTGTTGAACACAAGAAGCGCCGTTCACAGTGTTCTCGACCCGGCGACGGCGCGTGGTACCGTCCGCGAGCTCATCGAGCGGCCGGGTATCACCCACGGGATATACGTGCCGCTGATCTGTAACGGCGAGGTCGACGGTGTGCTCTCGGTGCCCCTCCGCGGCGGGGCAGTGGCGGACCAGCTGTTCGAGCAGTGCAAGGCTCTTGGGCACCTCACCGAGCTGGCGCTCAGCAATGCGACGGCCCACCAAAAGCTTCTCGCGCTGGCCACGACCGATTCCTTGACCGGACTACCGAATCGTTTGGCGTTCGAGCGGCTCATCGACAACCGTCCGGGGCGATACCCCTTCGCCATGCTCGCGATGGACCTCGACGGTCTGAAGCAAGTGAACGACAGTAGAGGTCATGCCGCCGGTGACGCGCTGCTCGTTCATGTCGCCAGCACGATCAACGCCTCACTGCGACGGGGTGATGTCCTGGCTCGCCTTGGGGGCGATGAGTTTGCCGTACTGGTGTTCGACGCGCGCGAACTCGAGGGTTCCCGCGCGGCCGAGCGGATCCTTCACGCACTTGCTGGGGCACCGCTAGAAGGCGTCAGTGCGAGCGTCAGCATTGGCATCGCCATCGGCGAGTCCGACAGCATCGCAGGCGCCGCGTACGCGGCAGCCGACGCCGCTATGTACGAGGCGAAGCGCCGCGGTGGCCGTCAATACGCCCTCGCGTCGTCATCGCCGGGCGGAGCCCGGTCGACCGCAGCCCCGAGGGAGGAGCGAGCTCCGGTCGACCCGGGCGTGAGGTAGGAGCGGAGGCTGCTACACCGCCAGGGGCACAGGCGTGTCGAGGCGGTCCATGTACTGCTGGCGCAACTCCCTCTTGAGTGGCTTCAGCGCACCGGAGAGGGGCAACGGCTCGCTCCGGAACTCGATCGTCTTAGGCACCTTGAAGCCAGCGATGGTGAGTCGGGCGTGCTGCTGCAGCTCCTCGACGGTCGCCGCCGCGCCGGGGTGAAGGACGACGACGGCATGTACGGCCTCGCCCCAGGTGTCGTCCGGCACGCCGATCACCGCCACCTCGGCCACCGCAGGATGCGTGCCGATGGCGTTCTCGACTTCGATCGAGTAGACGTTCTCGCCTCCGCTCACGATCATGTCGTTCGCACGGTCGACCAGGTAGAGGTAGCCCTCTTCGTCGAGGTGGCCGATGTCACCGGTGCGGTACCAACCGTTCTGCACCACGGCCTCAGTCTCCTTCGGCCGGTTCCAGTACTCACGGAAGAAGTTGCCCGCATGGGCGCAGACCTCTCCCTCCTCGTACGGTCCGAGGATGTTGCCTCCACGGTCCTGCACCGTGAGGCGCACGCCGAGCAGCGGCCTTCCGGCCGAGCGGAGGCGCGGACCACCGCGGCGGTGGTCTTCGTCAGTGAGCATCGTCAGCACCGACGAGCACTCCGTCATGCCGTAGCCCTGCCAGAGGGCGACGTGCGGCAGCAGTTCGCTTACTCGGGCGAGCAGGGCAGCCGGCATCGGGGAGGCTCCGTAGACGAGGTCGCGCATGGAGGCGAACCTCTCGGGGCGGAACGCCGGGTGATCGAGCATCATCTGCAGCATCGTCGGGACGACGGTGGTCCAGTCGACTTTGTACTCCTCGGTCAGCTTCATCACGGCCTCGGGCTCGAAGAGGGACTGGAAGACCGAGATGCCGCCGATCGCGGGTATCCCGAGTATCCCGCCCATCGAGGCCGCGTGGAACATCGGGATCTGATGAAGGTAGACGCGCCCCGGGTCGAGGTCGACGGTCATGGCGATGTGGTAAAGGTTCAGCAACTCGGCGCGCTGGTCGAGCAGAGCTCCCTTCGGCAGACCGGTCGTGCCTCCTGTGTACATCAAGACGACGGGGTCGGACTCCTCGGGCTCTACAGGTGTCTCCGGGTGGCCGACCTCGAGCAGATCGGTGTAGTGGAGGTCACACTCGTGGTCGCCGTCGCCGATGAGGATCACTTTCTTCAACGGGATGTCGCTGCGGACTGGAGCGATGGCTCGGAGAAGGTGATCGGCGAAGAACTCGTCGACGAAGATGACCTCGGCTTCTGAGTCGGCCAGGATGAGCTGCAGCTCCCGCGGCGCGAGGCGGAGGTTGAGCGGGTTGATGATCCCAGCCCCGAGGAAGGCGGCGTGGTAGAGCTCGAGGTACTCGTGGCTGTTCACCGAGAGCACTGCGAAGGGATCACCCTTCGACAACCCGAGCTCGCTGTGCATCGCATCCGTGAGGCGCAGCACGCGGTCCGCGTGACGGGCATAGTCGCCGTGGTAGTCGCCGTCGTGGAATGCGACGGTCGACGCAAAGCGGTCCCAGCAGGGCAGCAGGATGTCGGCTCCAATGAGCTCCTTCATGATCTTGCTCCTCTCACTCGATTGACCCGAACCCGGGTCATGCGGCGCGCCTTCCGGCATCCGCGACAACTGCTCCACCACTGACGTGCTGACCTGTCGCCGGTGTTCCGGCGGGAGCCATCCGGTGGTGCCGGCGGGTCCTGCGAGTGAATCCTGCGGCAATCAACGCCAGGCCGATCACGACCATCGCAATCGGGATGTAGTAGGTAACGATCGCAATCTGGCGCAACTGCGACTTCGCGGTGTTCACCATGCCGGCGACCGAAGCCGGAGCCTGGTTGTACTGGAGCTCGTAAACCGGTTGGGGTGGTGCGACAGCCAGGCGGCGGAGCACTGCCAGTGCAGCAGGCACGCCGGCAACAGTCGTGTGCTTGGCCATGATCGAGATCAGCGTGTGCAGTCCGCCCGTCGCAGGCGCCACCGCGATGCCGTCGATGACATTGCGCAAGTCGATGATGGCGCCCGTCCGTGGCTCAGCAGCCACAAGGCCGGTTCCGAATGCGTAGTAGTTGAGAGCGACCGGCGTGCTCAGCACGGCACCGACTGCGCGCAGCTGAGCGGCCGAGAGCAGCGGCGTGAGCGCCTTCGTGAGCGTAGGCACCGAGATGCCGTCGGCGCTCAGCTTGGCTTCGATGCTCGCCGGAGAGATGGTCATCGGGAGCCCGCGCGCCGCGAGTGATGTCCGCTCGTAGGGCGCCACTGGCGTGATCGGCAGGGTCCCTGAGAACCACAGCACTTTCAGCCCGTCGAGGGTCGATGGCTGTGCACCGCTGCGCAGTGGCACCAGGGGATAGGTCGTGCCTGTCTCCGGCTTCCAGATACGCAGGCCCTTCTGTCCGGCCGTCAGGTTCATCGGCAGCGTCACGTAGTAGCTCCCGGCTGCCGGGTACGGGTTACCCCGAGCGAAGGTGCATGCGCGAGCGCTTGGGATGTTGCACATCGAGGTGCGGTTGATGGCGTAGACGTTGTCCTCGTGGACCGCGTTCCCGGAGTAGTGCAGGACGATGTCCTCGTCGACTATGGCGGTGCTCGCGTTGCTCTCGGCCGGGACAGCCTTGACCGTGCGATCGAGCACGAGAGGCACGGACGAAGGTCTCGCGAGAGTGGCGCCGGTGCGGGCGTTAACGAAAGTGACGAAGTGACCCGTGTACTGCAGCGTCGTGTTGGTGGTCAGTGGGAACTTCACCAGGCTCGACACGGCCATGGTGCTCCACGCGGCAGCGCCGGCGAGGAACAACGCCCCACACAACATGAGAATGATTCCTGGGCGCCTCATGAGGACCTCCTTCCGGGGTACTCAGTCGAGCCAGGACTGCGGATCGGCCGAGCCGGACCCCTTGACCTTGATGACTCTTTGGCGCCATCTTGGGCCGATACCGATGGTTGCCTCAGGGTCGAAAGTCGAGACACGCGAGACCGTGCATGCGAAACATCGGCCGGTCATCGTGATCACCAGCAACAACGAGAAGGAGCTGCCGGACGCGTTTTTGCGGCGCTGCTTCTTTCACTACATCCGTTTCCCCGACGAA
>JBKQLZ010000298.1:0-4807 GCA_052146895.1 Acidimicrobiales bacterium
TTGTTCACCGAGGACGCAGAGTCCCCTGGCGATGTCGTCTACTACGTCGGGCCGAACGTCATCTCCCTCGAGCGACGCCACGGCTTTCCCCCTAACGAGTTCCGGCTCTGGATCGCCATCCACGAGCTCACCCACCGGGCTCAATTCACAGGCGTGCCGTGGATGCGCTCGTACTTCCTCGATCTCGTCGACCGCGGCATGGCGATGGCCACGCCCGACCCGAAGGCATTTGCCGGCGCGCTGTCGAGGGCGGCGAACGAGGTCCGTGCCCGCCGGAACCCTCTGGCAGAGTCTGGTCTCGTCGGTGTGCTGGCGACACCTGAGCAGGCAGCGGTGCTCCGCCAGGTCCAAGCTCTCATGAGCTTGCTCGAAGGGCACGGAGACATAGTCATGAACCGAGCCGCGGCGGATCGCATCGCTGGCGCGAAGCGCTTTGCCGACACGTTGCAGGCGCGTCGCGATTCCGCCGGCGGTATCGTTAAACTCATCCAGCAACTCATCGGTATGGAAGCCAAACTGCGCCAGTACCGAGAGGGCGAGCTGTTCGTCGAGACCGTCGAGCGTGAGGGCGGCCCAGATCTCTTCTCTCTCGTCTGGGAGGACCCGCAGTATCTGCCGAACCTTGAAGAGGTGCGCGACCCCGCGCTCTGGCTCGGCCGTGTCGGGGGTCGGTCGCTAGAGATCGCCTGATGGCGGCAAGCCCGGCTCTGCGCGTCGTCGGACCCAACGACGGCCCTCCGGCGAGGGAGTTCGCCAAGAGCTTGCTCGAGCGCTGCAGTTTTCCAGCTTGCACCGTCGACTCCGAGGCACTCGCGTGTGCTGTATCGGGTGGCGCGGACTCGCTTGCTTTGCTCGTGCTCGCCACCGAAGCCGGTTGCAAGCCTGTGGCGTACCACGTCGACCACGGCCTCCGGCCTGGCTCGGCGGCTGAGGTCGAGATCGTCGAGCGAGCGGCCTTCGCGCTCGGCGCTGAGGTGGTCTCGCTCCGGGTCGACCTCGCGCCCGGCCCGAACCTCGAGGCGCGAGCCCGAGCTGCTCGTTTTGCCGTGCTTCCCGGCGGCGTCGCGACGGGCCATACCGCCGATGACCAGGCGGAGACGGTGTTGATCAATCTCCTGCGCGGCTCGAGCACCGCAGGGCTAGCGGGCATGTCGGCCGGAGCGCGCCATCCGATCCTCGGTCTGCGCCGGTCCGAGACGCGAGCAGTCTGCCGCGAGGCCGGGTTGGACTGGTTCGAGGACCCGAGCAACATCGAATCCGGTCCGCTCCGCAACCGGGTGCGTGCCCGGTTGCTCCCCGATCTGAACGAGCTGTCCGGCCGAGACCTCGTGCCGATCCTCTGTCGCCAGGCGGACCTGCTCGGCGACGACGAGGCACTCCTCGACGAGCTCTCTCTCGTCATCGACCCGACCGTGGCTCGGCAGCTCGCCGGTGCACCGCTCCCGCTCGCACGGCGAGCGATCCGTAGATGGCTGAGACAGGCCGGCAAGACCGATCACCCACCCTCTGCCGCCGCCGTCGATCGCGTACTCAAAGTGGCGGCCGGGACGGTGCTCGCTTGCGAGGTGGGAGGGGGTATCACGGTCCGCCGCCGTGCCGGCACTCTCGTCATCGAGCGCACCGGCCCCCGACGAGTCCAGTAACCTCCTCGCCCGTGACCGAGGGAGAGGACCGGACCGCCGGCAGGCAGGATCCGAGCTGGGTCGCGAACGACCCGCTCCTTGGCCCAGTCGTGGTGTCGGCCGAGCAGATAGCGGAGCGCGTGAGCGAGCTCGGTGAGCAGATCACGAAGGACTACTGGAGCAGGCCGCCGCTTCTCGTGGGGGTCCTGAAGGGGGCGTTCGTCTTCCTCGCGGACCTCGCCCGCGCCATCGAGCTCCCGCTCGAGATGGACTTCATGGCCGTCGCCTCTTACGGCAGCGCGACGAAGACGAGCGGCGTCGTCCGGATCGTAAAGGACCTCGATCTGGACTTGACCGGTCGCCACGTGATCGTGATCGAGGACATCGTGGACAGCGGGCTGACCTTGTCGTATCTCCGCAAGAGCCTGCTCGCGCGTGGGCCGGAGTCTCTTGCGATCTGCACGCTCTTGCAGAAGACCGGGCAGCAGCGGGCTGACTTCGACGTCGAGTACGTAGGCTTCGAGATCGCGCCCGACTTCGTGATCGGGTACGGCCTCGACGTCGCCGAGCGGTACCGGAATCTGCCGGATCTGCGCGTGTACCTCGCTGGAGAGCCGGAGTGAGCGTCGATCGCGCCCAGATCGAAGCCGCAGTTACCGAGCTGTTGACGGCTATCGGCGAGGACCCACATCGCGAAGGGCTGCAGCGAACCCCTGAGCGGGTTGCCAGCATGTACGAGGAGCTGTTCGGCGAGTCCTCCGAATCGCCCGACCGCTTCCTCACCGTCACGTTCGCCGCCGAGCACGACGAGATGGTGATGGTGCGTGACATCCCGTTCGCCTCACTCTGCGAGCACCACCTCGTGCCGTTCCTCGGTAAGGCGCATGTCGCGTACATCCCGTCCAAGGATGGGCGCATCACGGGCCTGTCGAAGCTCGCCCGGGTAGTCGACGCCTACGCGAAGCGACTGCAGGTGCAAGAGAGGATGACGTCGCAGATCGCGGACTCGGTCGAACGGGTGCTGGAGCCACGCGGTGTCCTCGTCGTGATAGAGGCGGAGCATCTCTGCATGTCGATGCGGGGCATCCGCAAGCCAGGAACCTTGACGGTGACGTCTGCTGTCCGCGGGTTGTTCCGGAACGACCCAGCGACCCGAGCCGAGGGCATGGCGTTCGTGCGGGGAAATCGGTCCTTTCCCGCGTGAGCCTCTACGCTCATGCTGTGCGTCCTTTGGTAATGGGCGTCCTCAACGTCACTCCGGACTCGTTTTTCGATGGTGGCCGGTACCTCGACCACGACGCGGCGATGCGCCGCGGCACCGAGATCCTCGACGAGGGCGCTGACATCCTCGACATCGGCGGCGAGTCGACGAGACCTGGCGCGCTGGCGGTCTCCGAGGACGAGGAACTGTGCCGTGTCCTGCCTGTCATCGAGACTCTCGCCCGCGACGAACGGGTTGTGAGCGGCCGCGCACGCCTGTCGATAGACACGACTACACCCGCAGTCGCTCGCGCGGCGGTCGCGGCGGGAGCCACGATGGTGAACGACGTCTCGGCCTCTCTCGGGGAGGTGGCGGCAGAGATTGGCGCGGCGTTCGTTGCCATGCACGCCAAGGGCACACCGGCTGACATGCAGGACGATCCCCGCTACGACGACGTCGTCGCAGAGGTCTCCGAGTACCTGGCAGACCGCGCCCGTGCTGCACAGGCCGCCGGGGTGCAGGAGGTCTGGATCGACCCCGGCATCGGGTTCGGCAAGACGGCGCACCACAATCTGGCCCTCCTTCGAGAGTTGGGGCAGCTCACAGCGCTAGGGTGGCCGGTTGTCGTGGGCACGAGCCGGAAGACGTTTCTCGGCCGGATAGCAGCCGGCGGCCCTGAGGCGCCCCCGCTGCCGCCGAGTGAGCGGTTCGAGGGGTCACTCGCGACGGCTGTCTGGTCGCTCGCTTGCGGCGCAGCTGCCGTCCGGGTGCACGATGTCCGTGCCACAGTGCAGGCAGCGCGCATCGTGGCTGCGGTCGGCGACGCAGCGACTCCAGGCGACCGAGGACAAGGGGACAATCAGCAATGAGAGGTCGTTGGGCTGCAGGGATAGTGCCGCGCAACTTCTCCTGGATCATCCAGGACCGCTTGGCCGTGAGCGAGCGCCCAGGCGGTTACGCCCGGAATCACCGGAAGGTCCGCCGCCAGGAGGAGCTGCTCTGGCTGCGGGCGCAGCACTTCGACCGCGTCGTCTCGCTGCTGGCGTCGTCGCACAACCTTCACGCCTATGACGAGCTCGGTCTGACCTGGGCCCACTTCCCGATCCCGAACACGGCCGACGTCTCGGCGCCGCTTGCTGCGCTCTATCCGTCGATGTACGTGTGGCTGCGGGCAGGTGAGCGCCTGCTCGTGCACCAAGACGAGCTCGGTGACCAGCTCATGGGCATAATCGCGGGTTACCTGCTCTGGAGCGCCCTCATCCCCGATGGCCCCCGGGCGATCACCGCGACCGAGCAGCTGCTGAAGCGACAGATGGGTGCCGTCGGGCGCCGGATCGTGGCGCTGGCGGGGGAGCTGCCGCCCCCCGGAAGGCTGAAGCCCCCACCACCGCCTGCAATTGCTGTGGCACCACCCCCCGAGCCACCCGATCACGTCTCGGAAGAGGCACGCGGGTCGTGAAGCCCGGCGACGACCGGATCGAGGTTCTCGGGCTCCGTGTGGTCGCTCGCCACGGTGTGCTGCCCGAGGAGCGGGAGCGGGCACAGCCATTCGAGATCGACCTCGAGATCGAGGCCGATCTGAGTGACGCCGCCCGGAACGACGATCTGTCGATGACCGTCGACTACGGAGCGGTCGTGGAGCGCGTGACCGAGGTCGCGACATGTAGGAGTTACGAGCTGCTCGAAGCGCTCGCCGAGGCAATCGCGGCCGCGGTGCTGGCAGACCCTCTCGCCAAGGCTGTGACCGTGCGGGTGAGCAAGCTCAGACCGCCGGTCGAAGCGGATGTCGCCTCGGTTGCGGTCACCCTCCGCCGAAGCCTCGCCTGAGGGCCCGGTCGCGGCTGAAATGCTGGCGTGGCTCGGCCTCGGCTCCAATCTGGGTGATCGCCAGTCCTACCTTGTAGATGCCGTCGCAGCCCTGCGGAGGCTCGATCCTGAGCTCCAAGTCTCGCCCGTCTACGAGACCGCCCCGGTTGGCGGACCC
>JBKQLZ010000299.1:0-9199 GCA_052146895.1 Acidimicrobiales bacterium
TGATCGCATGAGATGAGTGGGCGAGGGGGGACTTGAACCCCCACGTCCTTGCGGACACAGGAACCTGAATCCTGCCTGACCTGCTTCCGCCACCTGCGCAGATCCGACGAAATACCGCATGACCTGCATATTTGATCCACCGTTGGCGACCGCTTGGTACCGTGACCAACCGGTCGTTCGCGCACGATCGCGCACGATCGCGCACGATCGCGCACGCCGAGCGGCCAATCCCGGTGCCGTGTCTTCCTTCTTTCGTCCTGGCCAGAATGGTCGACTACGCGGTCCTCACCTCAACTCGAAGCGCTGGAGTCTTGCGCGCCAGCCAGCGAACCAGCTCGAGCACCTCGGCCGGAGGAAGCGGGGGCCTGTCCCGAAGTTGAGTACCTCTTGACGCGCCCAGATCGGGCTGAGGCGTTCTCCGCCTGGTACCCCAACGGAGTCCGTTGGCGACCATTAGCGCCTGTGACCAGGGACCATGAGCGATTCAATGTGACCGGCAACGACCGCGCGCTACCGGCTATGGCAACGCCATGGCTTCTCAAGGTGGTTCTCACAGCCGGCAGACAACCACTAACGGACGCGTTGCATTTCGGCGTTCGCGAGTACGAGGTCGAAGACCTTGGCGTCGAAGGTGCGGCCGAACCATGTGAAGTAGTACTCGTGTTCCTGATCGGTCGGATCCGCCATCGCCGCTTTGAAGCGCTCGTATCCCGAGACGCCTCCGACATCCTCAGGTGGGCAGGCGTTCTCCCCACCAAGGCAGATGGGGAACTTGAGTCCGAGCCGGTGATGAGAGAGCTCCTCAACGAGCACGTCGTGTGTCCAGGAGTCACCGAAGTCGTACTCGTACCTGAAGTGGCCGGAGCTGCCGACCGCGTGCAGGAGGTTCACCTCTTTCTCGTCGACGTCGCCTTCGGGCCAGTCCTCGAAGTGCATCCCATACAGGACGTCGTCGATCAGGAAAGAGTGAAGGTGTGAGTCCGTCCAGCCCATCGCGACCTGGAAGTAATCGTGGAGCTTCGAAAGTCGAACGCTCGCCGGGACGAGCAGACGCCGCCAAACCACCGGTGTCGTGCCCGGCAGTTCGATCTTCAGCCGGAAGACAGGACAGGCTGGGCTGTCGAGGCAGGAGTCACGCTTTCAGCTTACGCGGGCCTGTGTTTCGTAGGGCGCTACTACTGCGATCCCAGGGCGAGCCACAGCCGGCCGGACGAGCCAACTCGCCGATGAGGAGCTCCTCCACTCGGTCGAGAAGGGAGGATTACGCGTCGTTTCGATTACGCGTCTCCACCGGTCGCCATCACTCAGTGATTCAGCTCGTCCATTCCGAACCGCGACGGAGCATCCCATGTCGTCAAGAACGCTTCAATCGAATCCAGTGTCATGAGCTCACGAATGCACTCGGCAGATGCACCCATGTATGCCCAGGCATAATCTACGTCGGTACCGAAAAACCACGAACGATCGGCTGGCCACACTAAGCCTATTGCTACCTCTAACTGCGCCAGCCTAAGCCAGGAATCAAGCGCCCCAGTGTAGAGCGTATATCGTCGGCCAGCCAGAGACACTAGCCATTCGTCGGGAATCAGCGCGAGGTCATCCTTCACCTCGGGATAGCCCTCCCATAAGCAAAACATGATACGGTCTGGCGTCGCGGTGTGAGTCGCCAAAATTGGGCTCAACACCTCGATCGCCTCGGCGGGTAATGCATCTAGCGGATCCGTGTCGATATCGAGAGCGCAGATTCGCGCCCAAGGCGGAGCCACGGAGATCCGTTCGAGTTCCATTAGGCGATGGGGTATTCGGCCTTGACGCCTCGCGATCTCAGTCCAGGTGAGCTCATTGCTGCCTCGGATGTCGCTCGGCGTTATGCGCAACCGCTGTAACGGAAAGAATATGCGAACGTGACAAGAATATCCTCGTGGAACGGACATTCCTACGGTGAACGAGCGCTCTGCGAGGGAACTTCTCAGCCAACGACCATCGTGGTTCCCATCTATTAAGGTCAGACGTTCCGACAAGTGCGAACGGGGATTGTGATTCATGACCCGCCGTCTTCTGTGGTGCCACAGGGCAGACTATCCGTTGGTCCTGTGACGACAGCGTTGTACGTAACTCCGTCAATGTCCACTAGCGTCCCTGATCCTGTCCCCCAGAAGGTCGACATCGCAGTGCCATCGTCGCAGTCGACACCAGTCGAGACACCCGCCATCTTGCGCTTCGGAGGAGAGTAAATCTTTTTGGACGAATTCTTGTTTTGAAGATAGTCCCCCCAAAACCCGGCCTTCCACAAATACACCCAATCTTGTACCCAGTAGACATCGTATGGGTGAGTACAGTATGTCCAGACTCGGACGCTGATGTCCGTCTTGTGCTTGGACTCATGCACCTTGGCAATGTTCAACTCGCAATCGGGATCAAACGAATCAGGTGTTGTCGCCCGGTCAGAAGCCATATCGCCACACATCGCGCTGCTGCACGCGGTATAGGCCACCGCACTCAGGCCCACCGGGTCCCCGCTGGTAGGTGGATTGTCGGCGGCGTACTCGTAAGGCTGCAGCGTCGTTTGCAAGTCGGGATCAACGCTCATGAATTGCCCTGTCGTCGGGTCGTAGTAGCGGTTGACCAGGTAGATCAGCCCAGTCGGATCGGTGTAGCCCTCACCGAAGCCCCACGGAGTGGTGGCCACGAAATTCGAGTTGATGTTCGTGTGGGGAACCGTGAGCCCACCAGCCTCTGCGGTACCACCCGACGCGTGGATGGGGTTGCCGTACGCGTCGTAGTCGGTGTAGTTGACGAGCTGGTCCTGGTGGGTCCCCGATGATAACTGGACGAGGCCGCGCACGTTCCCGCTCTCGTCTGAGATGAGCATGTCGACCGCTGGACTTGAACCGGACGCCGCGATTTGCTCTATCGGGGCTGGGTCGCCGTTCGCGTACACGTAATCCCATGTGCCGTCGGAAAGAAGCGCTGGTCCGCCACCGACACTTCCCCAGGTGAAGTTTGTCGTGGTCGAGCCGATAGTCGCGGAGGAGCGGAGACCGTCACTGGTATAGGTGTAGACCGTGGTCGTGGCTGTCGGGCTCGAGGTGGAGCATGAGGTGCCGTCAGTGTTCGCACAGGTGAGCAGTCCGCTCTCTGCCTCCCAGCCGTAGCTCTGAGAGTTCCCGCTCCCCGGGGTCATCCCGGTTCGCTCGCCGTCGGAGTTGTACGCGTATGTCGTCGCTCCGCTCGGGGGCGAGGAGCAACCTGCCGACGAGGACCCCGTATAAGTCCAGCAGAGCTGCCCAGAGGAGTTGTAACCGGCACTCGCGAACGCCGTGGTGTCGGCCGTGATGCCGCCCGCTGATGTGTAGTCGTAGGCGTCGGAGCCGCTCGATCCGGTGATCGGGCCTGATGCCACCTCGTTCACTCCGTTGTAGCCGTAGGAGTCCGTGGCCTCCGTCGTCGTGTTGACCTTCGGCGTCTCCGCGGTGATGAAGTTGTCTGCGTTGCGGGAGCCGACCGACACGTCGAGCAGGTTCGTCGGAGTCGTTCCCGTCGTGGTCTCGAGGTTCGAGACGTTCCCGTACGAGTCGTAGGAGTACGCCGTCGTCACGGCACCGCTCTGTTCCGGTGCGGACGTGCACGACGGAGTGGTCGGCGCATACGTCGATACCCAGCACTCCTGGCCGTTGCCGTTGTAGGAGAACGTGAGAGTGTCGCCCGCCCAGTCGGTGAGCGAGGTCAGCTCGTTCTCTTGGTTGTAGGAATAGTCGACTATCCCAGCGCCGCCGCCCGGCGACGAACAGGTGTCGCCGGGTGAGTTGGGGTAGCTGATGCAGGCGAGGTTGCCTTGTGCGTCGTAGGCATAGGTGTCGGTCGTCGATCCCGACGAAGTGCTCGTCGCTTCGGAGCTCAGCTGACCCGAGCTGTCGTAGCCGTACTTTGTGAGCACCTCGGACCCCGTCGGAGTCGGCGGCGAGCTGCACGAGGCGGTCGAGACTCCGCCCTCGAACATCCAGCAGCGCTGGCCGTTCGTCCCGTACTGGTAGCTCACAGTGGGGGTGCCGTCTGTGTAGGAGACCTCGATCAGCTGGCCAGCTCCGTTGTAGGAGTCGGTTCCGGCCCCGGAGCTCTCGGTCGTCGTGAGCACGGAGCCGTCGGCGTCGTAGGTATAGCTCGTCTCTTCGCTGCTCGGATTGGTCGTCGAGAGCTCACGGTCCTGCTCGTCGTAGACGTTCGTCGTCGTGCCCCCGACTGGGCTCGTCTCGGTCAGCTCGTTGCCGTTGCCGTCGTAGGTGTCGCTTGTTACCTCGCCGGTCGTAGGGGGCGACGTGCACGTCCCGGTCTCCTGGCTCGTGTACACGTCGCTCCAGCAGGCCTCCGCGTCGCCGTCGTACCCCGTCGAGGTCACCTCGCCGCCCGGATCGGTTGCAGTGATCTGATTCCCGTCGTCGTCGTAGGTGTAGGTCGTCACCTCGCCATCGGCGGGCAGTGACGAACAGGTGCCGGACACTACGGCGGTGTAGAGGTCGCTCCAGCACGCCTCGCTGTCACCGTTGTAGGCGGTCGAGGTGACCTCGCCCGCCGGGTCGGTCTCGGCAGTGACGTTGCCGTCTCCGTCGAAGACGTAACTCGTTGTACTCGACGTCTCGTTCCCACACGTCGTCCCGCCGGTCGGGACCGTCGTCGAGATCTGGTTGCCGAGGTTGTCATAGGTGTTCGTCGTCTCGTAGAGGCACGCCGGGCCGGTCGCGTTCCCGTCGGGCTCGACGGTCGCCAGCTCGTTGCCGTCCGGGTCGTAGGTGTACGTCGTCGTCTCCGTGCCCGAACCGGTTGGCGGCGACGCGCAGGTCGGGCCCGACACCGCCAGCGTCGAGGACCAGCAGAGCTGCCCGTCGGGGGTGTAGGTGTTGGTGGTGGTGTCCCCGGCGGGGTCTACCGTCGTGAGCTCGTTGCCGTCTGCGTCGTAGGTGTCGGTCGTGGTGCCACTGCTGCCTGAGTTCGTCGGCGAGATGGACGACAGCACGTTTCCGAAGGCGTCGAAGGCCGTGCTGACTGTCTCGAAGGCGGCACCGCTCGTCGGGCACGAGCTCGGCAATCTGTCGCCCGCCGCGTAGCCATCGGCGGTGAGCGAGGCGCACTCCTCGCCGCTCCCGTTGTACAGCTCGGTCGTCACGTAGGTCTCCGTCGTGGTGTTTCCGGTCCCGTCGTACTCGGTCGTCGAGGTCTGGTCTCCCTCTGCGTCGTAGCCGTGGGCGGTGACGTAGGGAGCAGCACTGCTCGGACAGCTCGTGAGCCGGTCGCCGGCCGCGGAGCCGTCGGGCGAGAGCGTCCCGCATTCGAGCCCGGTCGAGGTGTAGGCATAGCTCGTGACGTTGCCGTCCGGGTCCGTCTCGCTGAGCAGGTTGCCGTGCGAGTCGTAGACATAGCTCGTGACGTTGCCGTCCGGGTCGGTCTTGGATAGCACCTCGTTGTACTTGTTGTAGATGTACGAGGTGGCGTTGCCGAGCGGATCGGTCGCTTGCAGGACGTTGCCCGAGGAGTCGTAGGTGTCGAACGAGACGTTGCCGTCACCGTCGATGCTGACCGAAGGCAGCCAGGTGAAGGGGTCGGGGACGTCGTAGGTGACGCCGGTGACGATCGGCGTGATCCCGCCCTGTATCTGGTAGCCGATCGTCTGGCCGACGAGGACGCCGTCGACATAGTGGTCGAAGGTGACGTCGCCGTTCGAGAGCGCGTCGTTGTAGTTCGGGTCGGTGACCAAGACCGTCCCGGTCCCCGTGTTCGCCTCCCATGTCGGCCACCCGAAGGTCCACTCGGGGGCGCAGTACGGCGTCCCGGAGGCGCCGTCGCACTGGGTCACCCACTCGGGGTCTGTCACCGACTCGACGCGCCCGGAAGAAGAGCCGTAGGTGATCTGCGTCGCCTCGGCGGCCGGCTTGCTGCCCGAGTAGTCAGGCGCCCACCAGCTCGCGATCTGGTCCGCCGGGCCGTCGTTGTCGAAGGCCCAGGTGTGACTCTGGGTGTCGCCCGTCGCCGAGGCGCTGACCGTGACTGCGGTGAGGTACGAGCCCGAGTAGGAGAAGCTGGCGGTGTCCTCCGCTGTGCTGCCCGCCATCTCCTTCACCTCTGAGATGTCCGAACCGCTCCAGCTGAAGGCGAGCGACCGCTCCCCGCTCGGGCCGGTGACCGTGGCGAGCTTGCCCGATGAGTAGCTGAGGCTCGTCGTGTTGTTGTTCCGGTCGATCTCTGAGATCAAGTCGCCCGAGGTCTCGTCGAACAGGTACTGGGTGCCGCCGCCGAGCATCATGTCCCAGCAGCTGTCGGTACCGTTGCAGTCCGTCACGACCGAGAGCGAGGCCTGCTCCCACGTGGCCGGCTGGTAGGCCTCGGTGCTAGACCCGGCGGCCGAGCACGAACTGGTCCAGTTGCCGCTAGCCGGCGGGTAGAAGACCGCAGTCGAGCCGTTCGCCTCGGTGATGGTGAGGTCACAGGCGGTCGCGCTCGTCCCAGCCGCGGACTGCGCGGCGGACATGCCGTAGGAGAAGAACCAGCCGTCACCGAGACCCTCGTTCTCGCCTAGGTATGCTGAGTTGTACTCCTGGGTGAGCCCCAAAGTCGTGCCGATGTCGGGCATCGAGAGGTCCGTGAGCGGCAAGGTGTAGGCGCTCGTCGCCGTGTTGACGCCGTCGACGACATCGAGGGCGCTCGTCGCCGCGACCGCCGGGTTGACATCCTCCTCGTTGCCGAGGATCGACGTGCCCGCCGGATTCGAGAACGTCGGGGCGGCCATGATCGCTGTCGGTCCGCTCCCTGCGGTAAAGGCGTAGGTCGTGATGAGCGAGTTGCCCGGCTCTGCGTAGAGCGAGACCGTGTCACCGCTCGAGCCGTTGTTCGTCGCGAGCAGTATCTGGTTGTCCGGGGTGAGGGCGACGCCGACCGGCCCGGAGAGGCTCGGCGGGGAGTCGCTGTTCGAGCTGATCGTCGTCGTCGTGCCGCTTGGAAGAGCGATGTCGGAGATCGTGCTCGAGGTGGAGTTGGCGACATAGGCGATCGAGCCCTCGGCGTTGAGCGTGATCCCCTCTGGGACCTCGCCGACCGTGTAGCTCGCCTTCGTGCCGAAATAACCGCTCGCGTCGATCGGGAAGTAGTCGACGTACCCGTCGCCGCCGCCCGACGGATCGGCTGTCATGTAGGCGGTCGTGTCGTTCGGTGCGATGACGATCTGCTGTGGGACGCTGCCGATGCTCCCGGTCGTGCCCTCGAGCGCGTACTTCGAGTTGTTCTCGAGAACGTCGACGTCTTTGTTGGCGGCGTCGGCGACGTAGGCATACAGCCCGTCCGGAGAGATGGCGATCGAGTCCGGATCAGGACTCGTGCCCGACAAGGTGATGTTGGCGAGCTCGCTCAAAAAGCCCGATCCGGAGGCCGGATCGGCGTTGAAGTCGACGACCTGGCCCGGATAGGTGGACGAACCCTGGCCAGCGACGAGCAGCTGGCCGCTGCTCGTGTTGACGGCGAGCGCGTCTGGGGCAAAGCCCGAGCCGAGGCTCAAGGTGTCGACCACGGCGGCGTTGTTCGTGTCTATGTTGGCGGTCTCGATGACCGAGACCGAGTTGCTGCCCTCATTGGCGACGAAGAGGTAGGCCCCGTCGGGCGTCGAGGCGATCGCGACCGGGTCGGTGCCGACAGTGACGTTCTGGTCGTCGACGGCGAGCTCTGGGTCGAAGGCGTCGACGACGTTGGCCGATGACTTGAGGATGTAGGTGGCGAAGTGGAGCAAGGTCGCTTGCGCTTGGACGATCTTGGCCGGATCACCAGGCAATGTCAGCGAGTTGAGCGTCGACCCGGTCACCGTGCTCAGCAGCTCGTAGCTAGTCGAGCTCGCGGAGCCGACGCTGAGCACCGAGTCGTCGCTCGAGAGGGCGAGCTCGGGCGAGCTGACCGATGACGTCCAGGTTGTGACGGCATCGGTCGCGACAGTTACAACGGCGATCGAACTGGCAAGCGAGACGTAAAGGGTCGTGCCAGCGGCGTTTATGACCGAGCTTCCGGTCGTCGAGCCGATCGAGATCGTCCCCGAGAGAGTGACCGTGCTCGGGCTCAAGTCCGCCACGCTGAGCGAGGTGCCGTCGCTCAAATAGGCATTCGTCTCGTCGGGTGCGACGGTGATCGAGGTCGGATCGAAGCTCGACGAGCCGGTGTAGGTACTCGCGACCTCGAAATAAGGGCTCGACGACTCGTACTCGAGCGTCACCACCTTGTGCTTGGTGGCGTCAGTCACATAGGCATAGGTCGCGTCAGGGTTCATCGCGATCGCCATCGTGTCGTTGTCGGCGAGGCCGAGGCTCAAGGTGGTGAGGGCGTCGGTGAAGGTGTTGAGGATCTGCACTTGGTCTGCCGCCGGCTCCAAGATGAGGGCGTAGTGGACGTTGTCGCCCTGCTGGTGGTCAGTCACGACGACAGCAGTCGGTGTCGACGACAGCGCGATCTCGTTCGAGACGAGCCCTGTCACCGGGACGACGGTCTCGACGGCGTTCTCCGATGTGCCAGTGCACTCAGTCGAGCTCGACTGTTCGGCGACCACGAGTTCAGAGGGCGCGATCCCCGTCGTCGAGAACTCACCCTCGGCGACGGGCGGGCAGTAGAGCGAGACCGGGCTTCCCACGACCGAGCCGGTGTTCGCGTCGACCGTCTCGATCTCAGGTGGGTTCGCGACAGCGACGTAGGTCTCGCTCGCCTCGGACTCCTGCGGGAGGGTTATTGCATGCACGGGCGCCGGTAAGGCCACGAGCAACGCGAGGCCGATCGCCGCCGCCGAAGCCAGTCTGAGAGTGCCGCCTCGAGCAGTTTGCAGAAGTCCTGTGGCCATCGTGCGTATTCCCTGGCGAGTCCAATCAGTCAATCACCAGTTGTAGCCTCATCGACTCGAATGTTCAACCAGTCGGAGACACACTCGTAACCGAAAGAGCCCAGCCATCGACCTGGCGACCGATGCAAGTGAAGCCGACGATCGGAGTCGGGACATCCTCGGGGTGCGCCAACAGCCAGACTGACTAAGCAGATAGCCCTAAGCAGATAGCCCTTATGTGCCTTATCCGGGATCCCTGATAACTCACACAGGTCCAGCACCGCTGGCTCAACGTCCATTCGCTGATCATCACTGCCGCTGCCCTGACAGCTGCACGGCCGCATTGCCGCGCGGGCAACCGCC
>JBKQLZ010000300.1:0-11097 GCA_052146895.1 Acidimicrobiales bacterium
CACAAGCGACAGCTCCGCTTTCGAAGAGGTTCCCTCGGCCGACTGCAGCGTCACAACCGATGAGAGAGGTGATCCTCGTCCTGGCGTCCCGGGAGAGAATTGCGACGCCGGAGCCTTTGAGTACCAACAACCTCCGAGCGACACGGTCACCTTCAACTCCGATGGCGGCGCTGCGGTCACCTCGATCAGCGGCCCGGACGGCAGCTCGATCACGCTTCCCTCCGACACCTACCCCGGCTACGGCTTCGACGGATGGTTTACCGCCGCGAGCGGCGGCACCGAGGTCGGCGGGGCCGGCTCCTCCTACACCATCCCGTCGGGCGGCATCACGTTGTACGCCCAGTGGACCAAACAGGTCTCCCAGACGATCAGCTTTGCGAAGCTCGCCAACAAGACAATGGCCCACTCACCAGTGACCGTGCACGCCACCGCCTCGTCCGGGTTGACGGTGACCTTCACCACGACCACACATTCGGTGTGCACCTCGGGTGGGGCCAACGGGGCCACCATCACCTTGCTCGAGGCCGGGACATGCACCGTCGAGGCCAGCCAAGCCGGCAACGACTTCTACCGAGCGGCGACGCCGGTGAGCCGGAGCTTCACGGTGTCCCAGGTCTCCCAGACGATCAGCTTTGCGACACTGCCCACTTCCGATCGTCAGGTTCGGAGGTCACATGCGAGCGTCAAGAGCCGCTGTCGACCGGGGGTCCGGGGATCGGTCGGCCGCACTGAACCTGGGGCTGGAGGTGCCAGATAGCGCCGTGAACGTGTCGAAACATGAGAGCCGAGTACGTGGGCAAACGGTGTTGTGCAAGTGCGGATGTGCCACAAGCGTGCTCCGACACGACCGGCCGATCTCACCAGGTGCGCGGACGAGTCGACTAACGCTGAGCACTCTGGCGCTCTTCTCCGCTCTAAGGAGGAGCAGCTTGCCGCATGCATGCCACCCACTCAGGTCGCCTACCAGGACTTTTGTGTGGAGCTGACGGTGTGGAGCTGACGGTGTGGAGCTGACGGGATTCGAACCCGTGACCTCCTGGTTGCAAACCAGGCGCTCTAACCAACTGAGCTACAGCCCCGAGGTTCAGGAGCCTACCTGCCGGGCCGGGACTGCTCGTGCGAGGTCGAAGCGGCGAGCCGCAGCGCACGCCGCCGTCAATTCGTCGACGAGCTTGCGCGCCTCAGCGGCGTCCCACTGCCGCCACGCCACCGATGTGTCGCGCCCGGCCGCCACTACCCGGACGGTCGCGAGGCGAAGAGCCCGGAGAATTGGCCCCTGCACGTAGTGAATGCTCTGAACCTTCGCCAGCGGGATGATCTCGGTCCGTCGGGACATCCTGCCCGACGTCGACATCGCGACCCAGCCGTCGTGACCGGCGGCGAGGAAGTGGAACGAGAAGGGCGAGCGCACCCGTCCGCGGCTCGGGGGCCGTGTGAGAGGGACACCGGTGCGACCCAGCAGCCGGCCGAGGAGCAACTCGCACTCCGGCCGGTGCCCGACTGGCAGCAGTGCGCGCCGAACGACAGCCCGCGGCTGGTTGCGCCTGCGAGCCACCCCACCTGCGAGGTGGATCTCGAGGCGCTGCCATCCGAACATGCGCCAGAAGAGCGGCTCGAGCCGGTGCAAGGCTTGAATGCGATTCGGAGGGATGGTCTCCCGCACGCGAGAGCCGAGGCCCGTCTTGACGCGCAGGCCGTCCGGCGACTCGGACACGGCAAGACCCCACTCGTTGGCGATCCGCCGGCTGAGCGCGCTAAGGCTGGCAAACATGTACAAGAGCAGGCTCGAAGCAATGACAGTCTGATGGATCGTGAACAGGACGACCTCGAGGCCGACGAAGGCGACGCTCGACAGCACACGGCCCGTCAAGAGCGTCGACAGCACCAGCAGTCCGTTGTCCACTTTCACGAGCGGTCGGTCCACTGCCTCGGGCGTGGAGCCGGGCAGCCCGTGCGCCAGTGCGACGAGGGCTGTCCGAACCGCCTGCGCGTGAGAGACGGTCAAGTACTGCAGCCGAGCATCCCCACCCCCGCCTCCGCCGGTCCGCACCCTCACTTCCGCGAGGCCGAGAATACGGGCGAGCCACGGTTCGACGAGATCTACGGCCTGCACGCGAGACAGCGGCAGCCTCACGACCTTCCGCCGGATCAAGCCCGTCGACACCTGCAGCATCGAGCCATCGACCGACCAGGTCGTCACCGCCCACGATATGACCCCGGCCACGACCCCGACTGCAACGATGATGATGTCGATCGAGTAGTTCGGATGACCCGAGCGGCTCTCGACTATCGCCGAGCCTGCGACGTAGAGGAGGCCGATGACGGCGCGGCCGAGCCGCACCACTGGTGAGAGCGGGTGCATCCGTTGAGGCACGCTCGGCAGGACAACCGGCATGGCCGGGCTGCTGTCATCGGGGAGCCACGGAGGTTGCGGCAGGGTCACGCTTTCAACTCCGCCGTCAGATCCCGGCGGCTTGTGTCTCGCCCAATGCGGCGAGCCGGTCGCGTAGCCGCGTCGCCTCGTCTGGGTGGAGGCCGGGGATGCGGGCATCGGTCGCAGCTGCGGCCGTGTGCAATGCGACGGTCTGCAAACCGAACGCGCGCTCGATGGCACCTGCCGTGACGTCGACGAGTTGCATGCGCCCGTAGGGCACGACGGTGAGGCGCTGGAACATCACTCCCCGGCGGACGAGGAGATCCGACGACCGTTCGCAGTACCCCCAGGACCGGTACCTGCGACCTAGCAGCCGATCGGCGAGCAGGGTCAGGACGATTACGGCCGCGACGCCGACACCGCCAACGATGATCAGACCGCTCGCTGCCAGGGCCCCGAATACAACGACTGCGACGAGGACAGCCCCGACCAGGAGCTCTACACGGCGCATGGTGAGCAGGCGAGCCGATGGCCCGAACCAGCGCTCCTCTGTCGCGTCCGCGACGAGTGCCTCGCCGTTGTTCGCCATCTCGCGAGCGTATGCCCGACCCGGCGAATCCCAGTCGGCAGCGGGGAGCCAGGGAGCTCAGTGCGTGCCGATCGCCGCCCGCAACGACTGCCGAAGGGAGTGGGTGGTGGCGAGCACCGCCGAGGGCTCATATCCGCAGTGGGCCATGCAGTTGTCGCAGCGCGGGTCGCGACCTCGCCCGTACTTCGACCAGTCGGTGGTCTCGATGAGCTCCTTGTAGGTCTTCGTGTATCCGTCGCTCATCAGGTAGCACGGGCGCTGCCATCCGAAGATCGAGTAGCTCGGAATGCCCCATGGCGTGCAGTCGTAATCGACCTTTCCCTCCAAGAAGTCGAGAAACAGCGGCGTGTGGTTCAAACGCCACTTCTTCCGGCGCCCGTCGCCGAAGGCACTCTTGAACATCTCGCGGGTCTGGCGCACCCCGAGGAAGTGATCCTGGTCGGGCGCCTTCTCGTACGCGTATGCAGGCGAGATCATCATCGCGTCGACCTGCAGATCGTCGTTCAGGAAGTCGAGGACTTCCCGGATCGTCTTCGGAGAGTCGGTCGTGAAGAACGTCGAGTTGGTCGTGACCCGGAAACCCTTCTGCTTGGCCAGCCGGATCGCGTCGACTGCCGTGTCGAAGACGCCGGCACGGTCGACGGCCGTGTCGTGGCGTTCCTTCAGCCCGTCCAGGTGAACGACCCAGGAGAAGTACGCCGAGGGAGCAAAGCGATCCATCTTCCGCTTGAGGAGCACGGCGTTCGTGCAGAGGTAAACGAAACGCTTCCGCTTGATCAACTCGCCGACGATCTGCTCGATCTGGGGGTGCAGGAGGGGCTCACCGCCGGCGATGGAGACCATTGGGGCGCCGCACTCCTCGATCGCCCCGACCGCCTCCTCGACCGTCAGCCGCTGGCGGAGCACCTCGGTCGGGTACTGGATCTTGCCGCAGCCAGGGCACGAGAGATTGCAAGCAAAAAGAGGCTCGAGCTCGACTATCAACGGGAACTTGTCGTTCCTGGCAAGCCGCTGCCGCACCAAATACGACGCAACTTTCATGTTCTGGCGGATCGGGATCGGCATCGTCTCGTCTCTCTGGAGGGGTGACTACTTGTATTGCTCGAGCTGGGTGGCCGCGACACCGGCGGCGATGACAAGGCGCCGCCACGCGACGAGGCCGCCGGGCAGCGTGAAAGGGCTGACGAGGGGTCGGCCCGGGCGATCGACGATCACGCGCACGACCGCGAACGGTCCGCTCGTCACCGGGCCGAGCCAGGCGGACTCCATCTCGCAAGCGACCGCCTCGTCGGCGAGCGCCTTCGACATCTCGCTCGCGGCAATCAGCGTCGGGCTGCACGCGACGGGACCCATCCGGACACGACCGAGCTCACGCGCCAAGAAGACTGCGATCTTCTCGGCCAAGTCGGCGTCGAGCTCCGTCGGCGGGGTCGAGCCGTCGGTGCTGAAGAGCTCGGTCGCCACAATGACGTCTCCGGCCCGATCTGTCGCGTCCAGCCCACCCGCAAAGCCGAGGACCGCCGCCGGTTGGCCATCGGGCAAGAAGTCGCGCAACCTCGCTCCTGCTGCCTTCGCCCGGGCGGGCCCCATGCCGATCCTCTCGACATGCCGGCCCGGCGCTCCGGCGCGCACTGCGGCGGCTTCGATTCGCAGCGGAGCAAGAAGCACCGCCCGAGCCGAAGTTCCCATCGGCGCGACAAGTTCGTCTCGATCAACGCGCTGGCTCACCACGACTGCCAATCTCTCACCGCCAGCCGATCGGGGCCTCGTCGTCGGCGTGCGCCGCGACGTAACGACCGAGAGCGCTCACCGGGAAGACGAGACGGTACAAGTGGTAGTTGATGTAGAAGTCGCCCGGAAAGCCGGTCCCCGTGAACCACGGTTCGTCCCAGGTCCCGTCGGGTCGTTGCGTTGCCGACAGCCAGGCGACGGCTCGCTCGGCACAGCGTCCGGCAGCCTCGCCCGCAGCGACGAGCGCCAGCAGAGCCCATGCCGTTTGCGAGGCAGTCGAGGCTCCCCTGCCCGCCCAGTCGCGATCGGCATACGACCGCAGGTCCTCACCGAAGCCGCCGTCGTCGTTCTGGTGCGTCTCGAGCCACGCGACCGCGCGACGGATGCGGCCGTCGTCGACCGCGACGCCGCCGGCCACGAGGGCGGGCACCGCGGCTCCTGTGCCATAGAGGTAGTTGGCGCCCCAGCGACCGAACCACGACCCGTCAGCCTCCTGTGCGTCGCTCAGCCAGCGGACACCTCCCCCGAGCAAGGTACGGGCTGCCACCCGTGCCGCACCTTCGAGGGCGCCCTCGGTTGCGAGCTCGAGCGCCAGCATCTCGACGACGTGTGCGGTGACGTCCGCGCTTGGAGGGTCGATGACGGCCCCGAAGTCGCAGAATGGAAGGCGCGAGCAGATCTCTCGAGTGTTGTCGGCGTCGAACGCGGCCCAGCCACCGTCGTTACACGCCATGCCCTCCACCCAGCGCCGGCCGCGGTCGAGAGCGGCCGACGCCGCCGGGAGGACTGCCGACGCCTGCGAACCCGGCACGACTCCGACCTTGCGCAGCGCCAGCACCACCTCGGCAGTGTCGTCGACATCGGGGTAGTTGTCGTTCGCGAACTCGAAGGCCCACCCGCCTGGCTCGAGCGTGGGACGGCGAACGGCCCAGTCGCCTCGCACTCGGATCTCCTCGCCCACCATCCAGGCCGTCGCGCGCTCGACGGCCTCGTCGCTCAGGTCCGAGCCCGAATCGCCGAGGGCGACGAGCGCGAGGGCGGTGTCCCACACGGGCGACTGGCACGCCTCGAGGCGGCGCATCCCGTTCTCCCGGATCGTGAAGCCGTCGAGGCCGGCAAGGCCCTTTGTCATGAGCGGGTGGTCGATCGCGTATCCCTGCAGGCTGAGCGCCATGAGGGAGTAGACCCACGGCGGCTGTATGCCACCCCATCCGCCGTCCGCCTCCTGGCGCTTCACGATCCAGCGTTCCGCCGCCACGAGGGCGGCCTGCCTGACGGTCGACCTGAGCAAGGGCAGGCGGGCGATCCGCTCCCAGCGGTGCAACGCCGCGTCGAGCCGCTGGAACGCTCCGTCCGCGGTTCGCCAGGGCTTACGGGCAGGCGCCGCCAATCCCGACCGGAGCTCCTCGATCCCGAATGGGAGCGGTCTCACCGGGCGGTGAGCCGCCACGACCGTGAGCGCGACGATCGTCTGACGGGCCCAGCAGGCGAAGTCGTAGATGTTGAGGGGGAACCACGGTGGGAGGAAGATCACCTCGGGCGGCAGCGCCGGCAGCTCATCCCAGGGCCAGAGACCGAACAGCGCCATCCATAGGCGGGTGAAGACCCGAGAGCGCTCGAGCCCGCCGGACTCGCGCACGAAGGCGGCGGCCTTCGCCATGTGAGCGTCCCCCGGCTCGTCGCCCGCAAGTCGCAGGGCAACGTAAGCCTCGAGCGTCGTCGAGAGATCGGCCGGTCCCTCGTAGAACGTCGCCCAGCTCCCGTCCGACCGCTGCTGCGAGCGGATCCAGGCGGCGGTCTCCTCGGTCTGCTCCAGCGTCCGGATCCCGAGGAACTCGCGCAACAGCAAGTCCTCGGCGTCCATCGTCACGTTCGTCTCGAGCTCGCCCTTCCACCAGCCTTCGGGCTCCTGCAGCGCGAGCAGGTGCTCACGGGCGCGGTCGAGCGTCGACCGGGCTGCCGCCACCCGAGAGGTCATCAGTACTCCCGAGCCACGACGAAACGTGCGACATCCGCCAACTCTTCCCGCGCTCTCCCCTCGAGGGCCGCACGGCCGAGAGCGTCAAGCGCCGCTGCCAACCGACCGCGTGCCTCGTCACCCGCGATCTCACGTCCCCCGCAACGCTCGACGAGCACCATGACACGTGCGATCTCCTCTTCCGCAAGGCGATCCGTCGCGAGCAAGCGGGCGAGCTCGTCGGAATCGGGATCGCCGGCTGCGAGGGCGGCTGCGATCGGCAGCGTCTTCTTGTGCTGGCGGATGTCGTTGCCCGTCGGCTTCCCGGTCTGATGGGAATCCCCCCAGATGCCGAGCAGATCATCGACCGCCTGGAACGCGAGACCCAGCTGCACACCGAAGTCGCGGAGCGCGAGGATCGTCTCGTCCGGCGCCCCCCCGAGGATCGCCCCGAGGGACGAGGCGCATCCCAAGAGAGCGCCGGTCTTACCGGCCTCCATCGAGAGGCACCGGTCGACGTCGACCCCTGGGATCGACTCGAACGCCATGTCGAGCGCCTGGCCGGCGATCATCGCCGAAGTCGCCTCGGCAAGGCACCGCGCGGCTGACCCGGCGTGCGCCCCACTCGCGAGCCCGTCGGCCGCGGAGTCGAGGAGCACCTGCTGGCTGAGGGCGAGGAGCGCGTCGCCGGCGATGATCGCCCGGCCAACACCCCAGATGGACCAGACCGTCGGCCGGTGCCGGCGCTCGTGATCGCAGTCGATCACGTCGTCGTGGATCAGCGAGAAGTTGTGAACGAGGTCGATCGCCACGGCAGCCGGTACGCCCACCTCTGCAGCGCTGCCGGCGGCCTCGGCTGATAGCACGGCCAGCGCAGGGCGAACACCCTTGCCGTTCGAGGCCCCCTCGATCCGCCGCCCGTTCTCGTCGGCGAGACCGAAGTGGTACTCGACCAACGGTCGCACCTCGGGTGAGAGCCGTTCGAGCGCTGCCAGGACGGCCGGGGCCGAGAGGTCGCGCGCCCGTTGCAGCACCTCGGGCACAGACCGGATCGGGATCATGCGACCACCTCCTCGCGTCGGGGAACTGACACACTGCGATTGCCGACGGCAGCCAGCGCCACTGCGGCGGCCGCCTCGCCGCTACGTACCGCCCCTTCCATCGTGGCGGGCCAGCCCGTGTCGGTCCACGCTCCGGCGAGCGCCAGATTGGGCATTCCTGTCGCGGCACCGAGGCGCAGCCGACGCGTGCCGGGCACGCCCCGGAAGGTCGCGTCGTGCTCGCGGGTCACGACCGAGTCGAGGACTTTCGCCTTGCCGGCGGCGGGGAAGAGCGCTCTCAGCGCGCCCAGCTGGCGCTCGATGAGCGCCTCCGGCCGCTCCCCGATCTCGGTGTCTGCGCCCGAGAGGGAGATCGCGAGCACCTGGCCCTGACTAGCGGGGTCGAGGCCCGACGCTGGCGTGCGGTCGAACGCGAACTGGATGGGCGAGTCGATCGCGGCAGCCATGCGGTACGGCAGCACAGTTCTGTCGAACACGAAGTGGACGTTCACGATCGGGACGGTCCCGAGGTCCCGCAGCGACGCCGGGTCGGAAGCCGCTCGAGCCGGAAGCAGCCCCGCCGCCGCTTCATGAGGAACGGCGAGGACGACTGCATCACCCTGCAGCAGCTCGCCGTCAACGACGACGCCACTGACGCGGACCGGCTCTCTGCCTGTCGGCTCGGCGAGGGCGATCCCTGTGACCCGCGCTCCTTGGCGGATGTCAGCTCCGAGGCTCTCGAGGAGGCGGCGGGCCGGCTCGACGTGAAGCTCCGCAAGGGGCACCTGCGACCAGGCGATGTCCGCCGCAGCCTTATCGGTCAGAAGGCCGGTCTGGAAGACCTTCGCCGCGAGAGCGAGCGACACCTCCGCCGCTCGGAGATTGGTCGTCGGCAGTGTGATCAGGTCCCACAGGCGGGAGACCGCTTCGTCGCCTTGGCCGTGACGGCCGAGCCAGTGACCGAAGGTCTCAGAGTCGAGGCCGGGATCGTCGAGACGGGCGCGTCGCAAGCCGAGAGCCGCAGACGCCAGCCGGAGCCGGTCGCTCACGCCGAGGTGGCCGTAGGAGAGCAGCGACCGCCCGAGGTGCGCCGGCGCAGGCAGCGAGTCCCGGCGGATCCACGCGACCGCCGGTGAGCCCGCTTGCCCAGCTCGAGGACGGAGGACAGGGATCGCGAGAGGGCCGGCAAACGGAGCGAGGTGCGATGTCCCGAGCCGCTCCAGCCACGACCGGTAGGCGACGCAGCATCTCAGGTGCACGTGTTGCCCGTTGTCGAACGAGAGGCCGCGGCGCTCGAACGACCAGGTGGCGCCGCCGAGCCGGGGGCGTGCTTCGAGAAGCGTGACGAGGGCGCCGCCGTCCGCGCAAGCGACTGCGGCTGAGAGCCCGGCCAGTCCTCCGCCCACGACGACCACACGCGGTCGGCCTGAGCCATGCGACACGGGCGGGCTCACGCGCCCGCTCCCGCAAGGCTGCGAGCAGCGACCCATGCCTTTTCCCACGCTGGGAGAGAGACCCGGCTGACGAGCACCGCGGCGGGATCCGCCTCGATGCGGGTGAGCAGCCGCCGGTAGATGCCCGCCATCGCCGCGACACAAGCACGGCTGCGGTGGTCGAGAAGATCGAGCAGCTGCAGCCCCTCGTCGTAACGCTCCCGCGCGCGCCCTGCCTCGAGACGGATCAGCGCCGACATCGCCTCGGTCGGTCCGGTACCATCGGGGTCGCACCCAAACCGGGCAAGGTCCGCCTGCGGCAGGTAGACGCGTCCCATAGTGGTCCGGTCCTCTAGGACGTCACGCAAGATGTTGGTGATCTGAAGGGCGATTCCGAGCGTGTCGGCAAGCGGCTCTGCTTCCGAGCGCCTTGTAGTCCCGAAGACGCCGAGCGAGAGCCGGCCGACCGAGCCGGCGACATAGCGGCAGTAGACGACGAGATCCTCGAATGTCTCGTAGGTGCTCTGGCGGCAGTCCATCTCGCAGCCGTCCACCAGTTCGCCAAAGGCTTCGAGCGGGATGGGATAGCGCTTCGAGGCATCCGACAGCGCCACGAGCACGGCGTCGTCCTGGTCGTGCTCACCTACGCTGACAGCAGCAAGAGAGGCACGGACGGCTCGGAGCGCGATGAGCTTGTCTGGCACGGTTGCGTTGCCATCACCGATGTCGTCGATGCGCCGAGCGAGCGCATAGAGCGCGGCCATCGCCCGCCTCCGATCGGGCGGTAAGAGGCGAATGCCGTACGCGAAATTCTTCGCCTCGTTGCGAGTGATCGCCTCGCACCGCTCGTACGCAGAGGTCAGGTCGATCATCTCGACGCCCCTGGCTCGGGGCGCCCGCGGCGAGCAACCGATCTGCCGACCATGAGGGCGAGCACCTTGCGCGCGACTGCGGCGTGCGACGCCTTGACGTCGTGGCTCAGCACGTCGTAGCCGGCGCGCTCGATCTCCGCCAGCTGCGCCGCGCCGCCTCCGACGAAGCCGGCGATCGCCCATGCTGCCCGCCGATCGGTCATGAGGCCGACGAGACAGGAGCCCTCCGCCAGCATCGAGCGCGCCCGGCCGACCTCGAAAGCCAACAGGCGGCGGAACGCGGCTGGGACGTCGCCGGAAGGCACGCCGTCGTCGAGGAAACCCGGCTGCACCGAGAAACGTGCCAGGTCCTCGCCGGGCAAGTACACCCGTCCCCGCCCGGCGTCCTGGGCGACATCCTGAAAATGCTCGACGAGCTGCAAGGCTGTGCAGACAAGGTCGGACAGCCCCTCCCGCTCCGGCCCACCTTGCCCGAACACTGCCAGCACGAGGCGGCCAACAGGGTTGGCAGACAGCCGGCAGTACCCCAGCAGCTGGTTGAAAGTCTGATAACGCGTGAGCGTCTGGTCCAGGCGATTCGCCGCGATCAGATCAGCGAGCGGTTGGCGGTCGAGACGGCAGCTCGCGATGGCGGCGGCGAGGCGCCGAAAGACCGGGTGGGTCGCGGTGCCTGCGAACGCGCGGTCGAGCTCGGACTCGACCAGGTCGAGAGCGGCCAGCCGGTCCGAGGTGGTCCCCTCGAGCTCGTCACCGACGTCATCCACCAGGCGGGCGTAGCCGTAGACAGCCATCAAGTTCTCGCGCTGGGCCGGCGCGAGCAACCGCAGCGCGACAGGGAAGTTCTCGGCTGCGGCCTTGCTGCGGACAGCTTGCTCACCCGGCAGCCGATCGAGAGTGACCGAGCTCATCGCAGCCGCCTCGCGAACGAAGTGGCCGGCACCGAAGTGCTCGCGGCTACCCCCACGTGGCTCCGGAGCTCCGACCCGCCGCTCGAGAACTCCGCAGCTCCCCCAGAATCGCCGGCGAGCCCGTAGCGGCGGGCGGCGTCTAGGAGCGAGGTGGCGATGCCGGGGCCGTCGAGCCCGAGGTTGGCCAAGATGT
>JBKQLZ010000301.1:0-23007 GCA_052146895.1 Acidimicrobiales bacterium
ATGGCATCGTGCACTCGACGGTGGTCAACCTGCCCACGTGGCTCTGGGTCAACTCGTCAATCTGGCACTCGTGGGTCGCGACTGCAACGGCCGGGCAGATCGTCGCGACAGTCTGGGCCGAGCCGTCGGCGGTCACCTGGACAGCGCACTGGAACTTCCCTCTTGTGACGGTCGATCCTGAGCACGGCACGACCCTTGCTCCCGAATTGCTCAGCACACGCTGTGCCGGGCCTGGCACGCCCTACTTGTCTGCACAGCCCGGAAGACGGCCGGACGGAGCCTGCACGGCGGTGTTCGCCGAATCGACCCTCGGCACATGGCAGACCCTCCGCGCGACGATCACGTGGACCGTGCATTGGGCGGTGTCGAACACCGCTGGCATCGTCGGTGGCGAGGGATTGCTGACGTCGGCAACGACCTCGGGGACGCTGCCTCTGCGGGTGATGCAGGTCGAGTCGATCATCTCCTCCGGTTGACGCGCCCGAGTGACTGCCCAGTTCCGGCGGGCATCCACCAGCGTGCGACACCCCTTCCGTATCTTTGTGCCGTGGTCGACGTCGCCGTACCCCGTCTAGGTCTCACAAAACGAATCACCCCGAAGTCGCGCAGCGACGACGCGGAGCAAGCGCTCGGGCGCTTCGTCCGCGTCGAAGCATGGAACGGGCTCGTCACTGGTGACGTCGTCAGAGTGTCAGGGCACTCCGCCCGTGGACGGCATTGGCGGTTCCGTGCGCACGTCACGAACACGAGCAACGGCGCGAGTTGGGTCGAGGTGTCGCTCGTCGAGGGCCCGCCGCCCTCGCGCCGGCCTGGCGCACCGGCAGCGGCAGCGGCGACGTTGTCGTCGTCGGTCGGGCAGAGCGAAGCGGCGAGCTCGCCAGTCGAGACTCCGCGCGTGGAGCGCGTCCGGTCGTTCGCACCCGAGCTCGTGACCGCCCGGTGGCGCCGGAAGGCTCGGATGCGGCAGCGGGACCAATCCACGGCCGATAGCGCTCAGGCCCAGCAAGCGCTGTTCTGAGAGCGCGATCAGCCAGGCAGCGTCACGTCGGGACTAGCTGAGCCGGGCTCGGGCCCGGTGTAGGCAGCCCGGGTCCGGAACCGGAGCCGATGCGAGTACTCCTCGAGCCCGTGCGCGACGAAGCCTGCAATGCGCGCAGTTGCGAAGATCGCCTCGGCCGATCCCTCGATCATGTCGGCCGCCCCGATGAGCGCAGCGATCGCGAGGTCGATGTTCGGGAACGTCGCCGGGTGTTCCTCCAATACGGCAGCGACGACGGCGTCCGCGGCAGTCACGATCTCGCTTTCCGGCCACGCCCGGCGGACCTCCTCGAGAAGTGCGACTGCTCTCGGATCCCGCTCGCGGTAGACGAGATGCCCAAAGCCCGGGATGCGCTCACCGGACCGCAACTGCCCACCTACAGCCTTCTCGACACCTGATGCGGCCGCCTCCCTCAGCAACGGGACCGTCCTGTCGCCGACAGAGCCGTGCAGCGGGCCGCCGAGCGTCGACATTCCCGCCATGACGACCCGGTAGATGTCGGCCCAGGTGGAGGCCGCTATCCGCGCCGCCAGTGTGGACGTCGCCAACTCGTGGTCGGCGAGTAACACGAGCGCCGCATTGAGCGCGCGGATCTGATCGCTCGACGGCCGTCGTCGAGCGAGGCGGTACCACAGCCGCTCAGCGAGCGGCCTCGGCTGCCCCCGAACCGAGCGGGGCGGCGCGGTCTTGGTGGTGATCGGCAGTGACTCCACGAGCGCTGCGATCATCCGGGCGCCCCGGTTCGAGACGGCGTACCTATCACGCCCGTGACGGTAAGGATCGGCCTCGGCGACGGCCGCGAGAGCCAGTAGATAACGATCGAGCGGCGTCGCTTGGGGGGACGTGAGCGCGACTGCGCGCCTCGCCTGCTCCAACAGACCCGCCGGAGCCTCGAACAGGTAGCGCCCCTCGTCGATGTCAGGCGGGTGGCGCCCCCAGAGCCACAGAGCCACGTGCTCGAACAAGGCGGTCTTGGAGGCTTCCACCGCCTCCCAACCGCGGTACCAGAGGCCGCCGTTCGGATCGATCAGCGTTAGACCGGAGTCGATTACGACCTCGAGACTGCGGGCTCTCCCGGCTCCGCCCCGCTGCCGCGCAGCGAGCCGCGCGACTTCCACCGGATCGAAACGCGTCTCTCTTCTGCCCTCCACCCTCCTGCTCGCGAGCATCCCGCGGCTGACATAGGAGTAGATCGTCTCCCGCTGGACGCCGAGCCGACGGGCTGCCTCTGTCGCTGAGATCCCAGTGAACAATGTCGCCTGCGGCCTCTCATTTGGCATATGGACAAGTATATATGGATGCAATCAACATTGACAAGCAAGTTCCTTGGACCCCACAATCGGTACATGAGTTCTCCTGTAGGCGAGCGACCTGCTCGCACCGTCGCTGATCTGATGACGTCGCCGGCCATCTCTGCCTTGCCCGCCGAGACTCTTGCTGCAACCGCCTGGCGGATGTCGGACAAGAAGGTCGGCTCTGTGGTCGTGCTGGAGGGCAATCGCCTGGTCGGCATCCTGACCGAACGCGACCTGCTGCGAGCCGGAGCGGCGGGCGCCGACCCGAACGAGGCGACTGTCGGGACGTGGATGACACCGGATCCGGACTGGGTCCACCCAGACGTCGAGGCAATCGACGCTTGGCGCAGCTTCGCCGAGCACGGCTACCGCCACATCCCTGTCGTCGTTGGCGACGAGGTGAAAGGTGTCGTGTCCCTCCGCGACCTCGTGCGCGTATCCCAGCTACGGCCCGTCGACGGCGTCTTCGCCGACGTGCCGAAGGGACTCGAAGGCGTCGTTGCTGCGGAGACGGCTGTGGGTTCGGTGCGAGGGATGGAGGGCTTCTTCCATTACCGGCAGTACGACGCGACTGAGCTCGCGCGAAAGCGCAGCTTCGAAGACGTGTGGCAGCTGCTGTTCGACGGCGAGCTGCCCGAAATGGGGTCGGCGACGCGCCTCTCAGACGAGGTGGCAGCGCTGGCCGATCTGCCTGCTCAGGTTCTCGAGCTACTTCCCCGCCTCGCGGCCGCCTCGCCGTCAGCGCCGCCGCTCGACCAGCTGCGGACAGCCGTCTCGTTGCTCGGTGCCGTAGAAGGGATGCGATCGACGCGGGAGCTGAGCCCGGCGGAGGTCCGGAGGGATGCGCTCCGGATCCTTGCGGCCGTGCCGGTGCTTGCCACTTCTCTTTATCGGCTCGGCAATGGGCTCGAGCCCGTGGCACCCGATCCCGACCTCGGGGTCGCGGCGAACTACCTCTACATGCTGAGTGGCGAACGCCCCGATCCCGAGCGCGCCCGAGCGGTGGAGCGCTACCTCGTGCTCACCATCGACCATGGGTTGAATGCGTCGACGTTCACCGCCCGTGTCGTCGCGTCGACCGGGGCAGACGTCGCTGCGGCCGTCACGGCTGCGATCGGGGCTCTCTCAGGTCCACTTCACGGCGGGGCACCGAGCCGCGCTCTCGACACGCTCGATGCAATCGGAACGCCGGAGCGAGCGGAGGAGTTCATTCGTGCCGCCGTCGCGTCGGGCGACCGGATCATGGGCTTCGGCCACCGGGTCTACCGGACGCTCGACCCCCGCTCGGAGCTGATGAAGCAGACCGCACGTGAGCTCGGTGGGCCGCTCGTCTCGTTCGCCGAGCAAGTCGAAGAGACCGTCGTCCGGGTCCTCCATGAGATGAAGCCTGACCGGCAGCTCTACACCAACGTCGAGTTCTTCGCAGGGGTGGTCATGGAGCTGTCCGGGATCCCAAGGGAGATGTTCACCCCCACGTTTGCCGTCAGTCGAGCAATCGGATGGGGCGCGCACATTCTCGAGCAGGTCGCAGACAACCGGATCATCCGGCCGTCCTCTCGCTACGTCGGTCCGCCCCCGCCTCAGCCGGTGCCCGAAGCCGCCGGTTAGAGGCGGTCTAGGAGCAAAAATCCCGCGCGAGAGCCTCGAACATCGCCGCAGACAGGGCAAGGGACTCAACGTCGATGCGCTCGTTGTCGCCATGGAACATCGAGGAGAATTGCTCGAACGTGATGTTGTTGGAGAACATCCCGAAGCCGTAAGCCTGCGACCCCTTTCGCCGGAAGAATCTGGCGTCTGTTGCCCCGGCCATGAAGAACGGCACGACGCGGCTGTCGGGATGGAACTTGGCCGCCTGCCTCGACATGGCGTCCCAAAGCGGCGTATCCGTGCGCGAGGTGGTTGACGGGTCGTCGTGCATCTCGACGATCTCGACCTTGGCGGCGAGGTCTCCGATCGCTCCCATCACGAGCTCACGGACTTCAGCCTCACCCCAACCGGGAAGCGTCCGGATGTCGAGGTCGACCTCGACGGAATCTGGGATGACGTTGATCTTGGTGCCGCCGTGGACGATCGTCGGCGCCACCGTCGTGTGAGTGCACGCATGCGCCTGACGCGCGACGCCGATGTCCGGCAGCACCTCGAGCAGGTCGTCGATCGCAGCCGGATCGAGGAGCGCAGCTGTGACCTCCGCTGGCATGCCCATCGACTCGACGAAGCTCCGCCAGGTGTCGTGGATCTCGGCTGGGACTCGGAACCGAGCCAGTCGGCCGACTACCTCAGCCGCGGTCACGAGGGCGTTGTCGGTGCGGAGCGGCTGCGAGGCGTGACCTGCCTCGCCGGTGATCCGGATCCGGCACCAGCAGCTTCCCTTCTCTCCGACCGGTATCGGGAGCAGCTTGCCACCCGGCATGTCGATCGGGATGCCGCCGGACTCCGTGATGACGTAGTCAGCCTGGACAGCGGCGGCTGCGTGCTCGGTCAGCCAGCCTGCTCCGTGTGAGCCGAGTGCCTCTTCGTCCGCAACCGCAGCCAGCACGAGCGAGCCTCTTGGAGCGAAGCCGCTCCGTGCGAGCCGGGCGAACGCGAGTGACATCGAGGCGGTGAGGTTCAGCATGTCGACCGCACCTCTGCCCCAGATCTCGCCCTCGATCAGCTCGCCGCCGAAGGGGTCATGGCGCCAGTTCGCCTCGTTGACCGGCACGACGTCAGTGTGAGCGAGGTAGCAGAGCGAGGGGGCGGTTGGGTCGCTTCCCTCGATCCGCGCGACGACGGACGCCCGCCCTGGCACAGGCTCGAACCGCTCCACGGCTGCCCCACTGTCGTGAACGAGGCTCGCGATGATCTCGGCGCTGACGGTCTCCTGCCCGGACTCGGCTGAGCCGTCGTTCACGCACCGGTTGCGGATGAGCGTCTGGAGCAGGTCTACGACCTCTGGATCCTGGAGGTCACTCATGCAGGCGAACTTCCTCTCGTAGCGGTGGTGGCACCGTTCTCCACATCATGACGTGTGGGCCGATGAGCTCGTCGACCCACACGTCGCCGAACGTCGCGAACCCGGCTCTCTCGTAGAAGGTGAGAGCGGGCGTCCTCGCGCTGCACCACACGACTCCGCCGCCTAGGCGGGCGATGTGCTCGATCGCGGCGTCGAGGACGACCGCTCCGATGCCAGTGCCGCGGAGGTCGGGACGGGTTGCCATCGAGCGCAAGCGCCAGCGGCGCCCTGGTGGCAGTACCGCGTCGAAGTCTGCTGGAGGCACCTCAGGCGAGACGGCCGCGGTGCCGACGACCTCGCCGGAGGCGGCGACCGTTGCGCCGATCACGATCGCGTCGGGGTGGCCCGAGCCGAGGAGCACCATCTCCTCTACCCGTTGATGTGGCCGGAGCACCTGCTGGCGGAGGACGAACGTTAGCGCCGGTTCGACAGGGCCGATCTCGAGGGCGCCGGTTGATGGATGAGTGATCTCAAGGTTCTCGATCACCCGATCGTACGAGTGGGAAGATGGCGTTGTGAGGGCAGAGACGGCGGGTTTCGAGAAGGCATCGCACGAGTACGAGCGGGGACGTCCTGGCTACCCGCCCGAAGCGGTCGCTTTCATCGTCGAGACCGCAGCGCTAGGACCGGGCAAGACCGTCGTCGACCTCGCAGCCGGCACCGGCAAGCTGACACGGGAGCTGGCCGGCTCGGGAGCCGAGGTGATCGCGATCGAGCCCCTCGATGCGATGCGGGATCGGCTTGTCGAGCAGCTGCCGGGGGTCACGGCCATATCCGGGTCGGCCGAGTCGACGGGGATCGCCTCCGGGATCGCCGACGCTGTGACGATCGCGCAAGCCTTTCACTGGTTCGCCGGCGAGGACGCGCTAGCGGAGATCCAGCGGGTGCTGAAGCCGCAGGGGTTGATGTGCCTCATCTGGAACAGGCGTGATCTCTCAGACCCGGTCCAGGCGGCCATCTCGCGGCTTACCGCTCCGCACGTCGGGGATGCGCCTTCGTACGCGAACGGTCACTGGCAACAAATCATGGCCGCGACTTCGCGTTTTCGGCTGCAGGCAGAGCACCATTGCGCGATGAGCCAGGAGCTCGACCGGAAAGGTCTCGTCGACCGTGTTGCCTCGACGAGCTACATAGCGAATCTGAGCGACGCTGTCAGGATCCCGTTGCTCGAGGAGATCGGAGCGCTCGTCCCTGCCACCGGGACGACTTCCTTGCCGTACATCACCGACACCTACGCCTACCGGAGGCTTTGAGGTCACTGGTGATGGGCGGTCGCGCCCCGCGGATACCATCGCCAGGTGACTGTGGTTGAGACACCGGTTGCCGAGGCGCCGGCGGCGGCGACCGAGGACAGCTCTGACGAGCTAGAGGCTCTCGTTCCCGACGCCAGCAAGCTCGGAGTCGCGACCACGCGTGAGCACACGAGCCGCGTGAGCCAGATTGTGACCCTCGTGGCAGTGATCGGGCCGGTCATCGGGCTCTTCTCAGCGATGGGGCTTTTCTGGGGGGTCGGCTTCCGCCTCACCGATCTCGTCCTGTTCGTCGCGTTCTACGTGGTCTGCGGTCTCGGAATCACCGTCGGCTACCACCGCTATTTCACGCACAAGTCCTTTGAGGCAGCCTGGGGCGTCAAGGTAGCCCTGGCGATCCTCGGCGCGATGACGTTGCAGGGTCCCGTGACGCAGTGGGTCACGGACCACCGCAAGCACCACGCCCGCTCGGATCAGGAGGGCGATCCCCACTCGCCACATCTGTCAGGGGACGGCTTCATCGGTACGGTCAAGGGACTCTGGCATGCCCAGGTCGGCTGGATGTTCGCCAACAAGGGCATGGAGCGGGGCCGCGTCTACGGGCGGGACCTCTACGAGGACCGTACGATCCGTCTGATCGACCGCCTCTACCTTGTCTGGGTGGCGCTCTCGCTCGGACTGCCGTTCCTGCTCGGTGCCCTCATTGGCGGATCGTGGGCCGACGGCGTGGAGGCGATGGTGTGGGCTGGCCTCGTCCGGATCTTCGCGTTCGAGCACGCGACCTTCGCCGTCAACTCGATCTGTCACACGTTCGGACGACGTACCTACGACGCCCGCGACCAGAGCCGGAACAACTGGTTCGTGGCGCTCCTCGTATTCGGCGAGGGCTGGCACAACAACCACCACGCCTTCCCAAAGTCGGCCCGCCATGGCCTCGCGAGGGGTCAGGTCGACATCTCGTGGCTCGTGATCCGCGGCCTCGAGCGGCTCCGCCTCGCAAACCGCCTCCGGCTGCCGATTGCGGTACAGCTCGAGCGGACGCCGCGCGCCGCCTAGAGAGGCTCCGAACGACGGCTCCGTTGAGGCCTGGTGAGGGCCAGAAACCTACGCTGACCAGGCCTAGCTATTGACGCGAGAGCCAATTCGCGAGTAGCAAGGGGGAAGATGACTGTTCAAGGGGGCATGGTGGCAAGGTTGAGAAGTCGAGTGGGGTTTGTTCTCGCGGCCGGAGCGCTCGGCTGCTCCACTGTTGCGGCGGTGTCCCTCGCCACCGTCGCTGTCGCCGGCGCGCAAGAGGTGTCCTCGCTCTCGGCGACCACCGGCCCAACAGCGGGCGGCCGCATGATCACGGTCAATGGCTCCGGTTATGACCCGGACTCGAGCAATGACAGCGTGCAGTTCATAAACACACTAGGTGGCCAGATCGCCGACGGAACGATCATCTCGGTTGCCTCGGACGGCACTTACATGGTCGTCACCACGCCGCCCCAAGTCTACGGCGTCTCCGACGTCATCGTGACCGCTGACGGCACGCCCTCGTTGGCGAACCCGGGTGACGAGTACACCTATCTACCGACGCTCCTCTCGGACACCGACACAAGCTCCAACAACTCGTCGCCTGGCGTCGCGTCCACCGGTGGCGTCACTGGCGACTCGGTGATCCTGAGCGGTTCGGGCTTCGAGGACGCCGACGGAAACCCAGACGTGACCAACGTCGAATTCCCGTTGAAGGCGCCCGCGTCACCCATTCAGGTCACATCCTTCGCTGTGCTCTCGGACAGCGAGATCAGCGTCGTCGTGCCATTGGAGGCGACGCCTTCGACGTTCCACTTCTCGGTGGTGACATTGGACGGCGCGAGCTTCAACGCCAACGCGGACCTGTATTACTACGTGGCGCCTACTTTCACGATCAGCCATTACGCCCCCCACGTCGGTCCGCTCAGCGGAGCGGCGATCAAGGTGAACGCCACCGGCTTTGCACCGGGCGACACCGAAGTCAACTGGAACGGCGTGCCCGGGGCTGTCCTGCCGGCGGATGTGAGCTGCGCCGCCAAGTCGTGCTCCTTCACCGCTCCGAGCGGCTCGGCCGGCAAGGTGTTCTTCAGCTTGACCAACGTTGCCCTGGGCACCACGACTGGTACGGAGTCCTTCATCTACGACCCGGTGCCAGTCGTCAGCTCGCTCAATCCTGCCACGGGCGCTCCCGGAGGCGGCACGATCGTCGAGGTCATCGGGACCGGGCTCTTCGCCGGCTCGATTGTGTACTTCGGAGCCACCAAGATCACGCCCACCCACATCTCTTCAAACGGCGAGGTGCTCAAGTTCAAGACTCCTCCGGGCACGGCCGGGGACATAGTGGCGGTGAGCGTCACGACCCCCGGCGGGCCCTCCGCCACGTCGGCGAACTTCGAGTACTTCTTCTAAGAAGGGCGCTTTCGCCTGAACCCGGCCATCCCGAGCCCGGGATACCAGTCGAAGGGCATCTGCCACTTCGTCTCGAAGCCGAGATCGTTCACTCGCGCCTCGGTGGCCGGCCACTCGCTCGCGGGGTCATCTGTCCGGTGGTACTCGAGCAGCATGACCTCGACGTCGCTCCACAGCTCGGGTGTGGAGGCAGCGAACACCTCGTGCTCTGCTCCCTCGCAGTCGAGCTTCACGATCCGCACTTGGCCTGGCGCCTCGCGCATGAGGCGCTCGAACGAAGCGACAGGGACCTCCCGTGACGCCCCGCCCAGATGGACCGTGGTCGACGCTTCGCACGAGGCTTCGTCGACTCCGAACAGCGTCGTGTGGCCGTCGACACCGCCGATCGCCTCGTTCAGCAGCGTCGCTCGGACGTTGTTCTTGGCGATGTTGCGCTCGAGGTAGGAGAACGTCTCGGGGTTCGGCTCGACACAGACGATGGTGGCCTCAGGCCAGCGCCTCGCGAACAAGACGGCCGAGGTCCCAATGTGAGCCCCGAGATCGAGGATCACGTCGTCCGGGCCAAGCTTGAAATCGTCGAGGTCGCACAGGTGGTAGACGTCCTCGACGAACATCTCGAAAGTCGGCCACCAGGCCGGGCGTGATGGCGGGGCGACGATCGAGACCCCGTCGCGGAACCTCGTCTTGATGTCACCTCGCTTGATGCCGACGCTCGCGAGGCCGAGCCGGAGCAGCACAGTGGGCCAGTTAGCAACCGTCTCGATCATCCGGCGAGTGAAAGAGGCAATGTTGCGGGGAGTGGGGACGCCGAGGATGGGCGAGCCGTCGCCGCCGACGGCGACTGGCGAGCCCTTCGTGGAGATCTGAGTCCTCGCCGGCATGACCAGCGATGCTACCCGGGACCCGCAGGTGCGAGGAGGGCTCTCCAGGCCTCGTACCCTGTATGGACGCCATGTTGACCGCCACTGACCTCGAGCTCGTAATAGGGGGTCGCCAGCTCCTACTGCCGGCGACCTTCCAAGTCGCGCCCGGGGACAGGATCGGCCTTGTAGGTCGCAACGGCGCGGGAAAGACAACGCTTGCGAAGGTGCTCGCCCGCGAGGCGTTGCCGGCCGCAGGTACGGTGCGCCGGTCGGGCGAGGTCGCCTACCTCCCTCAAGACCCGCGAACCGGAGATCTGTCGACTCTCGCCCGTGACCGCATCCTCGGCGCCCGCGACCTCGACACCGTCGTGCGCAAGCTCGAGCAGGCTCGCCACTCCATGGGATCCGACGACGCAGACCATCAGGAGGCGGCCATGCGCCGGTACGCCTCGCTGGAGGAGCGCTTCCACTCACTCGGCGGATGGGCAGCCGAGGCGGAGGCGGCCTCGATCGCATCGTCGCTCGGTTTGCCCGAGCGAGTCCTTACCCAGGAGCTCGGCACGTTGTCCGGCGGTCAGCGGCGTCGCATCGAGCTCTCCAGGGTGCTGTTCTCCGGTGCTCCGACCCTCATCCTCGACGAGCCGACGAACCACCTCGACGCGGACTCGATCACGTGGCTCCGCAGCTACCTGAAGTCCCACGAAGGCGGGCTCATCGTCATCAGCCACGACGCCGAGCTGCTCGAGGCCGTGGTCAACCGCGTCTTCCTCCTCGACGCCACGCGTACCGAGCTCGACATCTACAAGATGGGCTGGAAGCTCTACCTCGAGCAGAGGGCGACCGACGAACGGCGCAGAAGGCGCGAGCGGGCGAACGCCGAGAAGAAGGTGGTGGCGCTGCGATCGCAGGCCGACCGCATGAGGGCGAAGGCCACGAAAGCGCGCATGGCCCACAACCTGGACCGGCGCGCCGTCCGGCTCGAAGCCGGTCTCGAGGCCGTCCGCCAATCCGACAAGGTCGCGAAGCTGCGGTTCCCCAAGCCCGCTCCTTGCGGGCGGACGCCGCTCACGGCGGAGGGCCTGTCCAAGTCCTACGGCTCGCTCGAGGTGTTCTCGTGCGTCGATCTTGCCGTCGACCGGGGCAGTCGCGTCGTCATCCTCGGTTTGAACGGCGCCGGCAAGACGACCCTGCTTCGCTTGCTCGCCGGGGTGGAAGAGGCCGACACGGGTGAGGTGCTCCCTGGGCACGGTTTGAAGCTCGGCTACTACGCGCAGGAGCACGAGACCCTGCAGGCGGACAAGAGCGTTTTCGACAATGTTCGCCATGTGGCACCACTGACGGTCTCGGACGCGGATGTGAGGCGGATGTTGGGCTCGTTTCTCTTCGGAGGCGAGCGGATCGACCAGCTCGCGGGCACTCTTTCAGGTGGGGAGAAGACGCGGCTCGCTCTCGCGACTCTTGTCGTCTCGTCCGCCAACGTGCTGCTGCTCGACGAACCGACGAACAACCTCGACCCTGCGAGCCGCGAGGAGGTGCTCGGGGCACTTCGCACCTACGAAGGAGCGATCGTCCTCGTGACGCACGACCCTGGAGCGGTGGACGCACTCTCACCGGACCGTGTCGTGCTCATGCCCGACGGCGTCGAGGACAGCTGGAGCGACGACTTCAGCGAGCTCGTAGCCCTCGCCTGAGGTTCCTGCCTGGCCGTTCAGCTACCACTGGTAGATACGAACACATGTTCGTATACTTCGTGAGTGGCTGCCGTGCAGGTCATCCAACCAAGGGCTCGGGGCTCGCTAGAAGCGGGCCGGATGAGCTCGATGCTCCTCGCCGGGAAGCGGGTGCTTCCTGCAACCGACCTGCTGGCTCCCTCCTTGCCCTTCGGTGGGCTGCAGCGGGGAACGACCACGATCGTCACCCCGTCTCATGGATCAGCAGAAGCTCCGGGTTCGACCACACTTGCTCTCGAGCTCCTCGCTGGAGTCTCGATGGGCGGGTACTGGTGCGCGGCTGCCGGATTGGCAAACCTCGGGATCCTTGCCGCCGCTGAGCGGAGGGTCGCGCTCGAGCGGCTCCTCCTCGTCCCTTTCCCAGGCGGAGCAGGCCGTTGGCAGCAAGTGCTCGCCACGTTGTTCGACGGGGTGGACGCAGTGCTCTTTGCGCCTCCCGTCCCCGTGAGGTCCTCCGACGCGAGGAAGCTGTCGGCGAGGGCGAAGGATCGCGGTTCGTTGCTCATCGTGCTCGACCGGCATGGACGTTGGAGCGAACCAGGCGATCTCCGTTGCCAGGTCACTTCCTCGGCCTGGTCGGGTCTCGGCGAGGGCCATGGCCTGCTCACGGATCGTTCAATCGAGATCGAGGTGAGCGGCAGAGGAGCGGCAGCTCGGCCGAGGCGAACGGCCATGAGCCTTACCCAGATGGGCCTGACGGCATGAGTGTGGGTGGAGCAGGAGCCCACCGCACGGTCGTCGTGTGGTGCCCAGACTGGCCGCTCGTGGCGGCTGGGCTCGTGGCGGAACCGTCGGCCGTGCTGAAGGCCAACCGGGTCGTCGCCTGCTCGGGGCCTGCGAGGTCCGAAGGGGTCCGTCTCCGACAGCGCCGGCGTGAGGCAGAAGCGGCCTGCCCCGGCCTGGTTTTCGTGAGTGAGGATCTCGGACGCGACGTCCGCACCTTCGAGGCAGTCGTCAGCGCCGTGGGCCGCTTCACGCCTCAGGTCGAAGTGACGCGTCCTGGGGTGTGCTCCTTGCCGGCCCGGGCACCCGCCCGCTACTTCGGGGGAGAAGAGGCCCTCGCGGCGCTGCTGGCGCAGGCTGGGACCGAAGCGGCGCGCCAGATCGGTGGCGAGTACGCCCCGGCATGTCGCACCGGGATCGCCGACACGCCGTTCGCCGCCCGGCTGGCGGCTCGTGAGTCTGTGATCGTCCCATCGGGGCAAACGGCCAGATGGCTGGCACCCCTCCCGGTGGAAGTGCTGGGAGTGGCGTCGATCGGTGAGTGGCTCGGCCGTCTCGGGATCCACCGCCTCGGTCAGTTCGCCGAGATGGACGAAGGAGTGGTGTCTGGCCGCCTCGGTGTCGAAGGGATGAGAGCTCACCGCCTTGCACGAGGACTTGACGACCATCGTCTTGTGCTCGACGAGCCTCTGCCCGACATGAGCATCCAAAGAGAGCTCGAGGACCCGGTCGACCGTGTCGAGACGATCGCATTCATCGCCGCCGGCATGGCAGAGGAGCTCGCCTCCCGGCTCTCGGGGCGCGGCCTTGCGTGCACGCGCCTTCATGTGGAGGCCTCGACCGAGAATGCCGAGGAGCTCGCACGATGGTGGCGGGCCGACAGGCCTTTCACCGCCCGGAGCATGGTGGACCGGGTGCGGTGGCAGCTCGAGGGATGGCTCACGGGCCCGGGCGCCCAGAACGGCCCGGGCGCCCCGAACGGCCCGGGCGCCCAGAACGGCCCGGGCGCCCCGACCTCCGGGATCACCCTGATCCGGCTGACTGCCGGGGAGGTCACCCCTGATTCGGGGCGCCAACTCGGCCTTCTCGGCGAGCCGGCCGAGGCGACCCAGCGAGTCGAGCGAGCGGTCGCCCGAGTGCAGGGATTGCTCGGGCACGAGTCGATCGGGACGGCGGTGATGGCAGGTGGCCGGGGGCCGCTCGAACAGGTCCGCATCGTCCCCTGGGGCGAGCCGAGGGCCGAAGGGCTGCCGGCGACCCAGCCATGGCCTGGGCGTCTCCCGCCGCCGGCGCCCACCGTCGTCTATGCGACGCCGATAGAGGTCTCGGTCCGGGATCTTCACGGTCACCCGGTGGAAGTGAGCGGGCGGGGCCGCCCGAGTGGTGCACCCTCCCGCCTCTTCCTCGGACCGGGAAGGGAGTACACAGTCACCGGATGGGCAGGTCCTTGGCCCTCGGACGAGCGGTGGTGGGACCCGGCGCTCCATCGCAGGCGGGCGAGGATGCAGGTCTTGCTCGAAGACGGATCAGCTCACGTGCTCGCCCTCGAAGGCGGTCGGTGGGCGATCGAGGCGAGCTACGACTGAGCCGACTCCCCGCCATCGTGGAGCAACCTCTCAGAATTCTCCCAGCATTTCCTGCGAGACTGACTGCCATGAACATCGCTCACGCGACACCCTCTGCCGCCGCGGGCTTGGGCTCCTCGAGTGCAGCCACCAGTGCGGGGCAAGGGCGCAGAGTCCTTGTCGTCGACGACGAGGACTCGATAACCGAGCTCGTCGCGATGGCGCTTCGCTACGAAGGCTTCGAAGTCGAGACGGCCGGTACCGGGTACCAGGCCCTCGCCCTGCTCGACTCGTTCCGGCCCGAGCTTCTCGTTCTCGACGTCATGCTCCCCGACATCGACGGCTTCAACGTGGCCGAGCGCGTGCGGAGAGAGCGCCGTGACGTGCCAGTGCTCTTCCTCACCGCCCGCGACGCGACCGAGGACAAAGTGCGGGGACTGACGATCGGTGGCGACGATTACGTCACGAAACCCTTCAGCGTCGCCGAGCTCGTCGCCCGAGTACATGCGGTCCTGCGGCGCACCGGTGGCGCAGGCGACGGCAACCGTCTCGTCCTCGGCGACCTCGAGATGGACGACGACGCGCACGAGGTGCGGCGCGCCGGTCAGCTCGTCGATCTCACCGCGACCGAGTACCGCCTCTTGCGGTACCTCCTTGTCAACGCACGCCGGGTGCTCACCCGCGCACAGCTGCTCGATCACGTGTGGAGCTACGACTTCGGCGGCGACGCCGGTGTGCTCGAGACCTACATCAGCTACCTCCGTAAGAAGGTCGACTTCGTCGAGCCCCACCTCATCCACACTGTCCGGGGCGTCGGCTACGTGCTGCGCCCGCCGCGGGACTGAAAGACCGGCCATCGGGTGGCGATCCGCACCCGCATCCTCATCGTCGTCGTAGCGCTCGTCTTCGTAGCGCTGACGGTGCTCGATATCGTCTCGTACACGGTGGTCCGCCACTCGCTGATCTCGAACGCGGACACCGAGCTCCAGGCAGCGGCGCCGACGTTTCTCCACTCGCTTCATGACCTGCTGAACACCGGTGAGCCCGGGGCGCTGTGCGGTGGCCTGCCGCTCAACTCCTTCGGGGCGATCTACACGACCACCGGCACGCCGACCCACGTCGTCGACAGTTGCCCTCTCGTCTCGGGCGTGAAGCTCCCGAAGCTGCCGAGCTCGTTCTTGAGCACAGTCGATAGCTCGACCGACCCGGTGAGCACGACGATCTCGTCGTACCGGGTGATGGTCCAGCAAGCGACGTTGACCGGGCAGGGCCCGCCCACCCCGATCATCTTCGTCGTCGGCGAACCGATCGCCCCGGTCAACTCGACGCTCGGCACGGTCCTGTTGCTCGAGCTGCTCGTGACGGGCTCAATCCTCGTCGCGGTCGGGGCGACGGCCTTCTTCCTCGTGCAGCTCGGGCTGAGGCCGCTCGAGGCAATGGCCGGCACGGCCGGGGAGATCGCAGCGGGTGACCTTTCCCGCCGGGTGGAGGACGCCGACGAGCGAACTGAGGTGGGTCGGCTCGGCTCGTCGCTCAACGTCATGTTGTCGAGGATCGAGCAGGCGTTCCGGGCGAAGGAGGCTTCGGAGGAGCAATTGCGGCGTTTCGTCGCAGATGCCTCGCACGAGCTGCGCACTCCGCTCACGTCTATCCGCGGATACGCGGAGCTCTTCCGTGACGGGGGTGTGGCACGCCCTGAAGACCTGGCCGCAGCGCTGCGGCGCATTGACAGCGAGTCTTCCCGTATGTCGGGGTTAGTAGAGGACCTCCTGCTCCTGGCACGCCTCGATCAGGGGCGCCCGTTCGACATGTCACCGGTCGACCTCGTGACCGTTGTGGAGGACGTCGTTCGTGACTCGTTGGTTGTGGCCCCGGACCGCGAGATCTCCGTGCGGATGTCGCCCGGCGACCTCGTCGCTCTCGGCGACGAGGAGCGGCTGCACCAGGTGATCGCCAATCTCGTCTCGAACGCGTTGGCCCACACGCCGGAGCGATCCCCGGTCGAGGTCGTCGGCAACCAAGCCGGGAGCTATGTCCGCCTGCAGGTCATCGACCACGGGCCGGGAATCCCGGAGGAGGAGCGGTCGAAGGTGTTCGATCGTTTCTGGCGGGCTGACGAGTCACGGCAGCGCACGAAGGGTGGGAACGGCCTCGGACTGTCGATCGTGGCAGCTGTCGTCTTCGCCCATGGGGGACGGGTGTTCGTCGAGGACACGCCCGGCGGCGGAGCCACCTTCGTCGTCGACCTGCCTGCTGCGGCCGCCGCCGAAGGTGGCACGGACGACGGTGCCGGCGCCGGCCTCGGCGCCGATGCGGACGCCGACTCGGCCGCGCACCGGGCGTGGGGCGCCGCCATTCCGGTCGCCCCGCTCCTCCCCGAAGAGCTCGTGCAGGTGCCGACCACTCGGCCAGAATGAGTGGGTGCCGGAGCTCGAGTACGACGACCGCCCCTGGGGGAACTACACGGTCCTCGAGGACGCCGACGGTCACAAGGTCAAGAGGATCGTGGTCCATCCCGGGCACCGCTTGAGCTACCAGGTGCACGCTCGCCGTGCCGAGCACTGGTTCGTCGTGACCGGCGAGGGAGCCGTGACGCTCGACGGCGACGTGGTGGCGGTTACAGCCGGCTCGGCGATCGACGTCCCGACGGGCACGCCGCATCGGATCGAGAACACCGGCACGACGGAGCTCGTCTTCATCGAGGTGCAGCACGGTGAGTACTTCGGTGAGGACGACATCGTGAGGCTCGAAGACGACTTCGGCCGGGTGACCCCCGAATAAGCGCGGGTCTACGAACATACGTTCGTAGACCCGCGCTAACCTCTCCCGGGTGAGGTACGCCGAGCTCCACTGCCACTCGAGCTTCAGCTTCCTCGACGGGGCCTCGCACCCCGAGCAGCTCGTCGCCGAGGCGTCACGGCTCGGCCTCGAGGCCCTTGCGCTGACCGATCACGAGGGTTTGTACGGGATCGTGCGTTTCTTCGAGGCGGCGCGCGAGGCCGGGATGCGGACGGTCTACGGTGCCGAGCTGGCTCTCGCCGGCGGCGGGCCGGCCGCCCCCCGGACCCGCGTCCCGGACCCTGCAGGTTCGCATCTCGTCCTGCTCGCCCGAGACCCCGAGGGCTACACCCGTCTCGCGCGGGCATTGAGCGAGGCGCATCTCGCCGGCGGCGAGAAACTTCGCCCAGCCCACCGCCTCTCCCGCCTCGGCGAGCTCTCGGGCGGCCACCTCGTGGCACTCACCGGTTGCCGGAAGGGAGCGGTCCCCCGCGCACTCGTCGACGAAGGCCCAACCGCGGCCGCCCGTGAGCTCGACCAGCTCGTCGAGCACTTCGGCGCCGACAACGTGGCCGTCGAGCTCTGGGACCACGGCGATCCGATCGACTCCGCGAGAAACGATGCGCTTTCCGCCCTAGCAGCCCGCCGCTCACTCCCGATCCTCGCGACGAACGTCGTCCACTACGCCCGCCCGGCAGACAGGCGGATCGCGACGGTGCTCGCCGCTGTGCGGTCTGGTCGCCCACTCGACGAGCTAGACGGCTGGCTCCCGGCGGGCACCTCCGCCCATTTGAGGTCCGGGGCGGAGCAGGCGAGGCGCTTTGCGCGGTATCCAGGAGCGGTCGAGTACGCGGCGGATCTCGGGTTGAGCTGCGCGTTCGACCTGAAGCTCGTGGCGCCGAAGCTGCCGGACTTCCCAGTGCCAAAAGGGCACACGGAGATGACGTGGCTGCGGGCGCTCGTCGACGAGAGGGCGCCACGCCGCTACGGGACCCGTGATGCCGAGACGACCAAGGGCGCATGGCGCCAGCTCGACCACGAGCTCGCGATGATCGAGCAGCTCGACTTCGCCGGCTACTTCCTCATCGTCTTCGACATCGTCGAGTTCTGCCGTCGCAGTGACATCTTCTGTCAGGGTCGGGGCTCGGCTGCGAGCTCGGCGGTCTGTTACGTCCTCGGGATCACGAACGCCGATGCCGTCACGCTTGGGCTGCTGTTCGAGCGGTTCCTCTCGCCAGAGCGCGACGGGCCGCCCGACATCGACGTCGACATCGAGAGCGGGCGGCGCGAGGAGGTCATCCAGTACGTCTACGGGCGCTACGGCCGCGAATGCGCAGCCCTCGTCGCGGTGACCGTGACCTACCGTGCCCGCTCGGCGATCCGGGATGCCGGGAAGGCGTTCGGGCACCCAGCCGGCCAGGTCGACCGCTGGGCGAAGGACATCGAGCGATGGGGCTCGCTCGGTGGCCACGGAGGGCTTGCCGGCGACCGCAGTGGTCACTGGTCGTGGTGGTCGGGCGAGGTCGCGCGCGAGGTGGCAGAGCAGGATGCGGCCCGATTGGGTGGTCAGCCCGGGAAGCCCGGTCAGCCTGGTCAGCCTGGTCAGCCCAAGCTGCCCGGGCTGCCGGGGCGCGACGACGTCGCCCGCGAGCCTCTCGGCCCGGGTGAGACGCTTGCCGGGACGGAGATCCCTCTCCCCGTGCTTGCCGCTGCCATCGAGCTCGAGGGCTTCCCACGCCATCTCGGCATCCATCCTGGCGGGATGGTCATCTGCGACCGGCCAGTCTCCGAGGTCTGCCCGGTCGAGTGGGCTCGGATGAAGGACCGGACAGTGCTCCAGTGGGACAAGGACGACTGTGCGGTGGTCGGGCTCGTGAAGTTCGACCTGCTCGGCCTCGGAATGCTCGAAGGGCTCCACAGGGCGATCGACAGCGTGGCCTCCTACCACGGCGTCGCGCTCGACATGGCGACGATCCCGCAGGACGACGAGGTCTACGACATGCTCTGCCGGGGGGATTCGGTCGGGGTCTTCCAGGTCGAGAGCCGTGCCCAGATGGCGACCTTGCCGAGGTTGCAGCCGAGGACTTTCTACGATCTCGTCGTCGAGGTGGCCCTCATCCGCCCAGGCCCGATCCAGGGCGGATCGGTTCACCCCTACATCCGCCGGCGGAACGGCTTCGAGCCGGTCACTTTTTTGCATCCGGTGTTCGAGCGGAGCCTCGCCAAGACGCTCGGAGTGCCGCTCTTCCAAGAGCAGCTCATGGAGATGGCGATCGACGCCGCCGGGTTCAGTGCGGCCGAAGCCGACCAGCTCCGCCAGGCAATGGGGTCGAAACGCTCCGCCGCCCGCATGGAGCGCCTCCGAGAACGGCTCTTTGCGGGGATGGCGGAACGGGGGATCGTCGGCGAGATCGCCGAGGAGATCTGGGTCAAGTTGCGGGCCTTCGCGAACTTCGGCTTTCCCGAGAGCCATTCGGTCTCTTTCGCCTACCTCGTGTATGTGAGCGCGTGGCTGAAGTTGAAGTACCCCGCTGCGTTTCTTGCTGCCTTGCTCAACTCACAACCCATGGGGTTCTGGGCGCCCCACACGCTCGTTGCCGACGCCCGCCGCCACGGGGTGGTCGTGCGCGGGCCCGAGGTGAACCGGAGCGAGGCGCTCGCCTCGCTCGAGCGGGTCGACCCCTCACGCCCCGAACCGGCCGTCCGCCTCGGGATCGCCTCGGTGAAAGGGGTCGGCGAAGAGCTCGCCGGAGTGATCGCAGCGGGCCGGCCCTACGAGGACTTGGAAGATCTCGCTCGGCGTTCGGGGGCGGGCAAGGGCGTGCTCGAGGCGCTGTCGACTGCAGGTGCGGTGTCCGAGCTGTCCCGGTTCCCCGGGTCGGGAGGGCTCTCCCGGCGCGAAGCGCTCTGGATCTCCGGGGCGGCCTCGGAGTCGAGGCCCGACCGGTTGCCGGGCACCGTCGTCGGCACCGTCGTGCCGGTGCTCCCGGAGATGACACCGTTCGAAGAGCTGACAGCCGACTTGAAGACACTCGGCCTCTCGCCCGAGTCCTCACCGATGGCCTTCGCCCGCGAGGCGCTCACTGCGCGGGGAGCAGTCACGATCGCTTCCCTGCTCGATGCCGAGGACGGGAGCCGCGTCACGATCGCGGGGATCGTGACGCACCGCCAACGGCCGGCGACCGCAGGAGGCGTCACGTTCTTGAACATCGAGGACGAGACAGGGCTGTTGAACGTCATCTGCTCGACCGGGCTCTGGGTGCGCTACCGAAAGGTTGCGCGGTCCGCGGTCGTCATGCTCGTCCGTGGGCGCCTCGAGAGGGCTGACGGTGGGAACCGGGAGGCGCTCAGCTCGGCGAACCTCATCGCCGAGTATCTCGAGGGCGTCGACTTCCCGTCAGTCTCGGTGTCGTCACGGGACTTTCGCTGACGGGCCGAGAATTGACTCGTGCACGCGTGCACTAACGTCAGGGCGTGAAGAGGGCCGCCTTCATATCGAGAGTCGAGACCGACTCCGAGTTTGCGGACCTCGGCGTTCTCATCCGTGAGTACGTCGCCTCGCTGCCCTTCACCCTTGACTTTCAGGACTTCGAGGGCGAACTGGCCGAGCTGCGAGAGATCTTCGCGCCACCTGGGGGAGCCGCCTTCCTCGCCTACGACGATCTGGCACCGGTCGGCTGCGTGGGCGTCCGGCGCTGGAGCGACGGTGTGGCCGAGCTGAAGCGGATGTACGTGCGGCCGCAGGGGCGAGGGCGAGGGCTCGGCCGAGGACTGTGTGTGGCCAGTATCAGCGCCGCAAGGGACCTCGGGTACTCGAGCATCCGCTTGGACACGGTGGCCGAGCTGACGGTAGCGGGGGAGATCTATACGAGCTTGGGTTTTGTGCTTATACCCCCGTATCGCGAGAATCCCCTCGCGAGCGCCCGCTACTACGAGCTCCGACTGGAGCCGGACGAGGACGAGAAAGTCAACTGAATGCACGCCTTTTACCGCGGTCTCGGCCGGTTCACAGTCAAGTTCCGCTGGATCATCGTCATCGTGTGGATCCTCGGCACGTTCAACCTCGTGCGGGATCTCCCGTCGTTGGCGAGCGAGGTGAACAACCAGAACACTGCGTTCTTGCCGACGAACGCGCCCGACGTCCGGGCGGCTGATCTCGCGCAACCGATACTCGGGAAAGAGAGCGCCGAGCCCGTGCTGATAGTCGCTGCGACGGCTCACGGCACCCTCGACGCTGCGGATCTGGCAGCTGTGCAACGAGAAGTCGTGCGCGCGAAGGCGGTCCCCGGGATCGTGCACGTGGCGTTCTACGGCGAGGCACCGACCCACAATGCCGTCCTCGTCAGTGCGATCTCGGACGCAGCAGGCTTCAACCCCACCCAGGCAAAGACGATCGTCTTTGCCGTCATCGCTTCGTTCGACAAGGTGCATGCTCCGCCGGGCCTGCACTTTTACGTCACCGGTCAGGTCGCCGACGGCGTCTACCAGAACGCCGAGTCCCGTACCGCCGGGAACGCGACGCAAGGATTGTCGGTCCTGTTCATCATCGTGCTGTTGCTGCTCATCTTCCGCTCCGTGCTGGCACCGTTCGTGACGCTTCTCCCGGCGGCCTTCGTTCTCGCGGTCGCGGGCTCGATCATCGGCGAGATCGCTTCGCACGGGGTCCTCAAGGTCTCGGAGGTGACACAGCTCCTGCTCATCGTGCTCGTGCTGGGCGCGGGGACTGACTACGGCCTTTTCCTCGTCTACCGCGTGCGGGAGGGGATCCGCGACGGGCTCGACCCGAAAGACGCGGTCGCTCTCGCAGTGGAACGAGTCGGCGAGTCCATCACCGCCTCGGCAGGCACTGTCGTGCTGGCGCTCGTCAGCCTGCTCCTTGCGACCTTCGGGATCTACCACGACCTCGGTGTACCGCTCGCCATCGGAGTGGCGACGATGCTCGTCTCCGGCTTGACGTTGCTCCCTGCGCTGCTCGCGATACTCGGCCGAGCAGTCTTCTGGCCATCCAAACCCAAGCCCGGGCAGAAGATTGGGCTGTGGGGCCGGGTCGCAGGCCGCGTCGTCTCGCGCCCCGTGCCGACGCTCATAATCGGCGTCGCCATATTCGGCGCCCTGGCGGCGGGGGTCTTCTGGTACAACCCCTCCGGTTTTGGCGGCGCCGAGAGCGCACCGGCTGGAACTGTGGCGGCAAAGGGCGACGCAGTCGTGAAGCGCTACTTCGCCCAGTCGAGCTCCAACCCGACCAATCTCGTAGTCGAGCTGAAGCAGTCGGCGTATACCGATCCGGGCCAGCTCGAGAAGATGCAGTTCATCTTGCGCGACAGCGGCCTGTTCACGACGATCAACAGCGCACTCAGCCCCACAGGCGTCACGATCACCACCGCTGAGCTGATCACCTTGCACCGTGAGCTCGGCCCTCCGAAGTACCTGGCGCCCTTGCCTCCGGCGGGCAGCAAGGTACCGGTCGCTCTCTACGAGCAGTACCGGGCGGACGCTCAGTACGTCAGTGCCGATGGCAAGATCATCCAGTTCGCCGCAGGCCTCAAGGTGGGCAATCCCGGCTCGACCCCAGCTCTGGACGAGGTTCCCCAGATCCGGGCGGCACTCAGCAGCGCCGCCCGATCGGTCGGGGCGACCGACTGGGGCGTCGCAGGCGAGGCGGCTGCGCTCGCCGACATCTCGACGACGTCGGACTTGGACCTCAAGCACATCGTGCCGATCGCCGCTCTCGCGATCTTGTTGTTGCTCGCTCTCGTGCTGAGGAGCCTTGTCGCACCGCTGTACCTGATAGCGAGCGTCGTGCTGAGCTACCTCGCTGCGCTCGGCCTCGCGACGATCATCTTCGTGAAGTTGGGCAGTTCGGGAGGGCTGACGTTTCTCTTACCGTTCCTGATGTTCATCTTCCTCTTAGCCTTGGGCGAGGACTACAACATCCTCGTCATGACCCGGATACGCGAGGAGGCGCACGATCACACCTTGGAGGAGGCGGTCGTGCGAGCAGTCGGCGCGTCTGGGCCAACCATCACCTCTGCCGGGCTCGTGCTTGCCGGCACGTTCACCGTGCTCGCCTTCGCCGGGTCCCAGGGCTCGGGCGGCGGACAGGTGAAGGACATCGGGGTCGGGCTCGCCCTGGGCATATTGATGGACACGTTCCTCGTGAGAACGCTGCTAGTGCCCTCGACAGTCGTACTGCTCGGGCGGTGGAACTGGTGGCCGCGCCACATCGAGGCGGGCATGGGTTATCCCGGGACCGAACAGCACTCGCGCTGGCACCTGCGTGCGCGGCACTCGGTCGTGGCGGCGGCGGGGGGCGCTGTCGCGGCGGCCGGGGAAAGCGCGGCGGGTAAC
>JBKQLZ010000302.1:0-13200 GCA_052146895.1 Acidimicrobiales bacterium
CCGGCGCGAGCACGACGTCGTCGACCATCATTGCGAGAGCGAAGCCACCCGTGAGGCACATGCCGACGACGCCGACCCCCGGACCTCCGTGCTCCTCGTGCGCATGGCGCGCGAGCGCGCGTAGCCACTGCGTGATCGGGCTCGTCTTGTTGCGGGCGAGCGTGGCGAACTCTCGCGAGATGCAGGCCTTCAGGGCCTCCCGGAGGGCGTAGCCGTTCGTCGGCTCGGCGCCAGGTTGACCGAACAGATGTGGGAGCACGGCGGTGCAGCCGATCGCAGCGACGCGCCGCCCGAAGTCCGCCACGAGGGGAGTGATGCCAGGGATCTCGCTTATGACGATGACGGCCGGACCGTCGCCGATCGAATAGACGTCGCGAGTCGCGCCGCCCGCCGTGAACGACGTCCGCTCGAAGCCCTTGAGCGCGTTGGCGGTTCTCGGTCGGGGCGTCGGTGCTGTCGTGGCCATTTCCCGAGCGTATGTCGCGATTGGTTACTCTCGCCTGAATGGATGAGCTGCGCGGCGCTGTCGAGGAGTTGTGGGAGCGCCGCGAGAGCGGTGGACTGTCAGCGTCAGACGAGGACGCGCTCGGGACGGTTCGCGAGGCGATCTCCCTCCTCGACGCGGGCGATGTGCGGGTCGCCGAGATCGACAAGGCGACGGGAGAGGTCGTGGTTCACCAGTGGCTGAAGGAGGCGATCCTGCTCTTCTTCACCCTGACGTCGATATCGACCGTCGAGCTCGGGCCGTTCGAGTTCGCCGACAAGCTGCCGCTCAAGCACGGTTACGAGGAGGCGGGAGTGCGCGTCGTCCCGGGGGCGTCGGTCCGTTGGGGCGCGTACATCGGTCCCGGCGCCATCTTGATGCCGAGCTACGTGAACATCGGCGCCAGGGTCGGGGCAAAGTCGATGGTGGACACGTGGGCAACCGTCGGCTCGTGCGCCCAGATCGGCGAGCGCGTGCACCTGTCGGGCGGTGTTGGGATAGGCGGCGTCCTCGAGCCGCCGAACGCAGTGCCGGTGATAATTGGCGACGACGCGATGATCGGCAGCCGTTGCATGGTGACCCAGGGAGCTCGCGTCGGCGAGGGCTCGGTCCTCGGCGAGGGCACGATCCTCAATCCGGCGATCCCGGTGATAGATGCCGAGAGTGGAGAGGAGCTCAGTCGCGGCATCGTGCCGCCATGGTCGGTGGCGGTTGGAGCCTCGAGGCGACGCGAGCTTCCCGGCGGGGAGTTCTTTCTCCCGTGTGTCCTCGTCCTGCGTTACCTCGCCGAAGGCGAGCGTCACGACAAGTCGAAGCTGAACGACATCCTCCGCACCCACGGGGTGTCGGCGTGACGCTCCGAGCCGCGGCCGGCACTGACCTGTTGGCGCTGACGGCGGAGCTCGTCGACATCCCTTCGGTCAGCCACAATGAGGCTGCCATCGCCGGTTTCGTGGAGGCTTGGCTGCGATCCGTGGGCGATGGCGTCCTCGACGTCGCCCGAATTGGCGACAACGTCTGTGCCCGCACTTCGTTCGGGCTCGACCAGAGGTTGATGCTGGCCGGGCACCTCGACACCGTTCCGCCGAACGGCAACGATCGAGCGCGCATCGAGGGCGATGTGCTGTCCGGTCTCGGATCGGCCGACATGAAGGGCGGCGTCGCGGTCTTTCTCGAGATGGCGAGGGCTGTCTGCGCCAGCAGCGGGGCAGCCGGGCTGCGCGCCGATCTCACGTGGATCTTCTACGCCTGCGAGGAGGTCGAGCGCCGTTACTCGGGCCTGGTCGAGATCGAGGCAGCCGAGGCGTCCTGGTTGGAGGCCGATGCCGCCGTGCTGGGCGAGCCGACGGCTTCGCTCGTGGAGGCTGGCTGCCAGGGGGTGCTGAAGGTGGGAGTCGAGCTCCGAGGGAGGCGCGCTCACACGGCGCGACCGTGGATGGGCCGCAACGCCATTCATGCGCTGGCCCCGGTCCTCGCGGCCGTCGCGGAGTACGAGGCGAGGTGCCCGGTCATCGACGGATGCGAGTACCGGGAGGCTCTGCAGGCGGTCGCGGTGGAGGGAGGCGTGGCGAACAACGTCGTCCCGGACGTGGCCCGCGTCGTGCTCAACCACCGTTATGCCCCGGATCGCTCGGCCGACGAGGCGTTCGAGGCAGTGCGGGCTCTCGTGATGGATGCGATTGGTCCAGACGAGCCCGTGAGCGTGACTCTCGAGGATTTGGCTGCACCGGCGGCGCCCAGGCTGACGCATCCTCTGCTCGCATCGCTGGTCGAGGCGAGCGGCCAGGCGCCGAGAGCGAAGCTCGGTTGGACTGACGTGAGTTACTTCGCGAGTCGGGGAGTGCCGGCGGCGAACTTCGGCCCGGGGGAGCCCACTTTGGCTCACTCGGCTGGAGAGTGCGTCGACCGGGGAGACCTCGACCGCGCCTTCGAGACGCTCTCGTCAGTCGTTGGCTGAGCACTTCGTCGTGGACGGCGCTCGGCGGCCGTTCGTCCTCGGGCATCTGGGAAACACGCTGGAATCCCTAGGTCGCGTGCGGGCATCTGGCGTTGATGGTGTCGAGTTCGACGTCCGGCGTTGCGCAGACGGCGCGCTCGTGCTGCACCACGACGCCGTCGTCGAAGGGCTCGGACCGATAGCGAGGCTCGCGAGAGACCAGTTGCCGCCGAATGTGCCGCTCCTCGACGAAGCGCTCGAGGCGTGCGAGGGGCTTGTGATCAACATCGAGGTCAAGAACCTCCCAATCGACCCAGATCCCGATCCGACCGAGCAGCTTGCGGCCGACGTGGCGGAGATGGTGAGTGAACGAGGGCTCGAGCGGACCGTGATCGTGTCGTCGTTCACGCGTTCCGCGCTCGACGCCGTGCGGGCCCGTAACGGGCGGATACTGACGGCGCAGCTGACACTGCCCTCCTGGGATCAGGCAGCGCTTCTCGAGCACGCCTCCGCCCGCGGTCATTCGGCGCTTCATCCCCATCGCAAGGGCGTAACGCCTCGTCTCGTAGAGGAGTCGCATGCGCGGAACGTGTGGATCGTCCCGTGGGCGGTGGATGCTGCCGACGACCTCGCTCGGATCGCAGGGTTAGGTGTGGACGGCCTGATCACCGACGACCCCGTCCTTGCGGCCGGTGTCCTCGGTCGCAGGCCCGGACCTGGCTCGCCGCCTGGTTCTAGACCTGAGCGAGCTTGTTGAACACGAGTACGAAAAAGAGCGGCACCGTCGTGAGCGCCCGTGCGAGCGGCTCGTGCTCGTAGCGCGCGTAGATCTCGGGCGATATGTCGGGTTCCAGGAGTGACTGCAGTACGAGGCCGTTGCTGGCGGCAAGATTGACGTACTCGGAAAAGGGCTTGTGGAAGTGCAGCGTTGCCGCGTTGCCGAGCATCTTCTCGACGACTCGGCGCTCCCGGTAGTTCGTGATGTACAAGATCCGTTCGAAGTCGCCGCGCAGGACTCCCTGGACCTGGCGGACAAAACGCTTCAGCGTCCTGTGGTGCGGATCGAACTCGCGATGCAGCCCGTCGCTCAGGCCCCATCGCCATTCACCCACCGGGAAGGCGTAGTAGGGGTTGATCATGCAGGCGACGAGTTGTCCGTGCGGGGCGAGGCTCGCGGCGATCGCCCGGTACGCGACATCGAGGTCCGGCAGGTCCATCAGCACCATGCACGCCGTCACCGCGTCAAAGGTGCCCGTGCCGCAAGGAGGTCCGTCAGCGACGTCCGAGACCTGGTACTCACCGTCGGGGTCCTGCGCCCGGGCCCGCTCGATCAGGTCCGGCGAGATGTCTGCCCCCACGACCCGCGCCGCGCCTGCCGCCTTCAAGACCCTTGCGAAGTAGCCCTCGCCGCAGCCGATGTCGAGTAACACCTTCCCCTGCGGCTGGATCTGTTCGAGCATGAGCGGGTCGAGCACCTCACGGACTATCTGACCCATGTCGGACTCTATGTAGGCAGTCCAGTCCGCTCGGGAGACCTCGCTCCACTCTGGTGTCGGTGTGACTGCTCGCTCCCTTGAATCTGGGTGGCGTCGACTGAGAGCGACGCCGAGACCTTCCGGTACCTATCTCCCTGACCTGGCTGGCAGGCGGGCTGCTCGCGGAAGGCGAAGATAGCGCCGAGCGTCCAAGCCCGGCAAAAGTGCTGTGTGCAGTGAAGGTTGGTCGGCTCTGGTCCGCGAGAGCCTCGGATCAGCTCTTGAAGCTGGTGGCGAACGCTGACTTTGCGACAGGCTCGACAGTAGACGGCAAAGGGTTCGACCCGTAGTCGAAGGCGACGGCGTTCGCTACGTGGTGCGTCGCTGTCCATTTCGACATGTGCCTGACGAAGTAGCCGTTGTCGCCACCGCTCGCCATGCCACCTGTGTTCCAGCCAAGTCCCCACTCGGGAATGCAGAGCTGCTTGTGATGTGCTTTGCCAAAGCGCACGAGCCAGTCAAGTCCGTAAGACTGCGTGAGCATGTGCGTCCACTCCGCCTTGCGGCCCGGGTAGGTCTGCCACTCGATGTCGTAGACGTCGAGTCCCACGTAGCTGACGTACTTGTTTCCCGGGTAGTACTGCGAGAGGGGCCCCACCCACATGTCGCCGCGCGTGGGGTTCCACTCGAAGAGGAAGTGCTGGCCCTTGATCGACCGCATGGAGTCCACGATCTGTCTCCAGTAGGCGACGAAAGCCTTTGCGTGGCCATTCGCGGCCCAGGGGAACCAGCCGCCGTTGAACTCCCATCCGATGCGGATGATCGACGATCCTTGGCCCTGGGCGACGAGCCGCGCTGCGAGGGTCTTGAAGTACCCGTTGTACGCGCCGGTCGCTCCGGTCGCGAGGGAGCCGCCGGAGTTGGGGAGCATCGGGACGCCCCAGATCATCTTGTACCCGGTGCCGTTCCAGACGCTGGTGAGCCAAGACGGGTTGTCGATGGTCGACCACGACGAGCCGTCGAGGAAGTCCATCGCGTAATGGACCTTGTGGCCGACGAGGGTGCCGATGGCCTCCACGGCTTTGGGGTTGCCTGGGCCTGCGTAGACGCCGACAATGCTGCCAGAAGCCTGCCGGAAGCCCTTCTTCGGGGTGCCGTGGTGAGGTCTCTTGGGCAACGGCTTGACGGGCAAGAGGACGGGCTTGTTGACGGGCGAGGGGCGCTTGGCAGCCGACGCTGTTGTGGCGCCGGTAAGTGCAATGACCATCGCGATCGCACCGAGGAGCGCGGCGGCCGCGGCGGCGCGCCTTCTCGCAGGTCGTCGAGGCCATGCGCCGGAGGGGGGGCAATCCGACATGACTTACTCATCGGCATGCCCGAAGCCCAGCTTGAGCACTTAACGCGGTCGAGCGACCACTCAGAGGGGTTATTCGCGAGCGGTTCCGTAAGCGGTCCGGCGCAGCCTTGTGTCAAGTCAGCCTTGCTTCTTCGGAGATGATTTCGCGGAGACGTGCTGCAAAGTTGGCCTCCGCAAACACGCTTGCTTGTGCACGAAGGCTCGCCTCGTCCCAGCTCTGGCCGGAGAGGTGGTCGAGCGCTTCAGCCACAGCATGCGGAGTGGGGTTGTCGAAGTGGATCCCGGTCGATCCCTCGACGACCGTGTCGAGATACCCGCCGGAACGCATTGTGACGCTCGGCCTCCCGAAGGCTGCCGCTTCGAGCGGGGTCAATCCGTAGTCCTCGTATGCGGCTGCCACTAGGGCCCGGCAGTTCGCGTAACACCAGCTCAGCTGTGCGTCTGGGATACCTGACAGGAAGGTCGTGCTCGAGCCGGCCAGGGCCTCCAAGCGGGTACGCTCCGGGCCGTCGCCTATGACCACGAGACGCTCGCCTGGACGGCTGGCGACGGCGCGGGCGATGGCATCCACGTTCTTGTACGGCAGGAGCCGCGCCACACACAGCCAGAAGCCGGGCTCGACCCCGGGCACCGGTTCCTGCGGGCCGGATCCGTCGAGAGCCGGGGGCGGCGGCAGCACCTCGGCTTGGATCCCGTAGAGGTCCTGAATGGTCGTGGCGACGCTCGTCGAGACGGCGAGGTACCGGGCAGCCGAGTGAGCAGCGGCTGCGTCCCAACGTTCGAGAGGGCGGCGAAGTGCGCCGACTGTCAGACGGCGGATCGTGGTCGATGAAGCCGCCTCGCCGCCACGCGCGCCGAGGTATCGATCGGTCTGATATAGCCAACGAGCGGGTGAGTAGCAATAGACGACCTTGCGCCCGGAGGCCGACACGCCGTGAGCCCATCCGCTCGAGCTGCAAAGCACGACATCGGCTTCGGCCCTAGTCGCCGAGAAGGTGGGCGCCAGAAATGGAAGCGCGAGGCGGTGATGACGGCGCAACAGGGGCACTTTGTTGAGTGGCGAGGGACGAACATCGACCTCGGCGAACTCAGGGAACGTGCTCGCCGGGTCGAAAAGTGAGGTGAGCACGGGCGCGCCGGGGAACGCACGCGTCATCGCGAGCACCACGCGTTCCGCGCCGCCTCGCTGGGTGATGTAATCGTGGACCAGGCAGACCTCGCCGCTCAGAGAGCTCCCCGCCCCTTCACGACTTGAGCGGGTGTCTGGCAGAGGATGCGGAGATCCCACCAGAAGCTCCACGAGGCAACGTACAGATAATCGAGGCGGCGCAGCTCCCGCTCGGAGAGCTGGCTGCGTCCGGACACCTGCCATAGGCCGGTGATGCCTGGGCGGACCTCGAACCGCCGGGCGGACGCGCCGACCATGTAGCGCGACTCTTCCGGAATGAAGGGGCGCGGTCCAACGAGCGACATCTCTCCTTGGAGGACGTTCACGAGCTGCGGGAGCTCGTCGATCGACAACCGACGGAGTAGCTGGCCGACTCGCGTCACGCGCGGATCGTTTCTCATCTTGAACAATTCTCCGTTGGCCGAGTGGGCCTCCGACAGCCGCCGGTGCTGCGCATGGGCACCCGTCTCCATCGTGCGGAGCTTGAGTATCTGAAACGTCTTGCCGTCCTGGCCAACGCGCTGTTGGCGGAAGAGCACCGGACCGGTCGAGGTCACCTTGATCGCGATCGCGGCAGCCGTCAGCACCGGCAAGCCCAGTACGAGCATCACGCTGGCGGCCACGACGTCGAAGGTCCTCTTCGTGACGCGAGCAGCGAGCGAGAGGTTCGGCGGCGCGACGCTGATGAGCGGCAGGCCGGCGACGTCCTTCATGGCCGAACGCCATGACAACAGCTCGAAGTAGCGCGGCACGATCGAGATCGCGACGCTGCTGTTCAGCGATTGCAGCTTGTGAATCGCCTCCTCAGGATGTGTCCGCGAGAAGCCTACGATCACTTCGTCCACCGACAGCGCGTCGACGATCGCCGGGAGCTGCGAGGTCGGCCCGAGGACCACCGTCCCGGGACGGGGGTCATCGTCGACGCAACCGACCACCGTTATCCGGGGGTCCCAGGACAAGTACTTCAGCAGCTGGGTGACCATCGTCCCGCTGCCGAGGATGAGCACCCGGCACTGCTCGCAACCAGCCGCCCTGAGCGCAAGCCGAGTCAGCGCGCGCCCCGAGGGGATCGCGGCCGCTGCAAACAGCAGCGCTGTCACGATCGTGACCGGCTCGAAGTAGATGAGACGGCTCCCGAGGATCGGTCGCACGAAGTGATTCAGGCCGAGGACGACGCATCCGGTCAGGCTGAGCGCGTAGATCGTGTCGCTCAGCTCGGAGAAGGAGCTCTTGAGAAGCTGACTTGGCCACCTCTGGTCGGCGCCGCGGAGACTGAACGACAGCAGCACCACGAGCGGCAAGGCCGCCGCGAGTGCAACGTTCGCCCACGTGCCCGAGCTGCTTACCTCTGATGCTGGCTTGTGGACGAGGCTCAGAGCGAGGATCTCGCACAGCACCGTTACCGCGACGTCGGAGCAGACAAGCGCAGTGCGAGGCCCGAAGCGGCGCCGACTTCTCTTGGCGCCGCTTCCGCTTGGACTAGCTACCGTGTCGTCATCGAGCAGTGACACGGGTGAAGCCGCGAACACGGTTGACGCCTCAATTTGAAGCGTGTCGTCTGTCGCCAGTCGTGATGAGTCTTCAGTGATCGCCATCGATGCCCCTCGCAGCGTTACAGCGCTGGCCGATAATGCACGGCGCCGCGCGCCACCACTCTAGGGGCTACTGGGCCACCGGCCAACTGGTCAGGCTTGCTTGCGCGCGACCGTGGGTCAGGCAAGGCACGGCCAGAGCGTACGATCTGCGTGTTGGAAGAGCTGGCAATGTTGTCAGTCTGATCAGAGCCGTGTCGGGACCGGAGAGGAGACTTCTGTGCAGTTCGATACGCCAGTGTCGGTCGCGCACGCGGTCCCCTGGTTCAATTTGCCACCGTCGCTGTTCGCGGCGGTAAAAGGTCAGTCGCGATGACATTTCTGTCGGCGCATCTGCGGGCCGCCGCCCGCCGCCGCTATCTCCTGGTAGTGGCAGCCGTAGTGCTCGCAGTTGCAGGATCGCTTGCCGTCGGCGTCGCCGAGCCGACGAAATACGTGAGCACCGTCATCCTCGTCGTGCCGAGCGGCGGCCGGCCCGGCGCCGCAAGCGAAGCGGACAACCTTGCGGCAACGTACGCGGCGCTGATCCCTCAGGACCAGCAGGTCCAGCTGGCCGCCGGATCGGCCGCGGGCATGAGCTCCACACAAGCTGGACAGGCGATCTCTGTCACCGTGGAGAGCGGGAGCGCGATCCTGACGGTGCGCTTCACAGCCGGGTCTGCGGCCAAGGCATACCTCGGGGCGCAGGCCGTGGCAACTGCCGTCACCGGTCGTCCCGTGACGAGAGCGATCATCACGGGCTCCCTCGTCATCGTCGCCAAGGCGCAGCCGGCGACCTCTTCGGCATCGAGTCCGCTCAAGAGGCTTGTGCTCGGAGGGATGCTCGGCTTGCTTCTCGGCCTTGTCCTCGCCGTCGCGTGGGAGCGGTCCGACCCGAGAATCGACGACCTCGACGAGTTGAGCGAGCTCGTCGACTCCCCTTGCTCTTCGGGTGATCTCGCACCGGGGGCGGCTGCCTCGCTCGTGCAGGACTGGGTCGTGGCGGGCGGTGACTACATGCGCGCCGGACTGCTGATCGTGGGTCAGCCCGACCGAACAGCCCTCGTCGCGTTCAGGCGGTCCCTCGAAGCTGCGAGCGATCACCAAGTCGAGTTGTCCGAGCTCGACTTCGCTGCCTTGGGCTCGCAGAGTCTGGTCGGCCGCTACAACCCCATCGTCGCCCTAGTGGCAGTCGGGTCCACCCGCTCGTCGCTCGTCAAGAGAGTGCGCGAGCTGTCCGATCTCGGTGGCCGGGTCAACTGGGCTCTCTTGATGCCGGCCGCGTCAAGCCCGCGTTCGCCCAAGCGGTCGCGGGGGTCCGGCGCGCGGCGAACGGCTCGAAGCGGCCCACCTTCGGCTCAAGCCCCTCGCCCGCCGCGCCCGACGCCCTCAGTGCGGCTGCAGGCACGAAGTCCGGGGGCGGCACGGTCGCCAGCTCCGGGCCCGCGATCAGCTGAGGCCTCCGAGCCGTCGGCGCCGACGGCTCGTCCGCGTTGATCTGTGCGGAAGGACTCGCACCCGGGCGTCGCCGAGGCGGAGTCATGGCTCTACCAAAGGCCTAGGGGCAACCTTTTCGTCCTAATGGCGACCGCAGGCGCCCTCGCGGTCGGGGCAGCTGCCACCATCCGACCCATGGACGGCGTCGCTCTCCTCGCCGTGATCGCGCTCGGAATCGCCGTCGTCGCCCGTCCAGCAGTCGGCGCATACCTGTTGGTCTCGATCGTCCCCGTGACCGCGGGATTCCAGAAAGGGTTCCCTATCGGGAACGTGAACCTCTCCGAGGCTCTCGTGGCTTTCGTCGGGGGCCTGCTGCTCCTGACCGTGCCCCGGCAGGCACACCTCCGCTGGCACGCGTTCGACTGGATGCTCTTGGCCTTCTGCACAGGCTGGTTCATCCTCGGCGCGTCGGACGCAGTGCTGCTGCACGCCGGGCTCGGGTACTCCTCGCTCGATCCGCTCATCGGACCATTTCAATTCCTGATCCTCTACCGATCGCTCGCTGTCACGCTCCGCCGCCCCGAGCAGCGCGCTTTGGCTCTCACGGTTCTGTTCCTCTCGTCGCTCCCGGTGGATCTGCTCGCGTTCCTCCAGCAAGCCCGGATCGAAGCCGTGAACCGGCTCGTCGCTCGCATGACCGGAAGCGACGTCTTCGGGTCCTACGCGTTCCACTACTTCGCCCGGGCGACGGGGCCCTTCCCACACTGGACACCGCTCGCGGGGTACCTGACGGTGATCTTGATGACCGGGCTCGCCTGCTTGCTGTCTCGTGCCGAGCTTCCGATCTCGAGGCACGGGCTCGAAGTCGTCTTGGTCCTCGGAGCTGTCGCGCTCGTCCTCTCGGCAGAGCTCTCGGCCATCTGCTGCAGCATCGGTGGCGCGATCGTCCTCGGTATCTGGGCCGGACGGACGCGCTCGGCGCTTCGCGCCCTCGCGATCACGGCCGCGGTCGTGGCTCTCGTCGCGGGTCCCTACCTCGAGGCGCGCCTCAGCACGCAGTTCGCCCAGTCCGCCGGTAGCGGTCGCTCGTCACTCGTGCCCCAGACGATCTCCTATCGCTGGCAGATCTGGACGCAGCAGTACTTCCCTGCCATCCGTGAACGGCTGCTCACCGGCTGGGGCCAGAGCCTGCCGGCCTCGATCACTTGGCCGTACACCGAGTCCCAGTACGTCACGGTGCTGATGGCTGGCGGCCTGCCGCTGTTGGTCCTGTTCTGCTACGAGCTCCAGGCCCTCTACAAGTTCGGCCGCCGCATCGTCCGCAGCGCCGTAGACGACCCGCTCGCCCGCTGCCTCGGGAGCGCGGTGGCTGTCCTCGTGCTCATGTCGATCCCGATGATCGCCGTGTACCCGTACCTCACCTCAGGCGGGATGCCGGCTCCGTTGTTCATCGTGGCTGGGATCGCGACAGCCGCCTACTGCGGGACACGCTCGCCTGTCCGATCCCAGTCCCACGGGACAGCCATGGCCGAAGGCCTGCGGGCATCGGCCACGTGACGCGCCTGGAGCACCGGCAGAGACCTCCCGTCGTCTTCATCTCCTGGGGAGCCGTCGCCGGCCGAAGCACCGAGCTCGCCGATGCTCTCGGTGGTCAGGCCTTCGCTCTCTTCCCTCCGACAGAGGACAGCCGGCCGCCCGTGCTCGTGCGATATCTGCTCTCGAGTCTCGCCACCCTGGCCATCTTGGTGAGGACAGATCCTCGCGCTCTCATCGTGACGAACCCTCCTATCCTCCTCGCTTGCGTGGCCTGGAGTTGGGCGGCCCTGCGACGCATACCGCTCGTCCTCGACAGTCATCCGGGCTCTTTCGGGAAGCAGGGGGACGCCGTGTCGGCCCGGTTCATACCGGTGCACCGCTGGCTCGCTCGCCACGCCGCCAGTGTCCTCGTCACCGACGATACGTGGGTGAGCGAGGTTGGGAGCTGGGGCGGAAAGGGCCTCGTGATGCACGAGGCACCGGGATCGTGGGCGCTCTCGCCGACGAGCGTCCCCGCGCCGGGGATCCGACCGAAGGTTCTCTTCGTGTGCCGTTTCGCAGGCGACGAGCCGGTCGCAGAGGCGATCGAGGCGGCCAAGCTCGCCGAAGGGGTCGATTTCCTCGTGACGGGCCGTCTCGAGGACCTCTCGCCCGCGTTGCGAGAGGCAGCTGCGCCGAACGTGTCATTCGTGGGCTACCTCCCGTCACTTCAATACCGGCGCCTCGTAGAAGCGTGCGACATCGTTCTCACACTCACGACAGAGTCGACGTCCGCCATGCGGGCGGCATACGAGGCCGTCTACTCCGGCAAGGTGCTCGTGGTGAGCGACTGGGCTCTCGACCGAGCGCTGTTTCCCCACGCAGTTCACACGGCAAACGACGCGCGATCGATCGCGGCATCTGTCGAGCATGCAGTCGCGAGCCACGCGGAGCTGCAATCGCACGCAGCCAGAGCCCGCCAGTTGCAGCTCGAGCGCTTCGACGCGCAGTTGGCCGAGCTCGCCACTGTGCTCGATTTGAGCGAGGTGCCGCTCAAGCAGGCCCCGGGCGGCGAACCGCCACTTTGATCGTCTTGGCGACTCGCGCGAGCGATTGCCTCGGACCGGGCAATGCCACGACGACCGCGCTCGGGAGGAGCATCGCCAAAGACCACGGGAACGGTGCAAGGGGCAGCAAGACGACTGGGACGAGCGCGATCGCGAACGGGACGAGCAGGCCATAGCCGAAGGGCACGATCTCCCGCCGTACTACGCGGTCGATCCAGATGTAGCCCACCATGCCGGAGGCGACTGCCACTCCATAGCCGTCGACGCCGATTCTCGGAACGAGCGTGACCGCGACCGCGACGATGATGGCTTGGCTGATGGCTGCCGTGATAACCATCGGGACGTTGCGCCCGCGGGAGTAGAGCAACGTCACCTGCATGAGCATCGGCGACCGGAGCACGGCCGCGAGCCCGAACCAAACGACCAGCACGATCACGGGTGACCACGTCTTCCCGTACAGGCGCGGGATGACGACGGGCGAGATCGCTGCCAAGAGGGCGATCGGGCAGCTGAGCGCCAAGAATTGAAGCAGTGACGCCTCTTCGAGCCCTCGCCGGAGGCGCTCGCGCTCATGCACGCGCGACAGCGAGGCGAGGCCCACTCGCCAAGCGCCGCGGATCGCGAAGCTCGCGGTGTCCACGAGCCGGCTCGCGAGGCTGACGTATCCGACACCCGCGGCACCGATCCAGCTCCCGACGATTACCGGATTGGCGAGTGCTCCGACCGCAGAGATCCAGTCAGAGGCCGCATAGCTGAAGCCGTGCCGAAGGAGTTGCCCGGATGTCGCGCGCGACCACTTGATGCGCGGGCGGAGGCGGGAAACGACGAGGCTGGCGAGGAGGAGCCATGTCTGCCAAGCGGCATAGCCGGCTACGAGGCTCCACGGGCCGAAGTGGGCAAGGGCGAGTGGGACGGCGACCGCGTAGAGAACCAAGTCGCCCACGAGCTCGATGATGCCCATGCTCCGGAAGTCGAAGCGCCGTTCGAGGCACGCTTGAGCGGGTGCCCACAGCACGTTGACCGGCACGACGAGGAGAAGTGCCCTGAACACCCACAGCGCCCGGGACGAGTGGACTACGACCCCTGCCGCGAACGAGAGACCAAGTGCCACCGCGACGATGCTCATGGAAGCGACGAGGAGGTAGGTGTAATGCGTCTTCCACCCTTCGGACTTCGGACTTCGGACTTCG
>JBKQLZ010000303.1:0-3290 GCA_052146895.1 Acidimicrobiales bacterium
GGCGGGTCGGTGAGGACGAGGTCGACCGACTCGTCTCCGAGGGGAGCGAGCACCTCCTGGAAAGGACCGTGGAAGACCTCGATGCCGTCGCCGAGGCGTGTCACCGGAGGCGGGTCGGCGTTCGCCCGCCGCTGTTCGAAAGCCCGCTCCCGAGCGAGCGACTCGGCTCTCGCGGCGTCGAGGTCGCCCCGGTCCACCCGTGCAGCGAGATCGGGATGTCCCGCCAGGCGGTCGGCGAGGCGGAGCCGGCGCCGAGCAGTCCGCGGTGCCACGCCCAGCTCCGCGGCGAAAACGGCCACGCTGTCCGTTTTCCCGCCCTGGCGTCCCTGTGTGCCGAGGCGGATGCCCCGAGCCTCGGCCAGCCGGCGGAAGGCGTGCGCCCACTCGACCGGGCCGAGGTGGCGTCGAAGCAGGTTCATCAAGAGGGCGTGCTCGACCTTTCCTTCTTCGCTGAGGCCCGCCCGGACGATCTCGGGGCAGTCGAGGCCGAGCTCGTCGGCGAAGCGCTTGCGGTGGTGGCCGTCGAGCACGTTGCCGTCCTCGTCGACCTCGACCGGGACGAGCACGCCCCGCTTGGCGATGTCCTCGCGGAGCGCCGAAGCGGTCTTCTCGTCCAGCTCGTCGAGCACCTGGTAGCGAGCGGCCGTCACGCAGCCGCCTCTCGGCGGGACCGGTCGGCGAAGTGCATCCGCATCGGGAGCCACGTGAGGGGCACGGTGCCGGTCGGCCCGTTGCGATGCTTGGCCACAATGACGTGGGCAATGCCTGGGTCCGCTTCGTCGTCGTAGACGACCGGGCGGTGGAGGAAGAGCACGGCGTCGGCGTCCTGTTCGAGCTGGCCGGACTCTCGCAGGTCCGCTAGCCGAGGCACCTTGTCCTCTCTCGCTTCCAGGTTGCGCGAGAGCTGCGAGACGGCGACGACCGGGACGCCAAGCTCGCGGGCGAGCCGCTTGAGCTCCCGGCTGATCTCGGCCACCTGGGTCTGGCGGTTCTCTGTCTCGCGGTGAGAGAGCAGCTGGAGGTAGTCGACGACCACGAGGCCGAGGCCCTCCCGAGACGCCATGCGCCGTGCACGGGAACGGATGGTCATCACGGTCGCTGCCGCGTCGTCGTCCACTCGCAGCGGCCAGCTCCGTAGCTTCTCTCTTGCCTGCTCGGCCCGAGCCCAGTCTCTTGGCGACAGGCCGGCCGCCTGGATGTCGGTCGACACGCCCTCCATCGCGAGGAAGCGAGCCGCCACCTCGGCACGGCTCATCTCGAGCGAGCAGTAGAGCGTCGGGACGTCCCTCTTCGCCGCCGCCACGGCCATGCCGAGGACGAGAGCGGTCTTGCCCATCGACGGCCTGGCGCCGAGCACCACGAGCTGGCCGGGCCGGAAGCCCCCGTGCAGCTGGCGGTCGAGGTCGACTGATCCGGTGCTCACGGGCAGCGGTGCGGTCCCGTCGTCGCGGGCGCGCAGCTCGCCCAGCAGATCGTCGACCATCTCGACTGCGAGCGACGAACAGGCTTCCTCTCTCCCGGTACTCGTCGCCGCCAGCACCCGCTGCTCGGCCTCGTCTAGGGCAGCCTCGACGTCGCTGGTCGGCGTGGTCCCCAGCGCGATGAGCTCCATCCCGGCGTCGACGAGTGCTCGCTGCCGGGCGAGAGAGCGGATGCGCCGTGCGTAGGCGGGGAGGCGGGAGGTCACCGGAGCGTTCGTCATCGAGATGACGAGGTCGCCGAGGTTGGGCCTAGCCCGACCGGACTCTCGAACGCTGGCGGCCACCGTCAGCTGGTCGACCGGTTCCCCACGAGACGCGAGCGAGCAGATCGCATCGAAGGCGCTCCGGCACGCTGGGTTGTAGAAGTCCTCTGCCCTGAGACCGGTGGCGAGCACCTCGTCGAGCCACGTGCTCACGACGAGCAGCCCGCCGATCATGGCGTCCTCGATGTCGGCGTCGTGGACCGGCACCCGGGTCATTGCTGCTGGCCCCGCAAGGCTTCGAGTGCGATGGCACGGATGTCCTCGTCGGCGAACTCGGCGGTGAGCATGTCCTCGGCCTCGTCGGCGTAGAGCTGCTCGGTCGCCACGAGGTCGGCGAGCGTCTCGCCACGGCGTGCCGCCTTGTCGACGGCCTTCCAGCGTGCCGCCTCGACCTTGTCGGCAACGATCCTCTGGCGCAGGACGTGGTCTTCAGGCAACCGCTGGATACGTGCGATCACGCCGCCGTACGGCTTCACGAGCCGAGTGAGCGGCCCTTCGGCTCGCACTTGAGCAACGACCTCGTCGGCAGACATGGCCTTGAGCGCCTCCGCTACGGCAGCGAGGAAGGCGCTCGCCCTCATGAAGCGAACGGGGTCGAGACCGTAGGCATCGGCGATCTCGATGGCGATGTACTGGGCGTCGGTCATTGCTCAGCCTCGGACCAGTCCCGCCACGGGACTCGTTGCTCGTCGAGCCAAGCGAGGAACGCCTCCAGCCGCTCGGCCTCTGCGTCCTCGGTCTCTGCCAGCAGCCGCAGGAAGTCGGCCCGGCCTTTGTGGGCGGCGACCTGGCGCTCTATCGGGGGCCCGGTGACCTCCTCCCACTCGCACAGCCCGATCTGCCTCAAGCGCTCCTGGGCGATGGCGTGATCGTTCAGGCAGACGATGCTGACGGTCGCCGGGTCGTTCGCCTCCAGCCCGACGTGATGGCGGTGGAGCAGCAGTGCCTCCAGGTTCGTCAGCCCGCAGATACTGCAGGCAGCGTCCGCCCCCAGCTTGCGCAGGCGGCTTGACCGGCGACGGTCGTTGGCGGCAGGGTCCGGAGTGCTCAACTAGCTCTCCACCACCAGGTCAGCAAGCTCGCCCGAGAATCCCAGCTCTGCGATCTCGTCCGGGTTGGCCTCAAGCTCGAAGAGATGGCTGGAGCCGTCCTCAAGCGTGCCGGTGACCGTCTTGCCGGCGAACCGCCCCAGCGGCTCGGGATCGCCGGTATCGAGGTAGATCCGGATGGCAGCCAAGTGCTCGCCGACGAGCGAGGCTTGCCGGGAGCCACGAATGGCGACTCTGGGGTAGACGACGCCGCCCGAGATGATCGGCATGACACGGACCTCACGGTCCGCCGCCTTGACCCGGTAACGACCGCTCGGGAGGCGCTCGACGGCTCCGGGGGCATGACGCGTGACGGCGTCGACGGTGGTGCCGCCTCGACGAGCCGCCCACGACAAAGACTTGTCCGGATGCTGCCGGGCGATCGAGAGGGCTTCGTGAACGCGACTGCGGGCCTCTCGATCATGAGCTGGCAACGAGAGGACTCCCGAAGGGCTGGT
>JBKQLZ010000304.1:0-7401 GCA_052146895.1 Acidimicrobiales bacterium
GTCTGTTTGTGGTCTGCAGGCCCTTTTGGGCGCTCTCGTCGGCTGCCCCGCCGCCGCGATACCTACCCTGAACTGGCCTTTCGATGAGAGCGGGCGACGAGAATCGAACTCGCGTTCTCAGCTTGGGAAGCTGATGTTCTGCCGCTGAACTACGCCCGCGACAGCCAACACGATAGTCCCCATGATGTTCGTTCCGCACCCGCAGCGCTTCCACAGATGGGTAGCGTTGCGTCCATGACCGGAGTGTCCTTTTACGTCGATCCGAGTTGTCCATGGGCGTGGGTCACGTCCAGATGGGTGAAGGAGGTCGCGCCGCAGCGCGATCTCGAAGTGACCTGGCGGTCCTATTGCCTCGAGATCCGCGACGACTACGGGGTCGCCGCCACGATGCCGGAGGAGCACCGCGAACGAGCCATCGCAGCGCACGCGCTCGCTCACAAGATGCTTCGGATCTTCGAGGCAGCGCGAGCTCGCTCCGGCGAGGAGGCCGTCGACGCTCTCTACACCGCGTGGGGCAGGCGCTTCTTCGTGCGCGACGCCAAGCCCGACGACAGGCTGCTTGCCGACTGCCTGAGCGCTTGCGCCCTCGATCCGGACCTGGTCGACGCGGCGACCGACGAGAAGTGGGACGCGCCGATCGTCGAGTCGATGGAAGTTGCCTACGCCTTTGGCGGTCCGAAGACACAGACTCCCACCATCGTCATCGAGTCCGACCCGCCCCATGGCTTCAAAGGACCGGTCATGGCGCCTGCGCCGACCGGCGATGCCGCCGTCCGGATGTGGGACGCAATACAGGTGCTGTCGGAGGTAGAGGGCTTCTTCGAGATCACGCGGCCGCGCGCCAATCCGCCGCGGCCGCCAGCTCTCGACTGACGCCGCTATGTAGCACGCCGGATGAGCTCTGGCAAGCAATGAAATCCGAGCATTCGCGAAATCACTGCGTTATAGTCCGCGCGTCCGGCTAGCCCTCGGTCGTGCCAGTTCTCCTCGCCGATGACTCGTCGAACACGGAGCCCGTTGTCACATAGACGTGACAACTCGGAGGGGAGGACTAGCAAATGTCCACGGTCGAAGCTCCAGCGCAACGTGACCTCGCTAACGAAGGCCTAAAACGCGAGGTCGGGCTGCTCGGACTGATGTGGGCCTCCGAGGGCTCGATCATCGGGTCAGGGTGGCTGTTCGGGGCCTTGTACGCGACCATCATCGCCGGTCCGGCCGCGCTATTGGCCTGGATAATCGCGTCAGTCATCGTCATCCTGCTCGCCCTGGTTCATGCCGAGCTCGGTGGAATCTTCCCGGTCACCGGCGGGACAAGCCGCTTCCCGCACTACGCCTTCGGCAGCTTCGCCGGGGCGACGTTCGGGTGGTTCGCCTATCTCCAGGCCGCGAGCGTTGCACCTATCGAGGTGCTCGCAACGATCCAGTACATGTCCTCTGCAGAATGGGCTAAGGGCTTCCTCAAGGCGAACGGCACCTTGAGTGGGACTGGGATCGGCGTAGCGGTCGGCCTCATGCTCTTCTTCGTCCTTGTGAACGTCATCGGGATCAGGTGGCTGGCGAACGTCAACAACGGCCTGACGACGTGGAAGGTCCTCATCCCCATCCTCGCGATCGTCGTCTTCCTGCTGTTCAAATTCCACGGCGGCAACTTCACCGCTGGTGGAGGCTTCTTCGTCCACAGCGGCGGCGGCCCAGCAAAGACGATCCTCGAGGCAATTCCTGGCGGAGGCATCGTCTTCGCACTTCTCGGCTTCGAGCAAGCGGTGCAGCTGGGTGGCGAAAGCGCAAACCCTCAGCGTGACCTACCTCGGGCAGTGATCGGCTCGATCCTCATCGGTGTCGTCATCTACGTCCTCGTGCAGTTTGCGTTCATCGGTGCTCTCGACCCGGCCACAATCGCTCACTACCACTCGTGGGCAAACCTGGGGAGTGACCTCACTCTGTATGCATCGCCGTACTACACCGTGGCAACAGTCGCCGGCTTGACCTGGCTCGCTTGGATCCTGCGGATCGACGCAGTCGTCTCGCCTGGAGGAACTGGCCTCATCTACCTCACCTCGGCCTCCCGGTTGAGCTTCGGCTTGAGCAAGAACGGCTACATCCCAGCGGCGTTCGAGAAGAGCAGCCCGCGGACGAAGGTGCCCGTCTTCGGCATCATCGTCTCGACAATCGTCGGTCTGCTCTTCCTGCTCCCGTTCCCGGCCTGGGGCAAGCTGGTCGGCGTCGTGACCGGCGCCTCGGTCCTGATGTACGCCGGTGCTCCGTTGGCGCTGGGTGCGCTCAGGTTGAGCAAGCCCAACCTACCGCGGTCGTATCTCCTGCCCTGGGACAAGGTCCTCGCGCCGCTGGCATTTGTCACGGCTAACTGGATCGTCTTCTGGGCCGGCTGGCAGACTTACTCGACCCTCATGGTCGCGATGGTCGTCGGCTACATCCTCATGGCGGTGTCGATCGGCATGAAGCTCAACCCGAACGCGCCGAAGGTCGACTGGGGGGCGGCGAAGTGGATGCTCCCTTACCTAATCGGAATGGGCCTTATCTCGTACTTCGGCAGCTTCGGGCCTGGGGGAATCATCGGTGGCGTCGGTCCTTTCGCTAAAACCCTCGTCGGCGGCGATGGCCGCTTGCCCTTGTGGTGGGACCTGATCACGCTCACCGTCTTCAGCCTCGCTATCTACTTCCTCGCGATGGCGAACAGGCTGCCCGAAGCTCAGGTAGACCGTTACGTCCACGAGGTGTTCCCGCCCTCGACGGAACCAGGAGACTGAGTTAGCGCAACGCTCTTCCGAGCGTTGCGAACACCGAACGAAAACGCCCGGGGCCATGATCCCGGGCGTTTTCGCGTTCGCGTCAGCTGGCAGCTGGGAGCTCCTGGCCTTCGAACTGGGTGCGGTAGAGCTCGGCATACAAGCCACTGCGTTCGATCAGCTCTTCGTGCGTGCCCCGCTCGACGATGTGGCCGGCTTCGACGACAACGATCTGGTCCGCGTCACGCACAGTCGAGAGCCGGTGCGCGATCACTATCGACGTGCGCCCGGCAAGGGCCGTAGCCAAAGCCTGCTGGACCGCGGCCTCCGACTCGGAGTCGAGGTGCGCCGTCGCCTCGTCGAGCACCACGACGGCGGGTGCCTTCAAGAGCAGGCGGGCGATGGCGATGCGCTGCTTCTCGCCGCCTGAGAGCCGGTAGCCCCGATCCCCCACGACGGTGTCCAGCCCGTCAGGGAGGGACTCGACGAGAGGCAGGATCTGTGCGGCCGTCAACGCATCTCGCAGCTCGTCCTCGGTCGCGTCAGGCTTCGCATAAACAAGGTTCGAGCGGATCGTCTCGTGGAAGAGGTGGGCGTCCTGGGTAACCACGCCGACGGTCCGCCTGAGCGAGGCGAGCGTGGCATCCCTCACATCAAGGCCGTTGATGCGCACAGCTCCGCTGCGCACGTCGTAGAGCCGCGGCACGAGGTGCGAGATCGTGGTCTTGCCGGCGCCGGACGGGCCGACCAGCGCCACCATCTGGCCGGGGGCCACGGTGAACGAGACGTCGTAGAGCACCTGCTGGCTCGGGGACTGGTCGAGCACGGCGACGCTCTCGAGCGACGCCAGCGAGACTTCTTCGGCGGTCGGATAGGAGAAACTCACCGAGTCGAACACAACCTCAGCCGCCCCACCCGGGACCTCCACCGCGCCCGGGCGCTCCGCGATCATCGGCGGGAGGTCGAGCACTTCGAAGACCCGGTCAAACGAGACAAGCGCGGTCATGACGTCCACCTGGACGTTCGAGAGCGCCGTCAGAGGTCCGTAGAGGCGGTTGAGATACGAGGTCAGCGCGACGACCGTCCCGACCAGGAGAATCCCCTTCGCAGCCTCGGCCCCACCCCATCCGTAGACGATCGCCGTGGCGAGCGACGCAGTGAGTAGGAGCGCAGCCATGAAGACCGCTCCGTACATGGAGGTTATGACGCCGATATCACGCACCCGGCCCGCTCGCTGGCTGAACAAGCTCGACTCGGAGTCAGGGTCCCCGAAGAGCTTTACCAGCAACGCCCCGGAGACGTTGAAGCGCTCGGTCATGGTGTTGTTCATCTCAGCGTTGAGCGAGTAACTCTCCCTCGTGAGCGTGGCGAGCCGGCGCCCTACGAATCGAGCCGGCACGATGAAGATGGGCAGCAGCGCGAGCGACGCCAGCGTGATCTGCCAGGAGAGGAAGAACATCGCCCCGAGCGTGACGGCCACGCCCACGGCGTTGCCGATCACGGACTGGAAGGTGTCGGTGAAGGCCTGTTGGGCGCCGAGCACGTCGTTGTTCAGCCGGGACACGAGCGCCCCGGTCTGAGTGCGGGTGAAGAACGAGATCGGCATCTTCGACACGTGGGCGAAGACCTGGCTGCGCATGTCGTAGATGAGTCCCTCGCCGACTTTGGCGGAGATCCAGCGCTGGACGAGCGAGAGGACGGCGCTCAGCACGGCCAGCCCGCCGACCACACCGGCTAGCGCGATGACGAGGCCTACTCTGTGCTGCCCGATCCCCTGGTCGATGATGGCGCGGAGGATCAGCGGGTTCGCGGCGGAGACGACCGCGCTCATGACGATGAGCACGAGAAACACAGCCAGCTTCAGCCGGTACGGCCGCGCAAAGCGAGAGATCCGCTTCACGATCCCCTTCGGCAGCTTCTGTCGTTTGACACTCTGATCCCGCCGGAGCGACCGCATCGCGCCCCAGCCCTCCGGGCCTCCGCCGCCGCCCATTCCCCTCATGCTCATTCTTCGACCTCTCGTGCCCGGAATAACTCCGCGTGGCGTTTGTTTGTCCAGTCAAGTATTTCTGTTCTAGCCAGCAGGCCCTCCGGGTCCGGCTGTCAGGCAGGCAACGGAGGAAAAGTGACCGAGTTCGACGATCAATTGACGCTCCCCCTTCTAACGCTCTCATCGGGCGTAGTGCTTCCCGGCATGGTCTTTACCCTGGCCCTCGAGACAGAAGAGTCCCGGGTCGCGGTCGACGCCGCTCGAGCCGTCAACGGTCGACTCGTGGTCGTGCCGAACATCGAAGGACGTTACGCAAAGGTCGGCGTGATCGCTGAGGTCCTCGAGGAGGGCGAGCTGCCCGGTGGACCGACGGCTGCCATCGTACGGGGTGACCAGCGAGCCGAGATCGGCACCGGTGTGCCTGGGACAGGTCGGGCGCTCTGGGTGCAAGTGGACCCCATCGCGGCGGTCGAACCCACGACCGATGCCGTCGAGCTGGCGAGGGAGTACCGGGCTGTGCTCGAGAACATCCTCCTAACAAGGGGTGCGCGCCGCATGGCCGAGCGCCTCCGGAGCGTGCACGACGCCTCCGAGATCGCAGACCTGGCGGGCTACTCGCCCGACCTGTCGCTCGAGGCCAAAGTCCAGGTCCTCGAGACCGTGGACCTGGAAGAGCGCCTGCGCCTCGTGCTCGGCTGGGCCCGCGAGACCCTGGCCGACCTGACCTTGCGGGATCAGATCAAGTCGAGTGTCGAGGAGGGCATGGAGAAGACGCAGAGGGAGTTCCTGCTGCGCCGCCAGCTCGAGGCGATTCGCAAGGAGCTCGGCGAGCTGTCGGACTCCGCCGCCGACGCCGCCGATCCCGACGACTACCGCTCGAGGCTCGAGGCTCTCGACCCTCACTTGCCGGAATCGGCGCGGGTGGCTATCGCGAAGGAGATCGACCGTTTCGAGCGGACTAGTGAGCAGAGCCCGGAGCGGGGTTGGATCCAGACATGGCTCGACACCGTCTTTGAGCTGCCGTGGGGCAAGGAATCCGAGGACCGCCTCGACATCCCCGAGGCTGGACGCATCCTCGACGAGGACCACGAGGGACTCAGGGACGTGAAGGACCGCATCCTCGAGCACCTGGCCGTTCGCAAACTGCAGACCGAGCGCGGGCTCGTGCCCGTGAAGGGTGCTCGTGGCGCCGGCGCCATCCTCGCTCTCCTCGGTCCGCCGGGAGTCGGCAAGACGTCACTCGGCGAGTCGGTCGCACGGGCGCTCGGCAGGTCGTTCGTTCGCGTCTCCCTCGGAGGCGTGCGCGACGAGGCCGAGATCCGTGGGCACCGTCGCACGTATGTCGGCTCGCAGGCCGGGCGGCTCGTCCGGGCGCTGCGAGAGGCCGGCACGATGAACCCAGTCATCCTGCTCGACGAGGTGGACAAGCTCGGCACCGACTTCCGGGGCGACCCGTCCTCGGCGTTGCTCGAGGTTCTCGATCCCGCCCAGAACCACACGTTCCGGGACCACTACCTCGAGATCGAGCTCGACTTGTCGAAGGTGCTGTTCCTCGCGACGGCGAACGTGATCGACACGATCCCCGGTCCGCTGTACGACCGCCTCGAGGTGATCAGGCTCGACGGCTACACCGACGACGAGAAACTCGCCATAGCCCGCCACCACCTCCTCCCCCGCCAGCTCGAGCGCACCGCGCTCAGGCCTGACGAGGTGTCAGTGAGTGACGACGCCTTGCGCACGATCATGTCCGACTACACCCGGGAGGCTGGCGTGCGCTCGCTCGAGCGGGAGCTCGGCAAGCTGCTCCGCAAGGTCGCCACGAAGCTGACGGCTGGCTCGGTCACCGCCCCGGTTCACGTGGAGGTGGGCGATGTGCGTGAGTGGTTGGGACGGGCGCGTTTCTTCTTCGAAGCCGCTGACAGGACTGCTGTGCCAGGTGTCGCCACAGGTTTGGCAGTCACCGGCGCCGGTGGAGACGTCCTGTACGTCGAGGCAACCGCCATCGATGGCGGTGGAGACGGGTTGTCTTTGACCGGGCAGCTTGGCGACGTCATGAAGGAGTCGGCAGAGATCGCCCTGTCCTACGTTCGCTCGCATGCGGCTGAGCTGGGGTTGGACCCGGCGACGTTGACCGGGCGGCGCTTCCACGTGCACGTGCCCGCAGGTGCGGTGCCGAAGGACGGGCCGTCGGCGGGCGTGACGATGACGACCGCCCTCGTGTCACTGCTGACCGGCCGGCCGGTCCGCTCCGTCGTCGGGATGACAGGCGAGGTCACCTTGCAGGGTCTGGTCCTTCCGATCGGTGGCGTGAAGCAGAAGGTGCTCGCTGCCTGGCGGGCAGGATTGCGTGAGGTCGTCCTGCCTGTGCGGAACGGGCCTGACCTCGAGGACGTGCCCGAGGCGGTGCGAGAGGAGATGACGTTCCACCTCGCCGCCTCGGTAGGCGACGTGCTGGCTGCCGCGCTGGAGCCGGCTGGCGCTGCGGGGGCTGAGGTTGGCGGAGTAGCCGCCTCCGCCGCCGAATCCGCAGCCGCCTGAGATTTGCGAGCGGGCTCCGGGTCCTCCCTCCCCAGACCCGAGCCCGCTGGCATCCCGCCCGCTCCGCGGTCTGACCGCCGAGCGGGCATCCGGCCCGCTCGCCAGAATCGTGACTCAAACCCTCGG
>JBKQLZ010000305.1:0-8956 GCA_052146895.1 Acidimicrobiales bacterium
GCCACGTTCCTCACCGACGGCGGCGGAACCAGCGCCGGCAACTTCTCGGCCGCCGCCGGCTCGACTCTGCAGATCGGCTCAGAGACGATCAACGGCAACATCGACGGCGTCATCGGAAGCGGCGGCACGACGGTCGAGCCGTGGAGCTCCTCGATCAACGGCTCGGTCACGGCCGACACGCTCGAGACGGTGGGCTCGAGCACGACGACGTTCTCCGGCGGGATCGACGTCACCGACCTCACGGTCTCGAACTCGACTTTCAACCTCGACACCACGAGCTCGTACACCATCACCGGCGAGGTTGACCTCGACGGCGGCACGCTCGGGGGCAACGCCAACCCGATCGCCGGCACTTTCGACTGGAGCTCGGGGAACATCTCCGGCGCGGCCGGCAAGCTCTCGGTCACCGGGTTGACGACGGTCACGACGAGCCTCGAGAACGAGCAGTGGCTCATGAACAACTACGTACTCGAAGCCAGTGGAGGGATCGACTTCACGAGCAGTGGCATCACCGACCCGGGCGTCGAGCTGAACGGGAACGCCGAGATCCTCCTCGACGGCACCGCGACCTCCGACATCGCAGGTGGCTACACGATCACGAACAGCGGCGGCGGCAACAGCCTGACGATCGCCTCCGACGCGAGCCTTGTCGACACCGGAGCCTCGGGCTCGACCGTCACGATCCAAGCTCCGCTCAACAACAACAGCGACGAGACCGTTGGCGTCACGGTGCCAGCCGGGGCCACGTTCCTCACCGACGGCGGCGGAACCAGCGCCGGCAACTTCTCGGCCGCTGCGGGCTCGACCCTGCAGATCGGCTCAGAGGCGATCAACGGCAACATCGATGGCGTCATCGGGAGCGGCGGCACGACGATCGAGCCGTGGAACTCCTCTATCAACGGCTCTGTCACCGCCGACGCGATCGAGACGGTGGGCTCGAGCGCCACGACGTTCACGGGCGGGATCGATGTCACGGACCTCACGATCTCGAACGCGACGTTCAACTTGAACGGAGGCGCGACTTACACGATCACGGGAGAAGTCGACCTCGACGGCGGCACCCTCGGCGGGAGCGCCAACCCGACGGCAGGCACGTTCGACTGGAGCTCGGGGAACATCTCCGGCGCCGTCGGCAAGCTCTCGGTCGCAGGGCTGACGACTCTGACCACCAGCCTCGCGAACGCGCAGTGGTACCTCTCGAACTACGTCCTCGAAGCAAGCGGGGGGATCGACTTCACGAGCAGCGGGATCACCGACCCCGGTGTCGAGCTCAACGGAAGCGCCGAGATCCTCCTCGACGGCACCGCTACCTCGGACATCGGCGGCGGCTACACAATCACGAACAGCGGCGGCGGCAACAGCCTGACAATCGCCTCCGACGCGAGCCTTGTCGACACCGGAGCCTCGGGCTCGACCGTCACCATCCAGACTCCGCTCGACAACAACAGCGGCGATACGGCTGGGATCACCGTCCCCGCAAGTGCGACGTTCATCACCTACGGCGGCGGCACGAGCTCCGGCAACTTCTCAGCCGCCACAGGCTCGGCGCTCGAAATCGGCTCTGAGACGATCAACGGCAACATCGATGGCCTCATCGGGAGCGGCGGCACGACCGTCGAGGTGTGGAGCGCCTCTATCAACGGCTCAGTCACCGCCGACGCGCTCGAGACCGCCGGCGCCAACACCACAACCTTCTCCGGTGGCATCGACGTCACGAACCTGACCCTCTCCAACTCGACGTTCACGCTGAACGGGACCGACGCCTATACGATCACCGGTGAAGTCGACCTCGCCGGCGGCACGCTCGGCGGCAGCGCCAACCCGTCTGCCGGAACGCTCGACTGGAGCTCTGGCAACCTCTCGGGCAGTAATGGAAACCTGACCGTCTCCGGCCTGACCACGATCTCCACCAGCTCGTCGAGCTTCGAGTGGGGCATCTCGAGCTACACGCTCACGGCATCGGGCGGGGCGACGTTCAGCAACGCTGTGCCCGATCCCGGCCTCGCGATCAACTACGAGGGTTACATCGATCTCGCTGGTACCTCGACCATCGATGCCAACGAGGTGATCGAGGGATCCTACCCCGAGGGGCTGAACGTGCAGGGTGGCACCCTCTCCATCGGTGGCCCGGGCGGCACTGCACAGATCCAGCCAGGGTTCACCAACGCTGGCGCAGTGACCGTTCCGGCCGCGGCCGTCGCAGACTTCACCTCGACGTACAGCCAGTCGGCCGGCTCCACCACGGTGGCGGCTTCGGGCAACCTGGTCGCTTCCAGCGTCGGTCTCACCGGCGGGACGCTCGATGGTGCTGGGACCGTCAGTGCCCCGGTCGACAACACTGCCGGAACCGTGAAGCCGGGGACGGGGACAACCCCGGGCATCCTTACGATCGTCGGCAGCTACACACAAGCCGCCGGCGGGACACTCGTCGCGAACATTGCCGGCGCGACGCCGGGCACGGGATACGGCCAGCTCGCGGCGACTACGGCTTCCCTCGCAGGCACGCTGGACGTCGACGACCAGGCGAGCTTCACGCCGACCGGCGCCGACACTTTCGACGTCGTCGTGGCCGAGACGTCGGTGAGCGGGACGTTTGGGACGGTGACGCCGAGTGGTTTCTCGGCTAGCCCGAACACGAACTACACGAGCACTGAGGTACAAGTCACTTTCGCCGCGGCCCTCACCCCGACGGTCAAGGTGACCTCGACAGCATCGAGCATCAGCTACGGGACCGCTGTGACGCTCACTGCGACCGTCACCGGCTCCGGGCCGATTGCGACGGGCACTGTGCAGTTCATGGCCGGATCCGCCGACCTCGGCACCCCGCAGACGCTCTCCAACGGAGTCGCGACGCTCGCGACCTCGACGCTGCCGGTCGGGAGCCTCTCTATCACCGGCGCGTACTCCGGTGACTCGAGCTACAAGCCGGGCACCTCCCCCGCCATCACGGTCACTGTCGCGAAGGTGACCACGACTCTCGTCTTGGAGCCGAGCGTCACGAACGCCGGGGCTGGTCAGCCGGTCACACTGAACGCAATCGTGACGCCGAAGGCGCCGAGCACTGCGAGCCCGACGGGATCGGTGACGTTCTACAACGGCACGAAGAAGATCGGGAGCGCCACGCTGTCGGGTGGCGTCGCAAGCGTGAAGACAAGCTTCAAGGCAGGCAAGTTCACGCTGAAGGCGACCTATCCCGGTACGAGCGACTTCGGCTCGTCCTCCGGTACCGCGACCGAGACCGTCGTCTCGACGGGTTCGAAGACCTCCATCACCGAGTCCGCCACGCGCGTGCTGACCGCCGTTCCTGTGACGTTCACCGCAACCGTGAAGGCCTCCTCAGGCACAGCAGTGCCGACAGGCGATGTCCAGTTCTACAACGGCGTAAGCACCCTCGGTAGGCCCGTGAAACTCAATAGCAAGGGCGTGGCCACCGCGAGCGACGGCTTCGCGCACGGCGGGACGTACTCCATCACCGCGGCCTACCTCGGGACCAAGAGCGAGGGCGGGTCAACCTCGTCGGCCGTCTCGCTCCTCGTGCAGGAGCCGGGATACCGGATGGTGGGCCAGGACGGTGGCGTGTTCGACTTCGGCGGAGCTGGTTACTACGGCTCGCTCCCTCATGAGAACATCGTCCCGGCCACGCCCGTCGTCGGCATGGCTTCCACGCCGACAGGGCTCGGCTACTGGCTCGTTACACAAGGGGCACACGTCTACCCCTTCGGGGACGCGAAGACATACTCGGCTGACTCCGGGACACCCACCGCTTCGATCGTCGCCATCGTTCCCACCGCAGACGGGAAGGGCTACTGGCTCATGGCCGACAACGGGACTGTCTGGCGCTACGGCGACGCCGCCAACTACAAGGACAAGACGGGGTTGACCGGCGTCGTCAGCGCTGCTGGAACTCCCGACGGGAAGGGCTATTGGATCGCCACGAGCGCCGGGAAGGTTTACGCCTTCGGAGACGCCAAGACCGAGTCGCCCATTAAGGGACAAGGAGCGGTGTCGGGCACCATCTCATCGATGGCGCCCACGGTCGATGGCAAGGGCTACTACCTCGTCAACACGAGCGGCGTCGTGTACTCCTACGGAGATGCGAAGGCCTACGGCAACGCCAAGAGCCCGACGGCGTCGATCACGGGTATTGCCGAGTCACCGCGCGGCACCGGTTACTGGCTGGCCGGTGCCGACGGCTCCGTATACGCGCTCGGGAGCGCGCCGAACGACGGCTCCGTGGTCAAGTCACAGCTGACAGCTCCGATCTGCGGGACTTCAGCCTTCCCGTAGCCGGGCGGCAACAGCAATAGCCAGGCGGGTTACGCCAACCGGCGTGCCCGCCCCGAGCCCGGCGCAGGGCGGGCTCCCCGGCTGCTCGGACGGCCTGACGAGCCGGACGTGCCCATCGAGCGGCGGTGCTCGATGAAGTCGACGAGGACGTAGTCGCCCAGCGTCTCCGGCGTCGTGAAGAACGCCCGCCCGTGGTTCAGCTCGGTGATCTTCTCAACGAAGTCCCGCAGGTGCCCTGTCGCGTCGAGCGCGAAAGTGTTGAGGCGGATCCCCTCCCGCGTGAGCCGGAGCACCTCCGACAACGTGGCATCCACAGTCGCCCGCACCGGCGGGTAGTTGAAGAAGACCTCCCCGTCCTCCATCAGGTGAGCTGTCGGCTCGCCGTCGGTGATCATCACGATCTGTTTCGTGCCGTGCTGGCGCGCGAGCATCCGGCGGGCGAGAAGGAAGGCGTGCTGCATGTTCGTTCCGTAGACGAAGTCCCACGACACATCGGGCAGGTCCTGCGGCCGGATCTCCCGTGCGATCTCGGAGAAGCCGACGATGCCCAGGTAATCCCTGGGGAATTGACTCGAGATGAGGGAGTGGAGCGCCATTGCGACCTTCTTCGCGGCGAGGAAGTTGTCGCGCATCGGCATCGACAGTGAGAGGTCGACGAGCAGCACCGTGGCACAACGAGTGAGGTGCTCGGTCCGCTCGATCTCGAAGTCGTCCGGCTGCAAACGAACCGGGAACCGCACGCCCGCCCGAGCACCCGCACCCGCCGGAGCCCCGGCACCCTCACCGCTCTCCTCCATCAACTCCGCTTCGCGCCTTATCGCGTTGCGCACGGTCCGCTCGATGTGGAGGTTGAACGGGTCGCCGAGCTCGTAAGGCTTCGTGCTCTCGGCCCTCTCGTGACCCTCCCCCATCTTCACGAGCTCGTGGCCTCCGAGGCGGTCCTTCGACAGCCGGGAGAAGAGCTCACGCAGAGCCCTTTGCCCGATCTTGCGCAGCCCGTGAGGCGTCAGCTCGAGCCGGCCCTCCCGGTTCTCGACGAGGCCGGCGTCCTCCAGTCGTTTCGCGAGCTTCGCCAGCTCGGCGAGCGAGGCGGACGCATCAGGGCCGAGCAGCTCGCGGGCGCGGTCGAGGTCCACCTCCGCGAGGGCGCCCGGCTGTGGCGTGCCCGCGAGCAACTGCTCGAGCTGGTCGAGGTCCGCCAACCTCTGGAAGATGTCTGATGCCTCGGCAAGTCCCGGCGCGTCCGAGCCCGAGAAGCCGACACGACGGTCCCACGGCGCCTGCGGGAACATCGAGCGCAGGTTGGACCCGAGGCGGTTCATCTGCCACGACAGGTCCATGTCGCCGAGCAGCTCGTCCATCAGCGACTGAAGCTGCTGGCGCTGCCCGGGCGTCATCGAGGCGAGCATCGCGGACGTCGCCGCCATCCGTTGTGCGAGCTGCTCCAGCAACTCTTCGAGACTCTGCGGATCACCTGGGAAGAAGTCGCCGAACTCCGACATGAACTGCGCAAAGCTCGGATCCAGCTCCTCGCCCGCCTCGTGCTGCTCGATCATCTTGTTGAGGCCGTCGAGAGCCCGCCGCAGCCGGTCACGCTCCTCCGGGCCCATGTTCTGGATGGCGCCGGCAGCCTCGTCGAGGTACGACTGGACGACCTCCTGGCGAAGGCGCTCCATCAGCTCCTCGAAGCGCTCTCTCGCCTCGCTCGACGTGAACTCGTAAGACGAGAGCCCTCTTACCTTGCCTGCGAGGTCGTCGGGGAGGAGGCCGAGCTCCATCTGGCGGTTCGCCACGACCTCGTCGGTCACTTCCTTGCGGCGCTGATCGCCCGACTGGTCTGCCTCTTGGGCCAGCTCCGAGAGAGCCTCACGCTCTTGCTGGACGATCTCCTCGAGCTGCTCGGCGATCTCTGAGTACACGCCGCCTAGGTCGAACTGCTCACGCTCTTGGCGGCGCCGCTCACGGAGCTGCTCCAAGAGCTCCCGCAGGCCCGAGACGTCGCGACCTTCCCGGTCACGGAAACCCTGCTGCATCAAGCGTCGCAGCGCTGCATTGACGTCCCCGTGATAGAGCAGGTCGTCGTTGATCTCCGACAGGATCGCGTCCGCGTCGAGGTCGTAACCCTCCTGGGTCCCGTCCCAGCGCGAGTACCGGAACCGCCTCATCTGCGGTTCACGACCTCGACCGGTACGTCGCTCGGGAACCAGCAGCGTCCTTGTTGAGGCGCTTGGAGAGGTGGAGGCCTTCGAGGATCAGCTCGAGCGCGCTCGCCATCATGCCCGGGCTCTCCGAGCCGGCGATTGCCATAGCCGGCGCACGCAGTGACGGGATCGAGTCGAGCACCGCCATGTAGTCGGCCGAGGTGAGGTCAGGGCCGGCGTGGACGACCTGACCGTCGTCGAAGCCGCCCACCACTTGCCCGAGCTGCTCGGTCGGGCAGTTCTCCCGGAACGTCTGCAGCACCGCCGCCATCACAAGCTTGTCGACGATCTCCTCGTCCTCGCCTTCTTCGAGCGATTCGATCTCGAGCTTGCCGAGCGTCGAGGAGAGGAGCGACTCGAGGTCGCTCACCCGCGGGACCGCCTCGTGTTCGCCCTGCAGGATGGCGCGGCGCACGGCGGCGGCCGACAACGTCTCGTAGTTCGCGACGCTGAGCCGGACCGACACACCCGAGCGCTGGCTCACGCGCGGTGACCGCCGGGCGAGCTGGCTGATGCGCGCGACGATCTCGGCCATGAACGCCGGCACCTCCACGCGGATCCCGACGTCGTCGAGGCTCTGCGCCTCCTGGTTGATGATCGTGAGCTCGGTGTCGACGTCGAGCGGGTAGTGAGTTCGGACCCTCGTCCCGAAGCGGTCCTTCAGAGGCGTGATGATGCGGCCACGGTTGGTGTAGTCCTCCGGGTTGGCGGACGCGACGAGCATCACGTCGAGAGGAAGCCTCACCTTGTGGCCGCGGATCTGCACGTCGCGCTCTTCGAGCACGTCGAGCAGGCCGACCTGGATCCGCTCGGCGAGGTCGGGAAGCTCGTTCACAGCGAAGATCCCGCGGTTCGTCCGGGGCACGAGGCCGTAGTGGATCGTGAGCTCGTCGGAGAGGTAGCGGCCCTCTGCGACCTTGATCGGGTCCACTTCCCCGATGATGTCTGCGATGGAGGTGTCGGGCGTGGCGAGCTTCTCTCCGTAGCGTTGCGTCCGGTGCACCCATGTGATCGGGGTGTCGTCGCCCATCTCCGCGACGAGATCCCGCGCGTGGCGGCTGACGGGGGCGTACGGGTCGTCGTTGATCTCAGAGCCGGCGACCATCGGGCTCCACTCGTCGAGCAGGTTCACGAGCGAGCGGATGATCCGGCTCTTCGCTTGGCCACGCTCACCAAGGAGGATGAGGTCGTGGCCGGCGATGATCGCCTGCTCGATCGAGGGAAGCACGGTCTCGTCAAAGCCGAGCACTCCCTCGACAATCGGCCGCCCACTCGAGAGCCGCTCGAGCAGGTTCTTGCGCATCTCGCGCTTCACCGGGAGCGAGCTCCAGCCAGATGCCCGCAGCTCGCCGATCGTTGCAGCAGCAGGTGGCTCGTTCTCGACGGTCACGCCAAGGGGCACCGACGGCGCCGGCCGAGTGGATTCAGAAGAGGATTTGGTCATCACCACCGAGACTACGAGGCGAAGAAGGGGTGTGCTCGCGGCACGCGCCTCAACCGCCCAAAATCGCCTCTGCGCCCGGTTCGCCTCCGACCAGGAGTTGGTGGAATGATCGGTACCGTTCCGACATGGTGCCGTAACGCGGAGTTTCCGCGGCTTGACGGCGGCCGGAGCGCGTCGAGCCTGACGAGTCGAGACGGAGGAATTAGTTGAGCGTCGTACAAGGGACAGCAAGCCCTGCACCGATCCCGGTCGAGATCGGTGGCGTCCGGGGCGGCCCGCCGAGGTCACAGGTTCTGAGGCGCGATCTCTGGTGGGTACAGCCGCTCATCACAGGGCTCGGGTTGCTCGGATTCGTCGCCTACGGCACGTGGACTGCGTTCCGGGGCGACTACTACTTCGCCGGCACCCACCTGCCGAGCCATTACCTCTCGCCGTTCTACTCACCGTGCCTCGTGTCGAGCTGCCCGACTGCCGTCCGCTGGGGACCGATCGGCAACGTTGGAGCCATCTCACCTGCACTTTTGGTCCTGATCTTCCCGATGGGCTTCCGGGTGACCTGCTACTACTACCGCAAGACCTACTACCGGTCGTTCTGGGCTTCGCCACCGGCCTGCGCCGTCGCCGACGTCGGCTCGACCAAGACGGGCGGCGTGCGGTCCCGCTACACGGGCGAGACGCGCTTCCCCCTCGTCCTCCAGAACATCCACCGCTATTTCTGGTACTTCGCGGTGATCTTCGCGAGCTTGCTCACCTGGGACGCAATCGAGGCCTTCCGGTTCGGCAGTGGCTGGGGGATGGGTCTCGGCACGCTCGTCTTCATCCTCAACGCCGTGCTCATCTGGGCCTACACCCTCGGCTGCCACGCTTGCCGCCACATCTGCGGTGGCAGCCTGAGGAAGTTCTCGAGCTCGCCGACCCGTTACGGCATCTGGAGCAAGATCGTCTCGCCCCTCAACGCCCACCACCAGCTGTACGCATGGCTCTCGTTGATCTGGATCGCCTTCACGGACCTGTACGTCTACCT
>JBKQLZ010000306.1:0-5333 GCA_052146895.1 Acidimicrobiales bacterium
GTCGAAATCCATGTGGCGTTGCGGATTCGCCAGGATCTCGAAGATGTGGGCTGCCGGTGCTTCAATCCTGCGTGACACTTCGACCGACTTGCCTTCCTCTGACATGGCTCAGTCCCCTCTGTCGCTCTGCGCCTGCCCCACCGAGCGCACATCTGTAGTTCATACAGTTGGACGTTGCTGGTCCCGCAAAATCATTCATCGGTCAGAAGTCTGACAGTGCCGCGAGCAAGGTGGAGCATGCCCTCGGAGCGCCGATCGGGGACGCGCAGAACAGTCAGCAGAACTCCGTCCGACGCCGAGTCGCTGCGGTGCCAGAAGGAAGGATTTGGAACTTCTAGCAAAAGGCGTAAAGGGTTCGAGAGTCAGCACTCTCTTGTCAGAGCGGTCGGTGGAGATAAGCGGACGGCGCCCGGGACGGGGACGTATTATGACGAGCCCGAGATCACCCGTACGAGCGCACCACTCACGGTCCTGAGCTCGGTGACGGAGTCGCCGAGGTAGTTCGCCACGAAGAGGGTGCCCCCGCTGATCGCCAAGGCGACCGGATCGTCGAGCTTGTACGCCGAGCCCGAGATCCTCCGCAGGAGCGTCCTGCTCGAGGCCTTGAGCACGGTGACCGAGTTGCCGTTGCCGTTCGCCACGAAGAGGTCGCCCGCGCTTGTCGCCAGGGCGTCCGGGTTGTCGAATCCGTATGACGCCTTCGAGATCACCCAGACGAGCGCCCCGCCAGCCGTCGCGAGCTTGGTGACGGAGTCGCCGTCGGCGTTCGTTACGAAGAGGTCGTTCCCGCTCGTCGCCAGGGCGCCCGGGTAGTCGAACTTGTACGACGCCTTCGAGATCACCCGCACGAGCGCGCCGCTCGAGGCCTTGAGCTCAGTGACCGAGTTGCCGCCGTCGTTCGCCACGACGAGGTCGTCTCCGCTCGTCGCCAGCGCGACCGGGAGGTGGAACTTGTACGACGCCTTCGAGATCACCCGGACGAGCGCGCCACCCGAGGCCTTGAGCTCAGTGACCGAGTTGCCGCCGTCGTTCGCCACGAAGAGGTCGCCCCCGCTGATCGCCAGGGCGTCCGGGTAGTTGAACTTGTAGGCCGAGCCCGAGATCACCTGGACGAGCGCCCCGCTCGAGGCCTTGAGCACTGTGACGGAGGCGCCGGCGTAGTTCGCCACGAAGAGGTCGCCCCCGCTGATCGCCAGGGCGTCCGGGTAGTTGAACTTGTACGACGCCTTCGAGATCACCCGGACGAGCGCCCCGCTCGAAGCCTTGAGCACTGTGACGGAGTTGGCCCTGGTGTTCGTCACGAAGAGGTCGCCCCCGCTGGTCACTATGGCGTCCGGGGAGTTGAAGCCCCAACCGAGCATACGGACCGGCGTCAGTGCACTACTCCCGGACGGCACCGCTGAGATCGCGCCGGCTCGTGCCTGGCTGGCTGCCGTTGCGGTCGCCACCGAAGCGAGGCTCGCCGCCGCCAATGCCGCCGCCAAGAACACTCCACTCTTACGAAAGATCAGGGCACCTCCTCGCAGTGCGGGCTTACCTGAGCATAGCCATGCACAGGGAGGTGACGGTTGGCTGCTGCCCCTGCAGGCACGTCGGGGACAGGGAGTTCCGAGCCCCCGCCAGTGACAGATCGCCGTGCCTGAGCGGTCGGGATCGGTACCCGAAGGATCAGACGGGTCGGGCGAACCAGGGTCAGCGGTTTGCAGGAGTGAGCGTCACGACGACCACCGGTGCTGGAGGCAGTGGAAGGGTGCCATCGCCGACCAGCTCAGCTTCGTACTCACCCGGCGGCAGAGGAGGCATGCCCGACGGGGGGCAACGGGGGGTCATCGGTATGGTCGGGTTCGGCGCCGGGGCGCATGAGCTGTAGCTCGTGGAAACGTCGACTGGGAGTCGATTGACCCCCGGCCGGATCAGGAAGGGCGCAGTCGAACCGGGGCCCCCCAAGCGAGCTGGCTCGGGATTCGCGAATTGGTGATCGCCACGCCGAACTGCGGAGTGGATTCCGTGGTGAGATTGATCGTCTTCGCCGAACTGTTGACGACCACGATCGTGCCGGAAATGTCCGTACCGGCAGGGACGCTTGTCCTGCGCAACTCGATACGAGTCGCGAGATAGGGGCGCGCCGGCGATAAGCCGGACGACGGATGGCGAGAGTGCCGGCCGGAGGCACCGTGCTGTGCGGGGGAGCTGAGGCTCGCTGAGCTGCACGCGGCAGGAACAAGCGCCAGCGCGGCACACCCTGCAATGCGCCAGACCTGCATCTTCGTCATCGTTGCATACGTCGCACAGACCGAGATCGCGGCCGCGCCACCGACCGCCGGGACTTGGTCAGTTCGCGATCATCACGGACGGCGTGTGTCGGCTCTGATCTGGAGCCGCCTGGGAACCAGACAACTAAACTCCGACGAGTAAGTGATCAAGCGCGAACCGGTCTGACCAGCCAGAACGTTGACTTTTCCACAACGGGGTGGAGGTGATGAGACTATGTTCGAACCCCTGCTGGCCCCGCTGACCTGGGGTTATGCAACACGCAAGCCTGAGCTTGGGCGAATTTCGGGTGCCGGATGGCTCGCCGCAAGGTCGGCGCCAGAAGTAATGAGACTATGTTCGAGCCCGTCGGCCACCGCCCCGCTCCCGGCGTTGCGGGGCAGCCGGGGCAACAAGTGCAGAAGGTGTTGAAGGTTTAACCTTCGTCGTGCGTCGGCATTGACTCCCGGCAATTTGTGGCGTGTGTCCGCTTCGCACGATGGAGGGTTCAGGATGAATCCCAGACTTGGGAAGGTCGTGCTGGGCCTTAGCGCAGCCGGCTATCCGCTCACGGAGTTCGCCATTCGACGCTTCGGTCGGCGAGGCGCCGTCGTGACTGAGGTGGCCTGTGGCGGACTGGCAGTCCGTGACGCAGCCATGGTTGTTGCCGGCGTTCCCACCCGCCTTCGGCTCGTGCCGGCCGTTCTTCTGTGGATGGAGTTGGCAGCCGCGGTCGCCGCAAGTGGCTCGGGACTTCAGTCCGCAATCGACGACGAATTCTGCGAGCGTGCTCGTGCGAACCCGGGGCCGCCCGAGATCGCCCGTCGCTTCGCCGTTGCAGCTCTGTTCGGCTTGCACACCGTGAGATTCTGGATCTATCTCCAACCTGATCAGGGGCGGAAGCCATCTAGTCACTGACTGGACACGTCATTGCGGACTTCGTCGCTGGGCGGTAGGGCATCCAGCCCCTCAAGGTGCGCCGCCGATCCGGCAGCGAGGGGGACGCGGAACCAAGACTAATTGGCGCTCGATTCCGGCACTGTGATTCGAAAGACGGGGAACTGTCCGGCAATGGCTTCGAACTCCTCGATTGGTGCCTGGCGATCCACTGGGAAGTGGGGCCTGCCGCCGGGGGCGCACTCGAGGTAGCGACGCAGAATCGGCGCGCGCTCATCCGGACCGACTTCCTGCAGCTGCACCGGCTCCCGACGGCCGTGACGCAACACCGCGCGACCGCTGGCTGCGCGAACGTTGCGTACCCAGCTGGTGTCCTCGCCGAGCATCGACACGAGGTACCGCTCGGCTTGGTAGTCGGCCACCACGACAGGGAATGACACCGGCCTGCCAGTCTTCCTCCCGACGACTTCGAGCTGCACGAGGCCACGCGGTCCAACACCGCTCGCGGCCAGCCCCGACCAGGCTCGATTCAAGATCCGCGCGAGTAGATGCGGCCGCCCTCCTCGGTACAGCCACCGGTCAATTCGGTGCATCACCGTCACAACTCATACCTCCAGGTGATTGCGGACCTTACAAACGCGCTCCGCACTCATCTTGGGACGCTGGATTGTCCGCGGCCAGGGCCGAACGACCCCGCCGCCGAGCCAGAGTTCAGGGACGTCGTCCGAGCGCCCGGCATATGGTGCTACTGGGAGCATGATTGTGTGATGGATGCAGAAGCGATGGACTGTCTCACGCGCCCACTGACCTCCGAGACCTGGAATGACTTCGCGTAGCTCGTCGAGGCGAACAACGGAGCCTGGGGTGGTTGCTGTGCATCGGCTCCATCTGGAAGCACTCCCCAAGGGATGCACTGTCGAGCGCAACCGGTCGCTCAAGCAGCGACACGTGGAGAACCTCCTCGGTCGGGTCCAGTCGCCGTGGCTGATTCCGCCGATCTCGGGGGTTCGAACATCGTCACTTGCCTCGGTCGGCGAACGGTCGCGAGAAACCCCCATCTACCAGGGCAATCGTTGTGATCCCGACAACGGAGTGGACCTGAGCGGACTCGAACTCGAGTAGCCGTCCGGAGTCGTCGTGGCGAAGCTATCTTCTCGCCGGCTCAGGACTCCAACAGCTCGCGTCCGACCCAGTCGCCGGGCGCAGAGGCCGCAGGAGGGATCGCCGCGATGGCGCTGCCGGTATGGATCGTGAAATGCCGGAGCGCGTCGTGCCTGGAGAGCTTGTCGAACATCGGTATGAAGGCAAGGCGCGGGTTGCGCTGATAAGAGACGAAGAAGAGGCCGGCGTCGAGCGCAGGGACCTCACCTTGTGAGGGATGGCGCCCGGCGAGCATGTCCACCCCGTCGTCGTAGGAGTAGCTCCGGCGGAGCATCATCTGACCCCAGTTGTCGTCCGGCGAGGCGAGGCGGACATGGGCATCGAGCGGCATGACCGGAGTGCCGTCGGCATTCCTCGCCGCCAGGTCCAAGGAGTCGTGCTCGGCCGAGCGCCCGAGCGGTGCGCCCGTGACCTTGGAGCGCCCGATGGCACGCTCTTGGTCCTCGAGCGCGCTGGCGTCCCAGCGGTCGAGCGCAATCCGGATGCGTCTCGTCACGACGTAGGTGCCGCCCACCATCCAGGCCTGGTCCTCGGCTCCGACCCAGATGAACTGCTCGATGTCGAACTGGCTGGTGGGGTTCGCGGTGCCGTCTTTGAAGCCCGTGAGGTTGCGAGGCGTTCCGGTCGTCGCCGCAGCCTCGTTGAAGCCGGCTTGTGACCAGCGGACCGAAGCCGTCCCCTTCGCCGCCCGGACGAGCTGGCGCACGGCGTGGAACGCGACCTGCGGGTCGTCGGCGCAGGCATGGATGGTCAGGTCGCCGCCGGTCCTCGACTCGACGAGGTCGTCGCCGGGAAAGCTCGGGAGGTTGACGAGCGGCTCGGGCCACCTCGACCGCAAGCCGAGACGATCGGGCGCGCCGACCCCGAACAGCGCCGGCCCGAACCCGAAGTTGATCGTCAGCCGAGCCGGCCCGAGGCCGAGGGTCTCGCCGCTGTCGGGCTCGACGGCCGAGGGGTCGGAGGTCATAGGCGCGGCCGGACGCCCAGCGGTCAGGTTGGCGGCGATCGCCGTCCAGCGCTGGAAC
>JBKQLZ010000307.1:0-7840 GCA_052146895.1 Acidimicrobiales bacterium
GGGGTGCCGGCCGTTTCGCGTCAGGGGGTCAGTGGTAATAGGTGGCCATGATGAGGCCGCCGATGATCATTGCGATACCACCGAGTAGGTACCAGTTCTGCGTGCCGCCTGGCAGGACGTGCACGTAGTTGCCGATGATCGTGAGCAAGCCGAGCACCATCAGGCCGATGATGACGTAGGGGAACCACTGCGGGCTGTGACGCTGGGTCCGCGGGATCGGCGGCGTGTACCTGCCGCTTTGTTGAGCGACCTGCTTCTGAGACGGCGTCACTCTGCCGCCGCTGCCTGAGCCTGCCTTACCGCGTGCCACGCCCGCAGGATACTCACGGCAGCCGGGTACTGAAACCGCAGGTACCGTTGAGCGATGGGAGCGCGGGTCGTCGTCATCGACAACTACGACAGTTTCGTCTACAACCTGGTGCAGTACCTGGGGGAACTCGGCGCGGAGCCGACCGTCCTCAGAAACGACGCCGCCACCCTCCCCACCCTCCGTGCCCTCGAACCGGAGGCCGTTGTCGTCTCCCCAGGCCCTGGCCGCCCGGTTGACGCCGGCATCAGCAAGGACGCCATCGAGGCCTTTGGCGAAGCGGGCATACCCGTGCTCGGCGTCTGTCTCGGCCACCAGTGCATCGGGGAGCTGTACGGCGGCGAGATCGTGCGTGCGAGCGAGATCGTGCACGGCAAGGCCTCGTTCGTGGAGCACGATGGTGAAGGCGTCTTCGTCGGCCTGCCGAACCCACTCGAGGCGACCCGCTACCACTCCCTCGTCGTCGATCCCGCGACTGTGCCGGACGTGCTCACCGTCTCGGCCCGGACCCGTGATGGGCTCATCATGGGGCTGCGCCATGTGAGCTTTCCGATCGAAGGCGTGCAGTTCCACCCCGAGTCGATCCTCACGGGCGAAGCCGGAAAGCAGCTGCTGGCGAACTTCTTGTCGATGGTCGGCGCGCCCGCGTCCTGACCGCGAAAGCGCGGCTCAGTCTTGGTGTCGCCGGCGGGTATGACCACCGGCGCCTGTCGTGGTGGTAACCCCCGACGTCGTACTCGTGGTGGGCGGCAAGGTCGTGGTTGTCGGGGACGTCGCCTGGACGACGTAGATCGTCACGGTGAAGCCCTTCGGCTCCTCGGTACCTGCCGGCGGGCTCTGGCTCGAGACGTAGCCAGGCGAGAAGGCAGGGTTGACCACGAACTGCACAGACCACGTCAGACCTGCGGCGTGGATGGCCGCCTTCGCGTAAGCCTCCGTGTGGTCGGTCACCTGCGGAACGTACGCAGGCGGCCCGCTCGAGATCACAAGGACGACGCTCGAGCCGGACTTCACCATCGTCCCGAGGGGAGGCTGTGTCCCGGAGACGAGGCCCTTCTTGACCGTGGGAGAGGGAGCTGTCGTGGTTGACGAGACCGTCAGCTGGTAGGCGGGTCCAGCGAGCACGAAAGCTGCCTTTTGCGTCGTGTCCCCGACGACCGACGGCACCTTCACCTCGCGGATTCCGTGGATGTAGAAGAGCTTTATCGTCGCCCCAGTGTCGACTGTGGCGCCCGGTCCGGGGGAAGTGTTGATCACGCGCCCGATCTCACCTTCTTCGGCCGGGGTCGTGGGCGCCACCGGGACCGGCGCGAAGTGGAGGCCCCGCGCCTTCATGGCGGCTTCCGCCTGGGCGAGCGTCAGGTCGAAGACACCCGGAACCTGAACTTTGACGGCTCCTGTCGAGACGGTGAGATACACCGTCTGGCCCTTGCGCACAGTCGACTCGGCTGCCGGACTCTCGTTGATTACGGTGCCCGCGGCGTACGTGGCATTGTGCACGCCGTGCTGCTGCACGACGAGCCCCTCGCTCGCGAGCTCGCTCAGGGCCGTCTTCAAGGGCTTGTACTTCACGTCCGGCATGTGGAGGAAGGGCTCGGAGCCGAAGTAGCCGAGAGCTCGACCTCCGCCGTAGACGAGCAGCACAAGAGCGGCGGCGAGGAGGAGGCCGGCGAGCGTCCAGACGATCCAGCGGCGTTTCGGAAGCTGCGGCTGCGAATCGCCCGCACTGACGATCTCCGTCTTCGGCTGCGCGATCGTGGCGGTAGCGGCACCTCCGATTGCAAGCGCTGTGGTCGCGGGCACGACTGCCTGGGTCAGGCCGATCGCCTGTGTCGCCCCGGCGCCGGCGCCCATGGCAAGGACTGGCGCACCCTGGGAGTACCGCTGCAGGTCGGCGTACAGATCCTCTGACGTGGGGTAGCGGTCTCCCGGGGACTTCGCCATCGCGCGCAGGATGATCGCTTCGAGTGCTTCCGGCACCCTTGGCTCGATCTCGCTCGGCGGTACGGGCGCCTCGGACACGTGCTTGTAGGCGATGGCCACGGGCGTGTCGGCGGAGAACGGTGGCCTGCCTGTGACCATCTCGTAGAGGACGACGCCGAGCGCGTACACGTCACTGCGACCGTCAACACCCAGGCCCTGAGCCTGCTCGGGTGAGAAGTAGGTCGCCGTGCCCATGACGAGGCCCGTCTGCGTCACGCTGTCATCGGAGCCGACCGCGCGGGCGATGCCGAAGTCGCCGACCTTCACTTGACCGTCGCGGGTGAGCATCACGTTGCCGGGCTTGACGTCTCGGTGGACGACACCGTGACGATGGGCGTAGCTCAGTGCCTTCGCTATGTCCGCGGCGATCCCGGCAGCTCTCGCGGCTGGAAGCGGTGCCTGGCTGCGGATGATCGAGGACAGCGGCTCGCCGTCCACGTACTCCATGACGATGAAGTAGGTCCGTTCGCTCTCCCCCCAGTCGAAGACCGGGACGATGTTCGGGTGCGACAGGTTGGCGGCTGCTTGGGCCTCACGCCGGAAGCGCTCGACGAACGACGAGTCGCTCGAGAGCTCGGGGAAGAGGACCTTGAGCGCTACCGGCCGGTCGAGCAGGAGGTCCCGCGCGAGGTACACCTGCGCCGTGCCGCCGCGGGCGATCTGGCGGATCAGCTCGTAACGCCCGTTGTAAATCCGGGCGCGGTCGTCTCCCGTGTTCGACGGGGGGGTCGAAGTCATGTGGCTGTGAGCCTATTCGGATCGATCACTGCCCAGACTCCAACACGTCGGTCAACATCTCGTCGACGAGAGGACCGGCGACGGTAGCCCCGGTTGCGTCGGAGCAGTCAGGCGATCCCTCAGGCGTCGGCACTTCTGCCGCCACGACCGCCTTCGGGGTCTGGCCCGCCCCGGCAGGAGCCATCGCGATCAGCCAGTCATACGTGGAGCAGTTGCCTGACTCGAGGGTGTAGACCTCGGCGGTACCCGTCTTGGCTGCGACGTCTATGCCGAGAGCCTGAAGGTTCGCGAATACTCCGGCCGCTGTTCCGCCCGCAGCGTCGCTCGTCACCCCGAGCATGAGAGAACGGACTCTCGCTGCCGTCGCGGCGGAGGTCGCCTGCTTCCACACGTGAGGCTGGTAGGTCTCGACGACGTTGCCGTCGCTGTCGATGATCTTGCTCATGATGTGCGGAGCCATGATCTTGCCGTTGTCGGCGAGACCGGCGGCCACGAGCGCCATGGAGAGCGCTGATGCCGAGTCGTCGTACTGCCCAATCGCCGAATAGGCGAGATAGGGAGGGTTCGCTGCAAGAAAGCTCTCCGGTGCGATCGTCGCACCGGAGACCTCACTCGGCGGCAAGTCAAGCGGTGGCCTCCGGCCTCCGCCGCGGCACACGCCGGCAATGCCCTCGCACCAGCCGAACGACTGCGCTTCGCCGACCACGGTGGGGGCGCCAAGGGCGAGGCCGACAAGGGCATAGGCCGTGTCGCACGACCGTGCCAGGATCTCCGCCAGCGGGCCGCCGCAATAGTCGAGGGCATAGTTCTGGAACGGGGCCGAGGCGCCCTTGATGGTGATCTCACTGTGGAACGGCCAGGACTTCGAGGCTAGGGCGGAATCGTGGTCGAAGATTGCCGCCGTGTCGATCGTCTTGAAGGTCGATCCCGGTTGATGCGGCACGGCGCTCGCCAAGCTGAGGAACGGCTCCGGATTCTGGTTCGCGAGAGCGTTGTAGGCCTTCAACACCGACTTCGAGTTGAACGACGAGAGCGTGTTCGGGTTGTAGCTCGGGTACCCGTACATGGCGAGGACATCGCCGTTCTGGGGGTTGAGGGCGACGATCTCGGCCCCCGTCCGGTTCCCGATGATCGAGGCCGCGTCCGCCTGGAGGTTGGACGGAATCGTCAGGATCACGTCATCGGTCGCTTCGTGTTGTGCAAGCAGGCCCGACGTCTCGTGCTGGCTCAGATACTGGTTGTACTCGGCCTCGATGCCCAAGGTGACGTTGTCGGACACGACATCGAAGAAGCCCGTGATCTGACCGAAGTCTGTAGCGGTCGCCGCGGGGTAGACCCTCAGATAGCCACCCTTCACCTTGGTCGAGTAAGCGAGAATCTTGTCGTCCGCACTGATGATCGCTCCCCTCGAGAGGAAGATCGACGCAGTGCCGGCCCTAGTCCCGAGGCTGCTCTTCGAAAGTGCGTTCGCCTGACGGATCTGGATGTTGTTCAGCTGCAAGAAGAGCAAGCCGAAGCACAGCACGAGGACAATGCCCACCCACCTGATCCTCGGGTTCACGAACTCATCACCTCGGTGGTCATGGTGTGGTTACCTCTTTGGTTTCTTCGGGGCAGAGGTGGTTGTCACGCCCGTTGTCGTGGGCGTGACGGCCGTCGTAGTCGTTGCCGGATGTGTCGTCGTTGTGGCCGTGGGACGCGTCGTGGTCGTCGGGTGCGATGGGCGGGTCGTGGACGTCACAAAGGCAGGAACAGTGGTGGGCGGACCGGCGAGCGAACTCAGCCTCAAGGTCGTCGTGGTCGTCGAACCGCTGGGGCCCATGCCGAGCTCGTTCGACAAGCGGAGCAGGTCGCTCACCTCCTGCTTGGCCGCCGAGTACGACGACACGGAAATCCCCCTCTGCACCTCGATGACTGCGTTGGGGAGCAGGTTCTTGGTCGTGACCGAGCTGGTCTCGAGCAACTGGGGCTTGAACCAGAGCAGGCCGCCGGGCCGGCCCTGGTAGATGCTCACCTGGCCGTCGTGCAAGCCGACGTAGAACGATGAGCGCTGGAAGACCGTCACCACGCCGATGAGCCCAGCGAGCAAGGCGGCGAGGAGGAGCAGGAAGAGGAACACGCGGAACGTCACTATCCGGTCCCTGTACTGCTTCGACAGCCGCCTTGTCGGGACGAGGACCGTCGATCTCGCATGCGACGCCGGCACGGCATCGGCGGAGCCGGACCTGGCCGCGCCGTCAATGGACCCGCCGACGACAGCCCGAACGGTCATGCTCCTTCCGGCGCGCCGGCCGGTGGCGGGCACCGGATCCGCTTCGCCTTCGGTGTCTTCGTCTGTGTCGCCCTCGGGGTCTCCCTTGACCGACGCGCTCCCGAGCAAGGGCTCGATCGGCGTTTCAGGCGCCAGCACCGTTGGATTTGAATCGTCGAGCCGGCCGTCGTAAAGCCCGCCGTGAGGTGGCGGGTCAGCGGCGGGCACTTCACTCGTTGCTGGATCCGTCCGCCCGCCGGCGTCACCCGCGTCCTCGCCGCTCGGCAGGCTCGTCTCTACGGCGGCCGGCGGGTCTGCAACGGATTCGTCCCCGGCGGCTTCGGCTTCGGCGCCGGAGACGGCCGCCGCCGCGTCCAACGCACCACCGCCCCCGCGCCGCCGTCGCGAGCGAGTGACGGGCATTGACTGAGTCACATCGGCGCCGCGATCATCGCCGCCAATGTCCGGCATCGGCGGCCGGGGCGGCACCATCTCCAGGACTTGCTGCTCCCCGGGCGCTCCGTCTTCGAGGACGTCGATGACGACGACTGTGACGTTGTCGAGACCGCCGTGGACGAGGGCCCGGTTCACGAGCTCGCGGGCAGCCTCCTGTGGATCCTCCGAGGCAGCGAGCACCCGGGCGATCTCGTCTTCAGGCACATCGTCGGTCATGCCGTCACTGCAGAGCAGCAATCTCGTGCCCGGCGGCGCCTCGAGGTCCCACATGTCCATTTCGACCTCAGCATCGATCCCGAGCGCTCGGGTCAATACGTGCCTGTGCGGATGGACGGCCGCTTCGTCCGGGGTCAGCTCCCCTTGCCGAACCATCTCCTCGACCAGGGAGTGGTCCACCGTCAGACGAGTCAGCAGAGGCGCATCGCCCGTCCCCCGATCAAGTCGGTACGCGCGCGAATCACCTACGTTGACGAGCGCGAGATGGGTGGTCACACCGTCGGCATCACCCTCTCCCCCCACGAGCGCGGCGGCAGTCAGGGTGGTACCCATTCCGTGCAGCTTCCGGTCGACCCTGCTCTTGCGCCAGATCGCGCGGTTTGCCCGCCGTACGGCGGCGACGAGACCAGACGCGGTCCGGTCGCGATGAAACGCCTCGACCAGCTCCTCTATCGCGGTACGAGCCGCTACCTCGCCGCCTAGGTGGCCGCCCATGCCGTCTGCTATCGCGGCGAGATCGCTGCTGATGACGGCCAGGTCCTCGTTGTTCGACCGCACGTAGCCTGTGTGGGTCTCGGCTGCCGCCCGGATCGATGTCACCTGGAGACCTCGAGCGTGGTGCTGCCCACCTTCATGCGGTCACCACGTTGAAGGCGCACCGGTCCGTCGTTCAGACGCTCCTCGTTCAGCCACGTGCCGTTGGTCGACCCGAGGTCCTCCAACCAGAACTCGCCGCTGCGGTGAAAGACGCGCGCATGGACCGAGGACGTGAAGGTGTCGTCCTCGAGCGGCACCGCGCAACCAGGGGACCGCCCGAGAGTCACCTCCTCGCCGAGCTCGAAGACACGGCCACGTCGCTGGGGCGGATCGACCACCTTGAGCTTCAACGAGACTTGGCGGTCGCTCCCAGGCGGTCCGGCGGCGGGTGCGGGACCTCGCTCAACCTTCGAACGCCTCATCTCGACGTAGACCATCCGGATCGCGTAGACGAAGAAGAGCCAGACCAGGCCGAGAAGGAAGTAACGCAGTATGTGCAGGAGTGCGTGGGGCATAGCGGCGACCGCCCGATCAGGCGGGCTCGAACCTCATCGTCGTGGTGCCGACCGTGACCGTGTCACCTGGGCTCAAGTGTCGCTCTCGCACTAGTACACCGTTGACCTTGGTCCCGTTGGTCGAGCCGAGGTCGACGAGCAACACCGAGTCTCCGTCCCGGCGGAGCTGAGCGTGCCGGCGGGACACGTTCGGATCGTCCAGCACGATGGCACATTCAGGCAGCCTCCCAATGGTGACGACCTCGTCCGCGATCCCGATGCGCCGCCCGTCGGGAAGGACGAGCCAATCGGAGGGTCCTCCAACACCCTCGAGGATCTCGGACTCGATCGCGAATGTACTCGCGCTCAGGTCCGGGTCCTCGTGGATGACGATCTCGATCGGCCCGAGAAACACGTACCGCTCCCCGCTCGCATGCTCCCGCACCGCCTCGACCAGCTCTCGGTTGAGCACGTCGCCGAAGGTCTCGAAGCGCTCGTAGTCCGCTGTCGCCAGGTAGATGTCGAAGTGATTGGGCGCGTTGACTCCACGGACGCCCACCGTTCGGTGGAGGTCCATCTCCCTCGTGAGGCGACGGCCAAGCTCGACAGGTTGCAACTGACCCCTGAACGCCTTGGCAAAGGCACCTTCGACCATGCGCTCCAGTCGGCGCTCGAACTGCCCGAGTCCCATGCTGGGAATGAGACTACTGGCAGCTTGTCCGCCTCCGATGGCAGCAGAGTCGCCTGACCAGCGGCGACCTGGCCCGGACGCTGAGGGGCCTGCGGCGGAGTATCGTCTGAGCGCCACGGGCGAGTGGCGGAATTGGCAGACGCGCAGGATTCAGGTTCCTGTGTCCG
>JBKQLZ010000308.1:0-23935 GCA_052146895.1 Acidimicrobiales bacterium
ATCCACGACGACCGGGACCCGCCGGAGGGCTCCACCGATGGCGACGCCCGCAATTGCGCCGATCTCGAGTCCGCCGAGCTCAGCCAAGAGCACGTCGCCGGGGACCAGGTTGAGCGTCGTCAGCGTCACGGATCTGATACCCGCGACCCGGGTGAGACCCGCCTCGATGACCGCGATCTTCGCCTCGAGCGCCTCGTCCGATATGCCGGTCCCCCGGCCAGTGACGGCGCGGGCGGGCCACCCGGTGATCGCTGACACGAGGGCGGCGGACGGCGTCGTGTTCCCGATGCCCATGTCGCCGGTGACGAGCAGGTCGGAACCTTGGTCGATGAGCTTGCAGGCAATCGAGAGCCCCACCTGGATCGACTGGCGCGCTTCGGCGAGCGACATCGCGGGTCCGTGAACGAAGTTGTCCGTGCCACGGCGCACGTTGGCGTGGACGAGCCGGGTGGAGTTGGGAGGGCGCTTGGCGGCGGACTCGCCCGCTGGTGCTGATGCGCCAGCTTCAGCGGCTGGCTCGGGAATCGGCGTCGCAACGCCGACGTCGACCGCCACAATGGCGGCTCCGACCTCGCGAGCGATCACGTTGATCGCGGCCCCGCCCCCGAGGAAGTTCCCCACCATCTGCGCCGTCACCTCGACCGGCCAAGGCGAGACGCCTTCGGCGAGAACCCCGTGGTCCCCGGCAAAGATCGTCACTACCGGCCGCTCGGGTACCGGAGGTGGGCAGACGCCCGCGATCGCGGCGAGCTGGCTGCCGAGCGACTCGAGGCCTCCGAGAGACCCCTCGGGCTTGGTCAGCTGGCTCTGGCGCACGTCGGCCGCTTCGGCGGCCGCCTCGTCCACCGGAACGAGGTGGGAAAGTGCGTCGAAGAGGGTGGTCACGTCGGCGCTGGCGATTGCGTCGCGAAGCTCACCGGGTGGGAGCAGTCACGTCGGCGCCAGTACTGCCGACCGGTCCGGACCTTGTCACTCGTGCCACATCGGGCTCGTCGTTGTCGCCGGTCTCGGGACTCTCGAGAGGCTCGGCATGAGGGTGCTCGCCATGGTCGTCCCGGTGGGCGTGCTCAGGGTGGCGCGGGTGCTCGCCGTGCTCGCGTGCGAGGTGCTCCTCGAGCGCAAGGGCCTCGACTTCACCCGGCACTTCGACGGAGGTGTGGTCGGTTCCCTTGCCGAAGAGGAACTTGTTGAAGAACATGTACCGGCCGACCCAGATCAAGCCGTAGGTGAACAGGTTGGCGAACTGGACGAAGAGCTTTCGCACTATGTGCATATGGGAGATTGCGTCCGCGTTGTGGGCAGCCAGGCCGACGGCGATCGTCGAGAGCACGAGGCCGATGAAGGCGATGATCCAGAAGGGAGCTATCTCCTTCCACGGGTCCGACTTCCCCCGCTTGCCCCACGTCCATGTCCGGTTCAGCCAGTAGGCCGGGATAGTGGCGATCGTGGTGGCTATGACGTTGCATGCGATGGCCGACGGGATCGAGATGACGTCATAGGTGAGAAACAGGATGCCCTGCGTCACACACGTCGATATCACCGACACCGTCGCGAACTTCATCAAGCGCCGCCCGTGCTCGGTCTGGAGGGCCGCGGGGGCGCGATCGAACAGGGAGCGCATGGCCGGAGTCTATCGTCTCCCCCGTGACCGAAGCCCTCAGCGACCTGCTCGCGCTGCTCGATCTCGAGCCCATCGAGGTCAACATTTTCCGCGGTGCGAACACCGACGAGGACCGTCTACGGGTCTTCGGTGGGCAGGTCGCCGGGCAGGCTCTCGTGGCCGCTGGGCGAACCGTAGACCGGGGTGAGGTCCACTCGTTGCACAGCTACTTCCTGCGGCCGGGCGACCCGGCGGCGCCGATCCTGTACGAGGTTGATCGGATTCGGGACGGGAGGTCGTTTCTTACGCGGCGTGTGGTGGCGATCCAGCACGGTCGGGCGATCTTCAACCTGCAATGTTCCTTCCACGTAGCCGAAGAAGGCATCGAGCACGAGTTCCCGATGCCCGAGGCGCCAGATCCCGAGACGCTGCCAACGGTCGAGGAACGCCTCGAGCCCTTTCGTGAGCAGATGGAGGGCTGGTGGTTCGACCGTCCACGCCCGATCGACCAGCGATTCATCGGGGACCTACCGTGGATGCGGAGCGGTTCGCCGAAGGAGCCCTGCCAGCAACTCTGGCTCAAGACCGACGGGAAGATGCCCGACGACCCGCTCATGCATGCGGCGGTGATGGCATACGCGTCGGACATGACGCTGTACGACTCGATACTGCAACCGCACCAGATCAGGTGGCAGGACCAGCAGTTCATGGGCGCCAGCCTCGACCACTGCATGTGGTTCCACCGGCCCTTTCGTGTGGACGAGTGGCTCCTGTTCGACCAGGACTCGCCGAGCGCCTACGGCGCTCGGGGTATCGCCAGGGGACTGCTCTTCACCCGGAGCGGTGACCTCGCTATGAGCTTCGTGCAGGAAGGGCTCGTGCGCCTGCGCCGGCCTCCGGCAGAGGACGCGGGCTGAGCCGTGGCCGGTGCCATCGGGTTCGGGGTCTTCATCGTTCTCATGATCGTGCTGGCGGTGTTCGTGGTCAGGTTTGCGATGCAGCTCAACCGAGACCGCGGAGGGCCGGGTGGCGGCCCTGGTAGGCGCGGCAGCCGCTAGCTCACACGACGCCGCCCCGGCGGCTCTCGCGGATCACCCCTAGCACTGCGGCGCCGGCCACGACAAAGCCGACGATGGCGGTCCAGAAGCCGAACACGAGCGCGAGCCCGACTGATGCCGCAGCGATGCCGAGCACGAACGGCCAGATGCTCGAGCTTGGGAACGCCCCGACGACGCCGGCGCCGTCCTCGCGCTCGGCGTGCGGGTCATCCGAGGGCCTCGGCTTCATGTGGCGGGACCACCAGAGGTAGTAGCCGCCGGGCAGCATGCCGAGGAGGAAGGTACCCGTCAGCATTGCAGTCCCGCTCTGCTCATGGCCCCAGAACCAGTAGACGAGCGCCACGACACCGAAGAAGAAACCAATTCCCAACAAGACCTGGCCTTCGACCTTCATTCGGCTCCTCCGGTCCCCGCACGCGCACCAGCGAGCTCAGCCGTTTCAGCGACCGGGGCATGGGGATGCTCGACTGTGTGCTCTGGGTGGTTGTGGTCCCACAGAGGCCGCTCGGAGCGGATCGGCGGGATCCAGTAGAAGTTGTGGTGCGGAGGCGGCGAGGAGGTCGCCCACTCGAGAGTGTGCGCGTCCCACGGGTTGTCGCCGGACGGCACGGGTCGCCGCCAGGCAGCGATTATGCACCCGACCATCACCGCCACCGACAAGAACAGCATGTAGGCGCCGCCCGTCGAGATCCTGTTGAGCATCCCCCATCCCTGGGAAGGCACGTACTCTGCAATGCGCCGGGGCATGCCCTTCTCGCCGAGGAGGTACTGGGGCATGAACGTCACCCAGAAGCCGATGAACATCAACCAGAAGCTCACCTTCCCCCACTTGTCGTTCAGCATCCGGCCCGTGTACTTGGGGTACCAGTAGGTGAGCGCCGCGAAGCCTCCGAACACCACCGTGCCGAAGAGCACCTCGTGGAAGTGAGCAACCACGAAGTACGTGTCGTGGAAGGCGAAGTCGACCGGCGGCGAGGCCAGGAAGATACCTGTGACGCCGCCGAATAAGAAGACCGCGAGGAAGCCCACGGCGAACAGCATCGGCGTGTTGAACGTGATCGACCCACGCCACATGGTCCCGATCCAGTTGAAGAACTTGATTCCCGTGGGGACGGCGATCAGGTACGACATGATGCTGAAGAACGGGAGCAGCACCGTGCCGGTGGTGAACATGTGGTGCGCCCACACGCTCGTCGAGAGCGCAGCGATCGAGATCGTGGCGAAGACCATTCCCTTGTAACCGAAGACCGGCTTGCGGGAGAAGACGGCGAGTATGTCCGTCACCGCCCCGAAGTAGGGCAAGGCGAGGATGTAGTCCTCCGGATGGCCGAAGAACCAGAAGAGGTTCTGCCAAAGCACGGGAACGCCGCCGCCGCTCACCGTGAAGATGTGAGTCCCTAGATGTCGATCGCACCAGAGCATCACCAGGGCTGACGTCAGGACCGGGAACGCTATGAGGATCAGGATTCCGGTGACCATCATGTTCCAAGTGAAGATCGGCATTCGGAACATCGTGAGCCCGGGCGCGCGCAAGTAGAAGACGGTCGCGCAGATGTTGACGCCGGTGAAGATCGCAGAGAAACCAGTCAGCACCAACGCGACGATCCACATATCCGGACCGGCCCCCGGTGTGTTGATCGAGTTGGAGAGCGGGGCGTAGGCGACCCACCCGAAGTCGGCCGCACCGCTCGTGGTGACGAAGCCGAGCAACATGATGGTGCCACCGCAGAGGTAGAGCCAGTACGAGAGGGCGTTCAGCCGCGGGAACGCCATGTCCGGCGCACCGATTTGCAGCGGGACGATGAAGTTCGCCAGGCCGCCGAATGCGAACGGGCCGGCGAAGAGGTACAGCATGATGCTGCCGTGCATCGTGAACAGCTCGTTGTAGACGTGCTGCGAGACGATCGTGCTGTCCGGTGACGCCAGCTGAGTGCGGATGACCATCGCCATGCAACCGGCGATGAGGAAGAAGATGAAAGCCGTGATCGTGTAGCTCTTGCCGATCACCTTGTGGTCAGTGGACGTGATCCACTTGAGGATCCCGCTCGTGCCGTGCTCCTCCGCGTGGGGCGCGACGAGCAGGTCAGGTTGGGCGGCGATCGTGCTCATTGTTGAGTCAGCGCAAAATGCTTGGGCGGCTGGTTCAAGTGGTGCTCCTGGTAGGTCAGCCACTGGTGGTACTGCGTCTGTGTCACCACGGCCACGCTGAAAAGCATCTCAGAGTGGTAGAGGCCACAGTACTCAGAGCACTGGGCGGGGTAGACACCGGTCACGTCCGGCGTGAACTCGAACACGTTCGTCACGCCCGGCTGGGCAAAGCGGTCGAAGTTGAAGGCGTGCACGTAGAAGTCGTGAATGACGTCGTCGGAGTGAAGGATGATCTTCGTCGTTGCGTTCTCCGGGATGACCAGCTGGGGATATACAGGAGCGTCGTAGCTCGAAGGCAGGGCGTGGGGGGCGCCGCCCGCAGCCGTCTGGACTGTCACACCGTCGGCGTTCTGGTACTGGAAGATCCACCCCCACTGATAGCCGGTGATGTTCACTGTCACCTCGGCCGGGTGGGACACGGCGTCCACCTCGTTCTCGGTCAGGACCGTGAACACGAAGATGATGATCACGATGATGAGCGGGACGATCGTGTATGTGATCTCGAGCGGGTAGTTCTCCTGGAACTGGCGAGGGATCGAGTCGTCGCCCTTCCTCCGGCGGTATCTAATGACACACCAAAAGATCAGCCCCCACACGATGGCCGCGATAAAAAGCCCAGCCATGAACATGCCTGACCAGAGCTTTGCCGTGTCCTGGCCCTGCACGTCGTAGCCGTGGTCGAGACCGAACGTCGGCCAGGAGAAGTTGCAGCCGCCGAGCGCTACGGCGAGCACCGCGACGACCGCGATCGGGGCAATCCGGTTGCGTGCACGGGAAGCCGCGCGAGCCGGTGTCCCGAGCCGCGAAGGGCGCGACCGGTCGGGGTCTCTCAACGTCCGAGGGCTCACGGCACGGAGATTAGCCACGACCGCCGAGAGTGGGCCAAACGGGGGTGATCGGAGCCCCTCAGGAGGCGGTCGGCTGCGACCCCTGGCGGCGTGACTCGCTCGCGGCCCACGCGAATATCCCCTGGGCCATCGTCGATGTCGCTTCGTTCGCGCGAGCCGCGAAGACGACAGCCCGCGCGTCGTGCGCGGCCGTGCTCGTCGGGTCTGCCAAGGTCGCCATCTCAGCAAGATGCCCAGCTAGACGCAGGTCTCCGGCTCCCAGCAACTCGAGAGCGCGGGCGGCGAGACGACCCGCACCGCCCACCAGGGCGGCCAGCTCCACTGCGACCGCTGCCTCTGGAGCCGGCTTGAGGTTGGCCGGGTTCCCGTCGTACCACCCCCCGTAGAGCCGCCAGATGTTGCGGACGATGAACTCTGGCTCGTCGTAGATGGGCCGAAGGTAGGGCCGGTCCATGAGCGCGCTCGGGGGCTGGACGCTGTGGATCAGGTCGTCGAGACGGGCGCCCTGGTTCATGAGCTCTATCGCCTGGGTGACGAGTGATTCGAGCAGATCGGCAGTGTCGGTCAAGGCCTGGCGAACCCGGTCCGCGCCGACGACAGGGAATCCGTGACCCGGCAGGAGGATCTCTGCGTCGAGGGTCAGCATCTCTCTCAGCGCCTTCGCCCACTCGAGGGGGTAGCGCTGTACCTTCTGGGGGTTCCCAGCGTTCGGCGAGCACCAGATGAACAAGTCGCCGCTGCACAGAACCTTGCGGGCGGGCACGTAGGTCCAGGTGTGGTCGTCGGTCTCGCCCCGGGCGTGATGCAACTCGAAACGCGCGCCCCCCACCTCCACATCCAACCTGTCCCGGTACGTCTCGTCGGGGTACCTGTACTCGAGCGGCCATTCGAGCCCTGGCACCTGGAACTGGCGCTGGTTGATGATGGCGTTGTAGCCGGCGGTCATCTTGTACCGATCGAAACGGGCCGGGAGTGCCTCATGCGCGATCACCACGGGGAGCGCCCAACCGTTGGCCCGAGACTCCTCCTCGAACAACTGGACCCCGAAGACGTGGTCGACGTGCCCGTGCGAGTACACGGCGGTGTTGAGGCGGCCGGAGTCCCATCCGCGGATGTGGCCGTGAATCCCCTTGGCGGCGAACTCGTGGCCGGTGTCGACCAGCACGAGGCCGTCGTCGGTCGAGAAAGCAGAGACCCTCGCGAACGATGCGACGTAAGCGGTGCGGTCGGCAACCTCGGTGAGTCCCGCGTTCACCCGGAGAGGGTGCTGGGTGCTGATCTCGATCTCACCACGCCAGAGGCGGTCCGCAATCTCGAGAATGTCGTCCATCGGGCTGACAATAGGTGTCTGGGTCCCGTAGCGCTCGGCAGGGTCCGGGAGCGCTCGGCAGGTGCGCGGCTACGTGCTTGCGCCTCCAGCGCCTCCAGCTGCCCCAGTTGCACCCCGGCCGGCGGCCCGGGCAGCTCGAGCGGCTCGCCTGGTGCGTCCCGCCAACACGCCGGCACGCCGCGCGGCGTCCGGCATCTGATTCGCTACGCCGGCAGAGACCTTCCCGAGCTTGCGGGCAGCGCGGTCGACCTTGCGGCCTCCGCTTCGTCCCGCAGCTGGGCCGCTCTCTGAAGGCACATCGAACGCCCTCGCCTCGATCGGCTCCGCAACAGATCCAGCCGATCCGAACGCGGCCCCGTTAGCGGCCGCGCGCACGCGCCGCCTCGGCACAGCGCGGTGGTCCGACGCGATTGCGTCCCGAAGCAGGATGACGCCGACGGCTTCGGCCATCGATGTGGCGAAGACATCGATGTGCACGTGGGACTTCCACACGATCAGCGGTGAGACCAGGAGGGCCAACGCGATCGCGCCATCGAGTGCGCGGTGTGCGACTCGCGGGATCAACTTCCACAGGCCGCCCGGTCCATTGGTGAGGACGGTCAGGGCGAGCAGGTAACCGCCGGCCGCGTCAAGCGCGAGGTAATCGTCGCCGTGCCCGTGAACGCCTGCGATGAGCAACCCGATGCCGAGGGCGACGTCAACAATCGCGTGCAGGCCCCAGCCCATGCGTGAGCGGCCAGGGGCCTCTTCTCGAGTTTCCATGTCCGGCACGGAGCCGCCGCGCAAGCGAGCGGACCTGTTCCGGCCTCCTATCAGCTGGTGCTCGTGTCCTTCGGGATCGCCTCAGTTGCCTCAGGTGCGGCAGCAGGCGGCGCCTTGGTCTCGCCACCTGATTGAGGGAGGCTCGAGGCCTGGGAGTCAGCGTTTCCCTCTTCAAGACCCTTCTTGAACTCGTGAGAAGCACTGCCGAGTCCGCGCGCAAGCTTCGGCAGCTTGCTGCCACCGAACAGGAGCACGATGACACCAACAACGATCACGATGATCAGGTCCGGGCCGAGTATGTCAGCGGTGAGCACGTGTCCTCCTTTCGTGGGGACGTCAACAACCCTAATGCAGTCCGGTGCCGACCACTCCATCGTATGACGAAGGGCGCGGCATGGCCATGCTCAGGCTCCTTGCCAGACAGGCGGGCGCCGCTCCGCGAACGCGACTGCACCCTCCATCGCGTCGTGGCTAGTGAAGATCGGAACCGTGAGCTGGGCATTCATACGCCACGCCTCTTCCTCGGTCAGATCCCGCGCGCGGCGCATGATCTCCTTTGAGGTACGAACGGCGATCGGCGCGTTCTCGCAGATCTTCTCGGCGAGCGCCAGCGCTTCGGCCACCACGTCGGCAGCCGGGACAACGCGGTTGACGAGACCGAGCTCTCTTGCCCGCGCCGCATCGATCGGCTCCCCCGTGAGCGCGAGTTCGAGAGCGATGTTGCGAGGGATGAGTCGCTCCAGCCTGATGAGCCCTCCGCCGGCGGCGACGAGGCCGCGCTTCACTTCCGGGATGCCGAAGATGGCGTGCTCGGCGGCCACGACGAGGTCGCAGCTGAGCACGATCTCACAGCCACCGGCCAGCGCCGCTCCGTTGACGGCAGCGATGAGGGGCTTGGGGAACTTGCGCGACCCGAGACCGGCGAAGCCGTTCTTCGATCCCATGATGTCGGCCGTGTCGCCCGAGGCGAACGCTTTCAGGTCGAGCCCCGCGCAGAATGCTCGGTCTCCGGTCCCGGTCAGCACAACTGCCCAGATCTCGGGATCCTCGGTCAACTCGTCCATGATCGAGTCCATGAGCTTGGTCGTGGGGCCGTTGATGGAGTTGCGAGCGGACTCGCGGTTGATGCGGACGAGCTCGACACGGCCGTGCCGCTCTCGAACGACGGGGTCCTCGGCGGCGGTACCGGGAGCGGCAGCAGTTGTATCGGTCATCGTGTCTCCTTGACGGGTTCGGGTCAGTCTTCACAACACTGATTCATCACAGCACTGAGTAGTGCGGCGGCGTACCGGCGCGTATCCGGACGGTACGTCCAACGAGCGGCGCCTTCGACCCGATCTCGGCCACGGCCGCAAGATCCTCGGATGCCGCGTTCGCGGCCACCCTCGTCCCGTCCGCCAGGGCGGCGATGACGGGAGCCGATTGAGCGCTCCCCTCGCGGTCGTAGATGACCGTGCCCGCCTGAATCGTTGCAGTCGCCGTCCCCGGCACGGAGCCGGCAACCGCAATGGGCTCCGGAGCCGGCGTGCTGAAGAGTGGTCGAGCTGCCTCGTAACCACCGTTCCGGGGCGGGTCGGTTCCGTAGAGGCCGACCGAGTGTTTCGTCAGGTACCAGGCGACGCCGGTCACGAGGCCGAGCTCGTGCGAGCCATGACCACTGCCGCCCGCGGTCTTCAGCAGCTCCACCATCGTCGCGATCGAGTGGCTCACGTAGTTGCTTCCCGGGCCGCCGAAGTACGGCAAGCCCCCGGTAACGGTTAACCCGCGCGGGTCGTCGAGGGCCACGCCGAGCTCGGTCGCAGCCACGTCCACGGCGCTCGGGAAACACGAGTAGAGATCGAGGTGGTCGACGTCGTCGATTGTTATGCCGGCGGCGCTCGTCACGCCTGCCACCGCAGCGGCTAGCGCGGGGGAGCGCCCGAGGTCGGGTCTCGAGATCGGGTTCCAGATATCGGCGCAGTCGGCACCGGACCAGATGAAGACCACGTCGTCGGCGCGGTCGAGCTCCCGCGCGACTTCGAGCGAGGTAACGAGCAGAGCCGAGCCGTGGGCGGAGCCGAGGAAGGCGACCATGCGTTTCGTATAGGGCTCGGCCACGAGGCGATTGTCGGGCAGCGGCTCCGCGATCTGCTCGGCGGTGAGCGGGTTCCGGAACCAGGCATACGGGTTGGCGGACGCGACGTCGCTGAAGCGAGCGAGGAAGCGCCCGATGTGGGCACGCTGCTCGGCGTTGGACCGCTCCGCCTTCGACGCGATGACGCTCTCGAACAGCGGGTAGACGAAGACAGGGATCAGCAGGCCGGCGGCCCGCTCTTCGTCCGAGAGGTCCTGGCGCAGCTCACCGAAGACCGGGTCGGGGTCAGGCTCGGGGTCAGGCTTCGACGCGCCCGTACGGGTCCCGACCGATCCTTGCGGCTTCAGACGGGTGCTGCGCACCGCTTCCGCCCCGGCGATGAGCGTGGCCGACAGCCGGCCCGCCGCGATGTCAGCAGCCGCACGGGTGACGAGTGTCTGCGGCATGCTCCCGCCGATGACTGTCGTCTCAACGACCGAAGGCTCGAGCCCGAGCGCTTTGGCGAGGTCGGAGGCGGGCGCAGAGCCTGCGCGGCGGGCGAGGATGTTCACGACGCTCAGGCGCTCGACCCGGGCACCGGCGCCAGGAGCTGCCTCGAGGGCGAGACGCGACGCCTCCTCAGCGAGCTCGAGGGGACCCGCCGCGCTCGTACGGTCGACCGCCTGACCGGTCGCCAACACGACCGGCGTACGGGCCGGATCGAGGCTCACGCCGGGATGCCACTCGGGACGAGCAGTCCGTTCAGCATCAAGTCGACGAGGAAGTCCGAGAGCGTCTCGGCCGAGAGGCCGTCGTCGGTCATGAGGCGCCGGTGCGCCAGTTGACCGATGAGCGACGTGATTGCGAAGGCGATGACCCGGGAGGGTCCGGCCATCAACGTGCCCTGGCGCTGTAGGGCAACGACGAGCCGCTCGGTGTCGTCGACGAAGGAACCCTGTATCTGCGACAGATGCTCTTCGAAACTCTGCCCGAGCGCGAACGCATCCCTGAACAACAGCTTCACTAGCGCGCGGTCGGCGTCGTAGAACTCGATCGTCGCCCGCACGGCCGCACGGAAAGGTGCCGCCGGGTCGGACACTCTCGGCGTCGCCAGGACCGCCGTGTCGATGTGCTCCCGCAGCGCGGCCGCCTCCGCCGACATCAGCTCGTGGAACAAGGTCTCCTTCGACTCGTAGTACCAGTAGATCGAGCCGTAGCTCAGACCGGCCGAGCGGGCGATGTCGGCGATCGTCGTGGCGTGATATCCCTTCTCCGCGAAGACGTGTTTCGCGGCGGCGAGGATGTCCTGACGACGAGAGGCCTTGTCCTCGTCGCTCACGGCGCGCCGCATCGGCTTGTCCACGCCTACGAGCTCCGGCGGGACTCGGACCAGGCGACGTCGCGGTCGACGTCAGGCTCACGGGGAAGACCGAGGATGCGCTCGGCGATCTGGTTGCGGAGCACCTCGGAGGTGCCGCCTTCGATCGTGTTGGCCCTCGCCCTCAGAAACGCAGCCGCTCTCCCCTCACCCGCCTCCCCGACTCCCGCCTCCCAGGCGATCGAAGCTTGCCCGCCCGCATCCAGCAGGGCTGCGGAGCGGTACTGGTTTAGCTCGGCGTTGAACACCTTCGAGATGCCGCCCTCCGGCCCGGGCTCCTGGCCGGCGAGACGAGCTGCGCTGGCCCGGAACGACGTGATCTCCCGCGCCTCCTGCCTAGAGAAGATCCGTGCGAGGTCCTGGCGCACGATGGGGTCCGAGCGGTCCGGCAGCTGCTCGAGAGCTGCCTGCCATGGATCCCGCCGGGTGCCGCCCGTGAGCGAGGTCGAGTCGATCGAGAGCCCTGACAGCGCGACCCGCTCGTTCATGAGCGTGGTCCGCGCGTACCTCCAACCTTCGCCTACCTCGCCGATGCGGTTCGCGTCCGGAATCCTCACGTCGGTGAAGAACACCTCGTTGAAGTCAGCCGAGCCCGTTATCTGGCGAAGTGGCCGGATGTCGATCCCGGGCGAGTGCATGTCAACTACGAAGTAGCTGAGGCCTTCGTGCTTGGGCACATCAGGGTCGGTTCGGGCGAGCAGCATGCCGAACGCCGCGAACTGGGCGATGCTCGTCCAGACCTTCTGCCCGTTCACGACCCACTCGTCACCGTCGCGCACCGCCCGCGTACTGAGCGAGGCAAGGTCCGAGCCCGAGCCTGGCTCGGAGAAGAGCTGGCACCAGATTTCCTCACCCGTGAGGATCTTTGGCAGGTACCTGGCCTTCTGCGCCTCGGAGGCGTGGGCGATGATGGTCGGGCCGGCGAGGCCGACCCCGAGGATGTTGATGCCGAAGATCGGCAGGCGGTGATGACCGAGCTCCTCCCGCACGATCTGCTGCATCCAGGCCTCGCCCGAGAGCCCGCCGTCCTCCTTCGGCCAGAGCGGCGCGGCGTATCCGGTGCGTCCTATTACTCCCTGCCAGCCGAAGAAGTTGAAGTCCTTGCGCGCCTTCGCGAAGGCTGCATCGTCTGCTGCCTCGAGTGCCTCGATCCAGCCTGGCGGCAGCACCTCGGCCAGCCATTGCTTGAACTCGGCCCGGAAGGCCGCCCGCTCCGGTGCGTCCTCGATCTTCCAGCGCATCAGCCGGTTGCTCCCGAGGCCGGCGCCGGCGCCGGCACCGCGGCGGGCGCGCCCAGCGTGGCGGTCATGCGGCCGATCACCTCTTCGGCTTCAGCGACGATGCGCCTGACAAGCTCCGCCGCCGGGATCAGATCGCCGATGGCTCCTGTGCCCTGGCCCGCGGGGAGCCCTTCCTTGTCGAGATCGACTCCCTCGGTCTCGGGTCCGCCGCCGAGATGCCAGGCGTTGTCGCCCATCGACCGGCTCAGCTGCGCCGGGAAGGGCTGCAGCTCGGAAGGGTTCTGCTCGAAGTAGGTCGTGTAGTCGTTGCGCAGGACGCGCATGGTCTTGCCGGAAAAGGCACGGCTCACGACCGTCCCGTCCTCACGCGAGGCGATGAGCCTTTCCTTGTATCCAGGGACCGCCCGCGCCTCCGGCGTCGCGATGAAGCGAGTCCCGACCCACACACCGACGGCTCCGAGCGCTAGTGCCGCTGCGAGCCCTCGGCCGTCGAAGATCCCGCCCGCAGCCACCACGGGCACCTCGGCGCCGACGGCATCCACGATCTGCGGCACGAGCGGCATCGTCGCCACCGTCCCTGTGTGCCCGCCCGCCTCGGTCCCCTGAGCAACAACGAGATCGCAGCCTGCTGCGACCGCTCTACGCGCGTGCTCGACCTTCCCGCACATGTTGATCACGATCACATCGGCGTCGTGGCACATCGTCACGACCTGCGACGGGACGCCGAGCCCGGCGACGAACACCGACGCCCCCTCCTCGATCAGCATGCGGACCTGGTCCTCGATCCCGCCCGGCATCGCAGTCAGCAGGTCCACACCGAACGGCTTGTCAGTGAGGCGCCGCACCTCGCGGATCTCCTCCACCATCTGCGCCGGGCTCATCGTGGAGGCGCCTAGGCAGCCAAAACCACCGGCCTCAGACACAGTCGCAACTAGCGGCGCGTACGAGACCCCGCCCATCCCCGCCAGCATCACCGGGTGCTCGATACCGAGCATCTCCGTCAGCTTGGTGTGCATGCCACCGTCCCTTCGACCGCCCGTCGGCCTGGCGACGGCTCTTGTTGACTGACGTATCAGTTTAGGAGCCGACGAGCGCTGCGGCCAGCCCAGCGCCTCTCTCGGGTCCGGCCCCGCTGGCACCGGGACCCGGCGTGGGGTGGGCAGAGGGCGTGGGTGGGCAGGGGGCGTGGGGTGGGCAGGGGGCGTGGGTGGGCAGGGGGCGTGGGTGGCTTCGGGGATCCGCTGCGGCGGCGCCTACCGGATTACAAACGCTGGACGCCAACATGGCTCATATGCCGTACACGATCGTCGTCCAGCGTCCGTAATCCAGCACCGAGAACGCCGCGGCCGGGGAGACAACCGATACGCGTCCGGTAGGTCCAGCGGTATGAGACACCGGCACTGTGCTTCGCGTGACGATTGACCGCAGGCCTGAGCGCCGTTTCCTTGTCCTCATGGCCAAGCAACATGGAGTCGGAACCCGCCCTGCACCTCGGCGCGGACTACCAGCGCCGCCAAATCCATGTCGTAGTTCCGCACGGCGCGCGCCCCCGGGACCTCAGCGCAGCTGGCATCGAGCTCGTGGTCCACCGGACCCGCACGCTGACTAGCAGCGACGGGTGCACGGTCGCCGGCATCCCGACCACCACGCCGGCTCGGACGCTGCTGGACCTTGCGGCACTGCCCCGGACCACCCCCGGGCCGGCCCTCGACCAGGTGCTCGCAGAGTTGCTTGCAACCAAGCGGGTCAGGGCGGCGTCCGTGACGACTGCGCTTAAGCGCGCACAGGCCAGCCGCCACGCCGGGCGTGCTCGCCTGGAGGTGGCACTCGAGCGAGCGCTCGAGCTAGACGTTGGACGTACGGAGAGTCCGGCGGAGCGTCGCTTCTTGCTGATGCTCGCCGCCAACGACGTGCCACTCCCAGCAGTCCAGTACGAGATCCGCGGCCCGAGAGGTGGCCTGATCTGCCGGGCCGACTTCGCCTGGCCGGCAATGAGCGCAGTGGTCGAGATCGACGGCGCCCGGTGGCACTCCTCGCCGGAGGCCCAGGCACGCGACCGAGCGCGGGACGCGAGGCTGCAGCGTGCGGGGTGGACCGTGCGACGGTTGTCGCCCGCTGACGTCGACGAGCGCTCGCAGCTCGTGCTCGCCTCGGTATGCGAGTTGCTGGATATGCCCAACCCTCTAAGGTGATCCGAGTGGCTGGGGAGCCGTTGGGCCCGCTGTCGTGCCTGCTAAAGGAGTGGTGATGCCGAGACTCTCAAAAGGTGGCCGGCGGGCCTCGACGGGCCGGAGTGCAGCGATCGCCCAGTTCGAGAGCGCTCTGAGCGCCCAGAGCGCGCCGAGCGCGCCGAGCGTTGAGGCCGACGAGTCGACCGAGCTCACCAATCTCGTGATCCCGAAGGGGAACGGCCTCGAGCCGGGGCAGAAGAGCGCACCCGACGAGTACCGGGGAGTTGCCCGGGGCGAGCTCATCGACGACTTCCGGCTCGCATGCATCTCGCGGGCTCTCGACGACCGTGAGATCACCCTCCAGAAACAATCCCGGGTCTTCTTCCAAATCTCCGGCGCCGGTCACGAGATCCTGCTGCTCGCGCTGGCGAGGTCACTCCGCTCGGGTTACGACTGGTTCTTCCCGTACTACCGGGACCAGGCGCTTGCTCTCGCGCTCGGCGTGACACCGAAGGAGATTCTTCTCCAGGCAGTCGGCTCGGTCGAAGACCCGAACTCAGGTGGCCGCCAGATGCCGTCGCACTGGGGAAGCGACAAGTACAACATCGTCTCCCAGACGAGCTGCACAGGGAGCCAGTGCCTCCCCGCGGTCGGCTGTGCCGAGGCCGCCCGGTACATCGCCCCTAGGCACCTTCCGGGCTGCACAGCGTTCGGCGACGAGCTCACATACGTGTCGCTCGGCGAAGGAGCGACGTCAGAGGGCGAGTTCTGGGAGAGCCTGAACACTGCTTGTCGCCTCCACCTCCCCGTGTTGTTCCTCGTGGCCGACAACGGGTACGCCATCTCGGTCAGGGCGTCGGACCAGGCACCCGCTCCGATCTCCGAGCTGGTGCGAGGCTTCAGGGGCCTCGCCATCACGAAGTTCGACGGGACCGACTACTTCTCGGCTCGCCAGAAGGGCGCTCACGCCATAGCCCGTGTACGTGCCGGTGAAGGACCGGGTCTAATCCACGCGACGGTCACCCGGCCCTACTCCCACTCGTCGCAGGACACCCAGGCGAAGTACCGCGCCGCCGAAGAGCTCGAGCTCGAGGCGAGCCACGACCCCATCGCGCGCTTGGAGCACCAGCTGGTTCAGGGCGACGTGCTGACAGCTGAGGAAGCTACCGAGATCCGCGAGCAAGCGCGCCTACTCGTGTCGGAGGCGGCTCTCGAGGCTCTGGCTGCTGCTCGGCCCGACCCGGCAACGGTGACCGATCACGTTCTAGCCATCCCGAACATCCCGGATCCCGGCGCCCCCGGCGCCGCGACGAAGGCCCCCTACGAAGCTGACCCGACGGGCCACCTCGTGACCCGGGGCGAGCCTGTCGGCATGGGAGACGCCATCCGCCTGACGCTGCACGAGCTGATGGGTGAGGACGAGCGCATACGCGTCTTCGGCGAGGACTGCGCCGACGCGCCCGAGGAGGTAGTCGACAAGGTCGAGGGCAAAGGTGGTGTGTTCGGGACGACCCACGGGCTCCAGAAGACGTACGGGATCGCCCGTTGCTACAACACGCCCCTGGCGGAGGCCAACATCATCGGCCGGGGGATAGGCCAGGCGATCAGAGGCCTCCGGCCATGCGCCGAGATCCAGTTCTTCGACTACATCTGGCCGGCGATGCACCAGATCCGGGCGGAGGCGGCGACGACGCGTTGGCGGTCTGTGGGACGTTTCGTCGTGCCTTTGGTGATCCGGGTTGCGATCGGCGGATACGTGAAGGGCGGAGCGCTCTGGCACTCGCAGTCGGGGGAGTCGATCTTCGCGCACATCCCCGGGCTCATAGTCATGTTCCCCTCCCGGGCATCGGATGCAGCGGGCCTGCTCCGGGCGGCGTTCAGGTGCGAGGACCCGGTGCTGTTCCTCGAGCACAAGCACCTGCTCCGTCAGAAGTACGCCATGGACCCGTTCCCGCCTTCGGACTATGTGATTCCCCTAGGGCGTGCCGCGATCGTCCGGCCGGGCGCGGACCTGTCGATCGTCACCTGGGGAGCCACTGTGCAGAAGTCGATCGCCGCCGCGGACCTCCTCGCGGCTGACGGGATCGATGTGGAGATAGTCGACCTGCGCACGCTCATTCCATGGGACAAGGAGACGGTGGCTGCCTCGATCGCCAAGACCTCCCGGCTCCTCGTCGTGCACGAGGACGTGCTCACGGGCGGCTTCGGCGGGGAGGTGGCGGCGTTCGCGGCTGATGAGTGCTTCGGGAGCCTGGACGCGCCGGTGAGGCGAGTGGCTGCGACAGACACGTTCGTTGCCTACGAGCCGACGCTCGAGACGGCGATCCTGCCGCAGGTCGAAGACATCGAGGCGGCCGCACGGGAGCTCGCCGCTTACTGAGGCCGAGGCCCGGGCAGCGGCCCCGGCCGAAGCGCCCTCCGCGTCAGCCCCTTCAGCTCCCCGCCGTCTCGGGCGCGAAGCCCTGCCGCATCGTGTTCTCGGTCACGACGCGGGGTTCGACGAACTGGAACAGGTAGTCCGGCCCTCCCGCCTTCTGGCCGAATCCCGACAGCCCGTGCCCGCCGAAGGGCTGGCGGCCAACGACTGCACCTGTGATGGTCCGGTTGATGTAGACGTTGCCGGCGCGCAGCTCGTCGGAGGCATAGCGGATGTGCGCCGGCGAGCGGGAGATGATCCCGGCAGTCAGGGCGTACGGCGTGGCGTTGGCGATCTCGATCGCCTCCTCGAACCCTCTCGCGCGCAAGACTGCAACAACTGGGCCGAAGATCTCGGTCTGGCCGATATCGGACTTTGGGCTCACGCCCGCGACGATCGTCGGCCCGACGAAGTAGCCCCGCTCCGGCAAGTCGTCCCGCAGCAACACGACGTCACCGAAAGAACCGGCCCGTTCCTGCCAGCTGCGGATGCGCTTCACGGCATCCTCGTCGATCACCGGGCCCATCTCGGTGCCCATCTCCCGCGGCGGCCCGATGCGCAGGGCCTTCGCCGCCTCGACGAAGCGCTCGAGGAACAGGTCGTGCACCGCGTCGACGACGACAACCCGCGACGCGGCGGAGCAGCGTTGCCCCGCAAAGCCGAACGCCGACGCGACCGCAGCCGGAACAGCCACGTCGAGGTCGGCGTCCGAATCGACCACGAGGGCGTTCTTTCCGCCCATCTCTGCGAACACACGGCGGACCTCCCGCTGGCCCGGCGCGACACTGGCCCCGAGCTCGTTCAGGCGAAGCCCGACTGCCTTCGATCCCGTGAAGGCGATGGTGGCGACTTCTGGGTGCGTCGCGAGGGGCTCGCCGATCTCCTCGCCTATCCCGGGCAAGAACGCCAGCACACCGTCGGGCAGGCCGCCCTCAGCGAGCGCCTGCACGAGCAGCTGTGCCGTCGCCGGCGTTTGCTCAGCGGGTTTCAGGACCACGGCGTTCCCGGCGACGAGGGCCGCCGCCGTCATACCGGTCGGGATGGCGAGCGGGAAGTTCCACGGCGAGATGACGGCGGCCACCCCTCTCCCGCGATAGGTGAGCCGGTTGATCTCACCCGGCGGCGACTGCACCTTGCCGCCGCGGCCCATCTCGACGGCCTGCCTTCCGTAGTACTCGAGGTAGTCGATCGCCTCGCAGACGTCGCCGTCGGCCTCGGACCAACCCTTACCCGCCTCGAACACCTGTAGCGCCGCAGCATCGAAACGGCGCTCCCTCAGCCACCTCGCCGCATCGAACAGGACCTGTGCCCGCGCCGCGGCCGGGCGCCGGGACCAGTCGCGGTACGCCTTCGAAGCCGACTCGATCGCCCGCGACAGCTCGGCAGGGCCGCAGCAGGCCGAGGTCGCAACTACGGCGGCGGGATCTGCCGGGTCGACCGACACGAGCCTTCGCTCGGTCTCGACGTCCGCGCCGCCGATCCGAGCCGGCACGTAGAGGCCGAGACTTCGCCCGCGCGACTCGACTGACTCGGCCATCGCGTCACGGACCGGAGGCACGAACCACTCCGCCAGCGGCTCGGGCTCGTACGGGCTCGGTGCGCCGGCGTCTGTCACCGGGCGCAAGGAGAGCCCGGGGTGAGCGACCAACGCCCCACCCTGAGGCTGAGGCTGAGCGGCACCAGCCCCCGCTGACGCGGTCTTGCGGACCTTCGGCCGGACGAGCAAGCCCTCGAGGCTCTTGCCCTCGGCAAAACGATGCCGCACGAAGCTCTCGTTCGACGTGTTCTCGAGCAGGCGCCGCACGAGATACGCCATCCCCGGCACGAGCTCCCCCATCGGGGCGTAGACCCGCAGCCGGCGGCCCATCTCGCGGACGGCCTGATGAACGGGCTCCGCCATCCCATACAAGAGCTGGAGCTCGTAGCCGTTCGGCGGGATGCCCGCCGACTCCGCGGTGGCCATGGCATACGCGAGCGACCGGAGGTTGTGCGAGCCGAAGGCCGCCCGGAGAAGTCCGTGATGGCCGTGGAGGATGCGGACGCAACGCTCGTAGTTGAGGTCGGTCTCGGCCTTTTGATCGAACACCGGAGCCGGCCACCCGGCCGCTTGCGCGACGATCGTTTCAGTGTCCCAGTAGGCCCCCTTCACTAGCCTCACCGAGACAGGCACCACTGAAGGCCCACCGGATTTCGCCCGCTCGGCCGCCCAGCTCGCCAGATCTGCAAGGTCGTCGGCGGAGTCGCGCAAGTACGCCTGCACGACGATGCCTGCGTGCAACCCCGACAGCGACGGCTTGGCCATCAGCTCGTGGAACAGCCGGATCGTGAGGGACTTCGCCTCGTACCGCTCCATGTCGAACCAGACTTGGGCGCCGCGTGCCGCTGCGAGCTCGAGGATCGGCAGCAGCCTTCGGCGAGCGCTCTCGATACCGGCGCTGGCGGTGAGGGGATGAAAGTCGGGCGCGAGGGCGCTCGGCTTGATCGACACTGCCACCCGCGGGAGCTCACCGAGGTCGTCGCTCTCGAGGATGGGGCGGGAGGGCCACAGCTCGGCTTGGTCGAGCAGGGCCGAGACAAGCTCCGCCAGCCGGCCCGCATAAGTATCAGCCTCGCGATGGGAGTACGTGTGCTCGCCCAGCAGATCGATGGTCGCCGCCGTGCCACCCCGCCACATCTCTCCCAGCGCCGTCCCCACCTGTGCCGGATCCGAGCCGACGATGAACTGGGCAGCCATCTTGCTGACCTCCCGCCGTGTCAGACCTGCCGCCAGGCCCCTGCCGATGCCGACGCGGTTGGCGAGCTTGGCCGACGCCGCCACCGGCAGCGGTGCGACGCCGCGCTCGAAGTACTCCTCGAGATGCCGGCCCGTGTCGGCGTCGTCGCTCATCGCCGGCAAGACGTCGACGAGCCGGAACAGTTGAGACTGGAACGCGGGATTGCTCATCGCCCAGGACATGAGCATCTCAGTGACCCGCGACATCTTGTAGGCGCGGGCTTTGACGCCTGAGCCCAGGCTCGCGAGCTGCTGCCCGAGCGCAAGAACCTCGCTCTCGTCAGGCTCAGGCGGCATACCGGCCGCCGATTGAGTGGAACGCCCTTGTACCACCGGCAATGACGCTACCCGTCCTCGCTCGGCGCCAAACCTTCGAATCCCCGCAAGTTCCCGTTCGAAGAGCCACATTTGCGTGGTTCCGGCGGCTCGCCGAGGGGTACCGTAAGGACTGTGGTCCGTCGCCTGCTCTCGTCGAATGAAGCGACCGGGGACCTAGGGGAGTCCGAGGTCGACCCTGCTGAGGTAGCTCTCAGCATCGACCGCCAGGTCATTCAACTTTTCGCGCTTGTCGAAGAGGCCGTTGCCGGGGCGACACACGCCCTTTTGACCGGTGACCGGGAAGCCGCCCGCGTACTGGTCGCGAACGACCTCGCCCTCGACGAGCTCTACCGGGAGATCGAGGAGCGGGTCCACGCGCAGGTGATGGCCGGCGGCATGTCCGCCAACCGCACGCGGTGGCTGCTGGCCGTCCTTTCGATGCTCCCCGAGCTCGAGCGCAGCGGCGACCTCGCCGAGCACGTCGCCCAGCGGGCGACGCGCAACCTCCCCGCCGAGATGCCGGCCCGAGTGCGTGGCCTCATCGAGCGGATGGGTGAGATCGCGTGCCTAATGTGGGCGATGGCCGCCGACGCATACGCCGACCGGGCAGCAGGCGCAGAGCAGATCGACCTTCTCGACGACGAGATGGACGATCTCCACGTGCAGCTGATCGCGGACATCGCGGGCGGCTCTGTTCTCGTGCCGGTTGCGATCGAGTTGGCGTTGGTCGGGCGTTTCTACGAGCGCCTCGGTGACCACGCCGTGAACATCACGCGCCGCGTGCCGCCTCGGCTGCGTAGCGAGGCCGTCGGCTGACAGGCTGGAATTTGGCAGACTGAGCGCTGCCAGGCACTAGGGGGGAGAAGACGCAAGTGCAGGCAGACGATGCCGTCCAAGCCATCCTCGACGCCACGCTGACCCTTCTCGGCGAGCGCGGCTACTCGCGCCTCACGATGGACGAGATCGCCCACCGCGCGCGGGTCGGAAAGGCGACCATCTACCGGAGGTGGCCGTCGAAACTCCCCCTCGTGCTCGACTCGGTGCGCGGGGTCGGCGACGAGCAGCTCACGGCGCCCGACACCGGCGCGCTCGCCACCGACGTCATGACCCTCCTCGCGGCGTTCATCGAGGCGCTCCGCCTACCACTCGGCCAGGCGCTCGTTCGGCTGCTCGCCGACGCCGCCCCCGATCCCGAGCTGCGCCACGTCGTCTACGACGAGCTCATCCGCCGCCGGCAGGTCGCCTTGCGAGTGATCCTCGAGCGCGGCATCTCCCGGGGCGAGATCCGGCCGGACGTCGACGTCGACCTCGTGCTCGAGCTCGGATCGGCGGCGATCCTTCACCGCCTCATCATCAGTGACGAGCCCCTCGACCTCGATTACGGAGCACGAGTCGCCCAGATGCTGCTCACAGGCCTCAGGCCGGACTGACCTCTACGAGGTCACGAGCGGCGCCGGTAGCGCTCCTCGTGCACGACCGCCTCCAGCGGCAGCCGCGAGCGCCACCCTGCACGCTCGAGGTCAGGCGTGTCCTCGAGCTTCGTGACAGGGCCGAGGCAGAGCCACGCGACCGGTCGTACACCTGCGGGCACCCCGAGGAGCTCCGCCAGGACGGCCTCGTCGTAGAACGACACCCAGCCGACACCGAGACCCTCGGCCGTGGCAGCCAGCCAGAGGTTCTCGATCGCCAAGCAGACCGAGTACAGCCCCGCGTCAGCGATCGCGTGCCGCCCGAGCACGTGGGGGGCGCCCCGCGCCGAGTCGTAGGTCACGACTACCCCAGCGCTCGACTCGAGGATGCCCTCGATCTTGATCGACGCGAACTGCTCGGCCCGTTCCGGCGGGAGACTCCCCGAGAAACGCTCCCTCTCGCTCCACACATGCGCCCTGAACGCCTCACGGGTTGCCTGGTCGCGCACAACGATGAAGTCCCACGGCTGGGAGAGCCCCACGCTCGGGGCAGCATGCGCCGCCTCGAGAACGCGGTGCAGCACTTCAGGATCGAGCGGCTCGCCCGTGAACTGACCGCGGACATCGCGGCGCTTGAAGATCGTCTCGTACAGCCCGAGGGTAGAAGACGGAGGAGACTGCATGGCCCGTCACCGTAGGCCAGTCCCGGCTACGGTCCTGCCATGTCAGCCGAACCGTGGCTCGGGGACGCGTGCGGACTCGTCGAGGAATTCCGAGCCGGGACGATCTCACCGCTCGAGGCGTTGGAGGGCTCGCTCGCGGCGATGGCAGAGTCGTCGCTCAACGCGTTCTCCCATGTGGACGCCGAGCAGGCCCGAGCGACCGCAGCCACAGCCGACGTGGGACTGCCGTTCGGGGGCGTGCCTTTCGGAGTGAAGGAGCTCGAGCAGGTCGCTGGCTGGCCTTTCAGTGAGGCCACCACCGTCTTTGCCGACCGGGTCGGGGACCACGACGCCACATCGATCGTAAGGCTCCGGGCGAGCGGCGCTGTGCTCGTCGCGCAGACAGCCGCGAGCGAGCTCGGCGGCGCGAACTGGACCTCGACTGAGATGCACGGGACGACGCGCAACCCGTGGGACCCGACGAGGACTCCGGGAGGCTCGTCAGGCGGAACGGCCGCGGCTGTTGCCGGTGGCCTGCTGCCGATCGCGACCGGCAGCGACGGCGGGGGGTCGATTCGGATCCCGGCGGGTTACGCCGGGCTGTTCGGCCTGAAAGCCACGTACGGCCGAATCCCGAAAGGACCGAGGGCCAGTATCGAGCCTCTCACCGCGGTGATGGGATGCCTCAGCCGATCGGTGCGCGACACCGCCCGCTACTTCGATGCCTGCAACGGATACGACTCAGGTGACCCGCTCAGCCTCCCCCGCGTCTCGGGCTGGGAGGCAGGTCTCGGGACGCACCTGATCGCCGGGCGGAAGTTGGCGATCCTTCCCGGCCTCGGCATAGCGACCCTCCGGCCGGAGGTCCGAGAGCTCGTCGCCAGCGCTGGAGAGGAGCTGGCGAAGGTGGCCGGCCTCGAGATCGTCGAGGTCCAAAGCCACCTGCCGCCGCTTCGGGGCGAGTGGTCGGCAGCGAACCAACCGAGCACCGTCGTCGATCTCGGCGCTTCGTATCCCGAGAGCGTCGCGCAGCTCGGCGAAGTCATGAGGACGGGCCTCGAGATCTACCGCGAGCGCTACTCCCTCGAGCGTGCCGCCCGCGTCGAGCGCTTCCGGCGGGACCTGAACGATGCGATGGCGGAGCTGTTCGATGCGGTGGACTTCGTCGTCGCCGCCTCGACGCCCGACGTGGCCTTTGTCGCCGAAGGGCCCCCACCGCTGCGCCCGGACTGGGCCGATCTCGTTGAGGAGATGGGCTTTGCCCGCGCCGTGATGAACAACGCCGCGCTCACGGCACCTTCGAACCTCAACGGGAGCCCGGCCATGACCCTGCCACTCTGCATGCTCGACGGACTGCCCATCGGCGTCCAGGTGCTCGCCGCCCACCATCGCGAGCCGCTGCTCCTCGAGCTCGCGCTCGCCGCTGAGCGGGGTATCGGGTGGCCATCAGTGGCGCCCGGGGCGCCGTGCTGAGCGCTTATCGGCAGATGTCCCTCACACCTTGAGTCACGAGGCTCAATTCTCGGTTGACAGGCAATTTGCCTGCACCTACTCTTCCTCTGGGGCCCTGTCCGTGCGAGGCGACTCGGGAGTCGGGACAGGCGCGCTACCGGCCCCTCGGGCAGTTCCGGGGCGGTCGTCAGGGGTCCGGCAGGTCGCTGGCTCCGTCTGGAAACAGGGGGAAGTATGAAACGAGTAGTTACCGCACTAGGTGCGGGCTTGCTCACGTGTGGCCTTGCCGTTGGAGCGGGTCTCGTGGGTGTGTCCA